>JBAXYY010000128.1:0-7051 GCA_041670585.1 Treponema sp. | reverse complement strand
GCTACAACAGTAGATGCGCTTGCACTGCTTGCAAGAACGAATGTGTTTTCTTTGTCGCAGAAAAGACGAATAAGCTCCACTTGAGACTTGTGGCGTGATTTAATAAACAATGTCTGTGTGTCTGAATTATAGACATATCCAGAAGAGTTGTATGTTTCAAAGCGTGGGTCTGTTCTGAACCTTTGCTTTTGTATTTCTATGTTCGCGTGGAATGTAGGGACTCCATTGAAAATAACATAATGTGTTTCGCCAAGCGGGAATGTTATGTTAATGTCAATTGTGCCGTCGCTTTCTTTTGCATAAGAAATAGCAGAGGCGCATGTCCATGCCCAAACAGGTGACTTTCCGTAGTAGCCAAAAATATCTGCATGTGGATAGTAATTGTTGTTCTGCACAAGGTAAGGATAAATCTTGCTGAGAGTTTGCAGTGGAAGAGTGTCTGTTGAATTAAAATTATAATTTATTAAAAGATAACCAGCTTGAACTAAAACATCATTTGACTTTAACTTGCCGTAATTTACAAGAGCCGCGCCAGTAAGAATTGTTTGATCAATTGAAAGTGGCGTTGAGTTTTCAGAAACTGCTAGTTTTCCTTCTTCAAGTGAACAGCTGCCTTCTATTTTATTAACGCATTTATCAAGAACGGAGTCAAATAACGAAGCTAGTGTTGGATCTTTTTTAAAAAGCTTTGTATAAACAGAAATAATTCCAGTTGCTTGCGAAACTGTCGGCGCAAAATTTTCTATTGTAGATGGCATAGAAAGAAGTGATTTTATTTTTGAAGTGCGCTTTTGCATAAGAATAAAATCATCTATATTTTCAACACTGAATATGTCTAAGTTTTTAGAGTCCAGTGCGCTTTGTTCCATTGAATTTAATTTATCTAATTGCATGACAAGGCTCTTGTTCATGTTGACCATGTTGTCAAAATAAGGTGATGAAATATATGTGCGCTTGTTTCCTTTTTTAAATGAGTCAGGCACATTGTCTAGCGCTTCGTCAAATCTTCCGTTGATTGCCATTTCAGCTACGTAGGAAATTACGTCCTGTTCAGAAAGAGAATTTGAGTCTGCAGAAGCAACCATCTGATTGAATTTTGTAATCAACTCAGCTTTAACTTGTTTAACAGTTGAATCAAATGTTTTGCTGTCTGTAAGTGAAAGACCAATTATTGAGTCAAAAGAGAAATGCTTTGTTGGATCATAAGAATTGTAAGTTGCAATTGAGTTGTTTGAAGAAAATGCAATTCTGTCTGACGCAATATGTGGCGCATTAAGTGCAAAGTTTGAGTTCTTGGAAGAAATGTAAATCTTATTTAACATTTGCTCTTTTATTGTGTAGCCGCCTTCTGGCCTGTAAACCAAAGTAAGAGTGTCGTTTCCTTTAGAAGGTTCTGCTAAAATTGTAAGGCTTGCTTTTGAAGTTTTATCAGAAACTGTGAATGTAATAGAAGAACCGTCTGTGAATAAAAATTCTGCAGAAAGGTCTGTTGGCTTTGACCAAGACTTAAGGACAAGGTTTTTTTCGCTGCCACTTATGTTTGAGTTAGAAACAACAGCTGGAGTTGAGTCGTTTGCTGTGAAGCCTACTCCGTTGAAATTCACCTGCAGTTGATTTCTTAGCTCTGTTTTGTTATCTTCTTGTTCAACTTGAGCAAGGGAAATACGAAGAGAACCGATATTTTGAGAAATTACAGATTCGGTCTTAAATTGAAGTATAAAAATGCCGATAATTATAACGGCATAAAGGATTGTTAGTCCAAAAAACTTTCTTATAGGATGTTTACGCATTTTGCTTATTTTATCTATTAAAGTTACAAAATGCAATATGCAACATAAATGTGGGGAATTATGAAAAAATTTATTAACGTATTGTTTGTTTGTATGGCAGGAACTTTTATTTGCTGCTCATTATTTTCTTGTGTTTCTACAAAGACAGAAAAACCTGTTGAAGAGCAGCCTGCAACAACTCCTGTTGAAGAAAAAAAATCAGAAGAAACTTCTGTAAAAAAAGAAGAGCCAAAAAAAGAAGACAAAGATGAATTTTCAAAGTCTGGATTTGTGGAAGAACTACAACAGGCTTTAAGAACAGGCACGGCAGAAGACGCTCTTAAGCTTTATGACAAACTTCCAGAAAAATATGCGGAAGACTTTGACCTTCTGTTTTTAAAGGCCTCTCTTTTTGTTAGCGCAGGACGTTATAATGACGCAAAAGTTATTTGCGATTCTCTTTCTGAAAAGTATCCAGACAACACTGATGTAATGCAGCTTGCCGCTGTTATAGCAAAAGCTACTGGAAACACTGCAGAAAAAAATGCACAGATAAATGCTCTTCTTGAAAAAGATCCTAAGAACGCAGAGGCAAATATTTCCTTGGCAGAAGACGCACTTCTAAACCGCAGCTACAAAAAAGCAAAGCAGTTTTATTTAAAAGCGCTTTCTGGCGATCCAACAAACGAGACGGCTTTGCTGGGCTACGGGGAAACTTGCTATTACACAGAAGATGACGAAGCTTCAAAATCAACATTGCAAAAAGTTATTGCGCAGGATCCTTACAATGATGAAGCATATTATTATTTAGCAAAACTGGAAGCCGCAAACAGCCGTTATAAAGTTGCCGCTGACAATATTGAAAAGGCAATTGCAATTGACGGTGAAAATTACAACTATTTCCTGGACTACGGAATGTATCTACGTTATTTAGGAAAGTTTGCAGATGCAGAAGTGGCTTGGACAAAAGCTGTTGAAATGGAGCCTGATTATTTTCTTGGATATGTTTACAGGGCTGGCTTGTACGACGAAGAAAATAAATTTACAGAAGCGCTTGCAGACTACAAAACAATTATCAAACTGAATCCTGACTATTACTTGGCTTATGAAAGCATTGGCATTTTAGCGTTCCATGATAAAGACTGGTCGGAAGCTCGCAAAGCTTTTATGAAGTGCCGTGAATTTAACGTGGACAATATTTCTTATCCGCTTATGATAACTTACTGCTACTATATGGAAGGCGACAAAGTTAACGCTAAAAAATACAGCGACTCTGTTCTTAGAACAATGGACAGAAATTCTGTGGAGTACACAATGCTCCGCTCTTTTCACGATGAAACAGACAAGCTGCCGTTGCTTCAAAAAATTAGTTCTATAGACAATTCTACTAAAAGAGGTAAAATGTACTTCTATTTAGGTCTGCTTTATGACATGTTCGGCGGAACTGAATTTGCAAACGAGTATTACTTGAAAGTTGTAAATATGAACAGTCCTATGTTCTTTGAATATAGAATTGCTGAATGGAAAGTTGGTAAGGTGAACAATGGAAACTGATGATAAAGAAAATAAAAAAAATTCTGATGTAAAAAAATCGGAAGCTAAAAATGAATCTAGTGTTGACTCAATTGTAAATTGTAATGATAAAAAAATAGAAGTTGCTGATGACACTGCTGCAAAAGAAAAGGCAAAAGACTCAGACACTCAGAAGCATCTCTTTTTAGCGGGAAGGGAAATTATTCTTGTGGGAACAGCGCACGTTTCTGCTAAAAGCATTTCTGAAGTAACAGCCGCAGTTGAAAACGAAAAGCCAGACACTGTAGGAATAGAGCTTGACGACAAACGACTTCAGAATTTAACAGACCCGGAATCTTGGCGCAAGATGGACATTATTCAGGTGCTTAAAAATAAGCAGGGCTTTCTTATGCTTGCGAACATTGTTCTTTCTTCTTATCAAAAAAGAATGGGCATGGAATCTGGAGTAAAGCCTGGGGACGAAATGCTTGCCGCAATCAACAAAGCAAAAGAGCTTAATATTCCACAAGAAATGGTTGACCGTCCAATTGCAGTTACAATGAGGCGCGCTTGGGCAGAAAATTCTTGGTGGGGAAAGTGCAAACTTCTTTCTGCAATGATAGCAAGCACATTCACAGATGAGAAAGTTGACAGTGCTGAAATAGAAAATCTTAAAAACAAAAGTGAAATGGACTCAATGATGAACGAGCTTTCTGACTATATGCCAGACGTTAAGCGTGTTCTTATTGACGAGAGGGACAGATATTTAGCGTGCCACATTTGGCAGTGCAAAGGAAATAAAGTTCTTGCGGTTTTAGGTGCGGGGCATTTGAATGGAGTGCAGGCTCATCTAGAAAAAATAGCGGCAGGTGAAGAAAAGCCTGAATGTTCTGAGATTGAAAGTGTTCCTGCAAAAAAAACTGGCGCAAAAATTGCATCTTGGATTATTCCAATTTTAATTGTTGCGCTTATTGTAGTAGGTTTTATTTTTGGCGGTAAGGCAAAGGGCTGGGATATGCTAAGCGCATGGGTTTTGTGGAATGGAACTCTTGCGGCGTTAGGCTCTCTTATTGCGGGCGCCCACCCAGTTACAATTCTAGTAGCTCTTCTTGGTGCGCCTATAACTTCACTTTGCCCGGTGATTGGAATTGGAATGGTGACAGGACTTGTTCAAGCGCTCATTTGCAAGCCAAAAGTTGCTGATATGGAAAACATGCAGAAGGATGCAGGAAGCCTTAAAGGGTTCTATAAAAATAGAATTCTACGTGTGCTTTTAGTTTTTATTCTTTCCTCAATAGGCAGCTCTGTTGGCACTTTTGTTGCGGGCGCGTCTTTTGTAAAAACAATAAGCACATTCTTTGACAAGATTGTGGCCGCAGTAAAGTCCTGGTTTTAATAAACTGCGGTTTTTCTGCTTGTAGTTTATTTTAAGCTAACAGTAAATTATTTGATTTTAAATTTCTCTATCGGTATTATTTGTTGTAGAAAATGAAACTCAATTTTGAGCAATGTTTTTTATTACGGAGGTTTTCCAAATGAAAACATTTTTTACTACAGATAAAACCGGAGGTGCACAATGATGGCTCTGCATTTACGCAGAACAACCACTTGTATTAAGCCAGAGAGCAATTCCTACCATAACAAAAAATTATTTTCGTTAAAGAAAATATTAAGCAATCAAACCTATAATAAAATTCGAGTTGACAATGTAAACAGATTCAGCTTTCAAAAAACTTTACGTCTTTTGTCAGTTGTATTCATTCTAGAAATCTTGTCCATTTCTGGAAGTGTGTTTGCAGAAGAAGCTCATTCTGGAACTGAAGAAAACGAAGCGGGGTATAGCCATTTAATCTCTCTCCTTTCTGGCTACCTTGAAAACGATCTTCAGCTCCAGAGCCTTTCTTTAACAGCGCAGTCAAAATCACTTTCATTGCAAGAATCAAAAATAAATAACGGAATTGCACTTTCTCTTTCTACAGGCACAATGGTCTTGCGTCCTTCTTCAAACGGCACAACTTTCACAATTGAACCTTCTGCGTCTCTTTCCTTGCCACAGTACAACAACACATCTCTTTCTTTAACAGGCGATGTTACACTTTCTTCAGAAGAAAACGGCAGCGGTATGGAAGATGTCTCTCTTTCCTTAAGCACAGATATTATTTCTGGCAACAAGCTTACACGGCGCGTCACTTTGGAAAAAGCACAACGTGAACTTTTAGAAGCGGAGCGTGCTGTTCAAAAAAGAGCGCTTTCTGCGGAGCAATCTTTCTACACAGATTTAAAATCACTTCTTACACAAGCGCAAACAGTTCTTACTGCCGAGCAGACACTTTATGAAGATGAAGTTGACTTTAAAAAAATAGTGGCTCAAGGCTACACAAAAACTTCATCAACATACAGAACGTATGACTTAAAAGTTAGAACTGCAACGCGTGAATTGAATGAAGCAAAACGTGCTTTTATAAGAGAGCAAACTTTATTTGAAGCAAACTGCGGTGTAAAAAAAGCGCAAGGCAATACTTCATCAACTGCCACAGTCTCATCAGATGAGACTTTTGAAACTGCATGGAGCTCTTTGCCAACATACATTCCGCAAGTTGAAGGAATAGATGTTCTTTCTTTTGAAGAGTCAAATTATTCTTCAATAGAAAGCGCAAAATGGGACAAGTACATAGGCGAGCTTACACGGCAGGCAGACAAAAATATTTCACTTTCCGCAAACGCAGGCTACACTTTTGCAAACTCAAACACTTCAAGCGACACAGTGGACACAGGGCTTTCCTTAACATGGAGTGGCGTAAAAGCAAGTGCTGGAGTTTCTATACCAGTTGCAAGTCCAGATTCAACACCGGCATATTCTTTGGGGCTGACATTCACACCTTCAAGCATAGCGCTCACAAAAATTTCAGATGAACAAAAAGTTCTTGACTCAAAGTTAGAGGACATTTCAATTTCTTCTGCAAAAGATTCTTACTACACAGATGTTGTAACTCAGCAGACTTCGCTTAGCGACTTAATTTGGTCAAGGCAGTCTGACAAGGAAGAATATGAAACTTACTCGCAGCTAGAAAAAGACACGGCCTCTTGGTACAAGGCGGGAATTGTCACAGAAAGCGACTACCGTTCTGCTGTAGTGAATTCAGAAAAAGCAAGAATTACATGCCTTGTGAACGATGTTGAATTCATCATCTACAACAACACAACAAAACTTTTATTTTGTGATGATGAAAATATAGATTCAGTTTTAAAAGAAACAAATTCTTCTTCAGGAGAAAATAAATGAAAAAGAAAATAAAGATTTTAATAATAGCAATTGTCTCAGTTGTAGTTTTAGTTGCGGCGCTTCTTATTACAAAAAAGATAATCTCAAATAAATCTTCTTCAAGCACAACTTACACAGTTCGTACAGAAACTTATGAAGACACAATAGACATTGCGGGAACTGTTTCCGCGGCGAACGAACAGACGCTTCAGGCGCAAGGCGACGGCACTGTAGTTGCGGTATATGTAAAAGAGGGCGACACCGTAAAAAAAGGCGATGTAATCTTGCAGCTTGATGACACAGAGCAGCAGTACAACCTGGCGAACGAAGACTATCAAATTGCGCAAAAAAAAGTTACAGGCAGTGCAAAAGAAATTGAGCTAATGCAAAAGGCGCGCACTTCTTATGTGCAAAAAGTTCAAGACAGAAAAGTAATAGCAACATTCGACGGCGTAATTGCGGAACTTGACGCGGCAGTGGGCGACTACTTTGAAGCAAAAGATGAAAT
>JBAXYY010000127.1:0-7148 GCA_041670585.1 Treponema sp. | reverse complement strand
AGCGTTCTTGGAATTGGAGTGGCGCTCATTGCAAGGCAGTCTATGTTTGTCTTCATTACTTTTAGCTTTTCCTTGTCCTTTACGCCAAATCGCTGCTCCTCGTCTATAATCAGCAAGCCTAAGTCCTTGAACACAATGTCTTTTTGTAGAATCTTATGCGTGCCAATTAGAATGTCAACTCCACCGGCCTTTAGCTTTTCCTTGATTATCTTTTGCTTTGCCGGAGGAACAAACCTTGACATTTCTGCAATGTGCACTGGGAAGTTTTTAAATCTTTCCATGCAAGTTTCGTAATGCTGTTCTGCTAAGATTGTTGTTGGCGCTAGGAACGCGACCTGCTTGCCGCCCATTACCGCTTTGAACGCCGCCCTCATTGCAATTTCTGTTTTTCCATATCCAACATCGCCGCAAACAAGCCTGTCCATTGGAACGTCTTTTTCCATGTCTTCTTTTATTTCTTGAGTGACTGTAACCTGGTCAGGCGTGTCTTCGTAAGGGAAAGCCGCTTCAAAAGCAGACTGCCATTCTGTGTCCTTGGGAAATGAATATCCGCGAGAAGCCTTTCTTTTTGAGTACAAGTCGATAAGTTTTTCCGCAAGCTCCTCTACTGTCTTCTGGACTTTTGCCTTTCTTGCGCTCCAGCTTTTGCTTCCAATTCTGTCTAGATGAGGTTTTTCTGTTTCACTGCCAATGTAGCGCTGGACCATATTAACTTGCTCAATTGGCACAAACGCGAACTCCTCGTCAGCGTACTCAAGCTTTATGTAGTCCCTTTCTGTCCCTAGCGATTTTACCCTCTCAATGCCCTTAAAAAGCCCTATGCCGTAGTTTACGTGCACTACGTAGTCTCCAGGGTTAAGCTCCACAAAGTTGTCTATAACGGCCGATTTTGCCTTTCTAATTGATTTTGGTATTTGCCGTTTTCTTCCAAAGATTTCATTTTCCTGTACTACAAGAATCTTTTCGTCCGCAATAGAAAAGCCTTGTGAAATTGCCTGCCCTGATATTCTTAACGGAGTTAAATCCTTGTCTTCTGGAGCTGTGAATGACTTTAGTATCTCTTCAATTCTTAGAGCCTGGTTCACGTTGTCGGCGAATACAAATATTTGCCAGCCGTCGTTTTGCAAAGAGGACATCTGCTCTTTTAAGTAGTTTATATTGCCAAAATAACTTTGGGGAGCCTCGCACTGTATGTATAAGTGGTTCTTGTCTTTGCTTATATTTTCCAAAGAGCCTTGTTTGTTTTCTGTGCTGTCTTGTTTTGCATCTAGTTTTTCTGTGTCGTCTTCAAGCGTTCTGAACAGTATGCTTTTGCCGTTTGAGGAAAGCGTCTTCTTAAAGTTAAAGAGCATGAAGTCTGGAGTAAGTACTGGCAATGTCTGCCTTGCAATTCTGTAAGAGCCGTTGTACTCGTTTTCCAAAAGCCTTTGCGCGTTGCAGAGCCTGTCGTAGTCGTAGCAGAAAATGTATGTGTTCTGAGCTATGTAGTCTAAAACTGAGTACTGCTTGTCCCAAAGAATGCCGTAGAAAAGCTCTTCGCCTTCTGACTCGTGGTTTACTTCCAGCTCGGTCAGTATTCTTTCCTTTTCATTTCTAGCATCGTCTGTTAAGGCAAGGTGTATATTGCTGTTGTTTTTAGAGTCTAATGAACGGTCGTTTGTTACGTCATTTTCTATAGATTTATTTAATGAACGGTCATGAGTTGTGTTGTCTTCTTGCGATTTGTCTAATGAACGTTCGTTTGTTTCATCATTTTCTTGTATTTTGTCTAACGAACGGTTGTTAGTTTGCTTGTTTTTTGATTTTTTACCTAACGAAAGGTCGTAAGTTTCTTCCTCGAGCACCTGTTTGGCTAACGACTGGTTGCTATTTAGTGTTCCTGTGCGTTTTTTTTCATCGTAATCGGCAAAATTATTTACAATGCCGCCCTTGTCTTCTTTTGAAAGAATAGTCTCTAGCTTTTCCGCAAGCTCTTCTGTCCAGACAACTTCCTTCATTGGGTACACTGTAATGAAGTCAAGGCTTTCTTTTGTGGACTGTGTTGCAACATCAAATGTTTTTATCTGCTCAATCTTGTCAAAGTCAAAAACAATTCTTGTAGCCAAATCTTCATCAGGCATGAAAATATCTAGAACTTCACCGCGCAAGGCAAGCTCTCCTTTCATACCTACTCTTGGTACCCTTATATACCCTTCGTCTGTCAGCTTAGAGACAATTTGCTCTGGGTCGAACTGCTGGCCTTTTCTTAACGAAAAAGTAAGCTTTCTTGTGTAAGAAGGCGGCGGCACTGGTGTAAGAAGTGAGCGCTCTGTGATTATAAAAATTCTTGGGACGATATTATTTAAAGAGGAGCTGCTTCTTGTGGAAAGTTTTGCAAGCACACCTGCCCTTTCTCCAAAAACAGAAGAGCCTTTTGCGGCAGGCCTGTACGCAAGCATTCCCCACCATGGCAATTGGTGTATTTCAACTTCACAGGCATCAAACGCTGTCTCAAAGTCAGTCTGTATTTCATCAGCTTCTTTTTGAGTTGGAACAATAACTACAAAGTCAGTGGAAGGCATTTTGCCTTGAGAATCTGCGTTAGTTGCAGTATACTGCGTAATGTGAATCTTATTTACTTTCAGCCTTTCAATTATTTGCTTTACAAAAAAAGAAGAAAGGCTGCCTTTAAGGCCTGAAACCTCAATTGGTTCAAGAGAGTCGTCGTCAGCAATTTTTATTGCAGATTCGTGGAACGAGCTCCATGAAGAAAGTAAAGAATAAAGTGTTTTAGTAGATAATGTATTATTCATATTTGTCCGATAATAAGTATATAAATGTTTGTCTGATTTTTTCAGACGGGAGTTATTTAAGTGAAAAAAACACAGTTATTGATTATAGCAACTTTATTACTTTTTGCCCATACTGTAGTTGCGGAAGACAGTGTGACTGACAAGTCAACTTCTAAAAACATCAATGCAAATATGCAGAACGCAGACGTAAATATAGGATTTTATAACAGAACTATGTACTACCCTGGCAATAGCGAAGATAATCCAATTTACATACATGTTTCTGTTTCAAACAAAGGCTCAGAAACCTTAAGATTTAAACTAGCTGATGATAGGGTTTTTAGTATTGATTTTATTGCATACACTGTAAAAAACAACATACAGCCACAGACAGACAATCTAATTAGAAAGCGCTCTACAAATCAAACTGTTTATTTTAGAGAAATTTCCCTTGAGCCGGGTGAGGAATATTCTTTTATAGAAAATGTAAAGAATTACTTGGCTATAGACGATCCTTCGATTTATTATCTTGAGCTTCGTTTTTATCCAGAACTTTATAAAACAAAAGAAAATGTTATTTCTTCAAACAGGCTAAGTTTGGAAGTTCGCCCTTCTCCAACAGCCGCTTCTTCAACAATAATTCCTGTTGAACAAGGAACAGCCTCTTTATTGCAAACTGAGCAAATAAGCCCTGACCGTGTTGTTGAGCAGACCATTATTGCCCGCCAAAGGAATTTGTGGGATCAGTATTTCTTGTATATGGACGTAGAGGAAATGTTAAAAAGAGATCCCGTTAGACTTAGAAAATATAATAACATGGGCGCTGATGACAGGTCTGAAATGCTACAGTCATTTAAAGTTGAGCTTATGCAAAATAGAATAGATAATGATATTGTTGCTATTCCATCTAAGTTTTCAATAGATACAACTAATTATTCACAGACTGAGGGCACAGTTACTGTTTATGAATGGTTTAAAAATGACACATATACAGAAAAAAAGAGATATACATACTTTGTTCGTCAAAGGGACGGCATTTGGTTAATTTATGATTACTCTGTAGAAAATCTGGAATCTGAATAATGAAAGCACTTGTAATTTGTGATGATGATAATTTAATAGTAAAACTCACTTCGATTCTTGAAAGAAACGGTTATGAATGCATTATTTACCATTGGCTTTTAAAGGCACTTGATAATGTTGAGGAAATTGCGCCACACCTTGTTATTATTAACGGAAAAGACTATCCACGTCATTGGAAGACATTTGTACAGTACACTTCATGTGTACAGTACAGTTCTAGCATAGAAAAAACAGCACCAAAAGTAATTCTTATAATTGACAAGGATTTTTCTCTTGATGAAAAAAAGAAGGCACAAATTCTTGGTATAAATGGACTGTTCCCTTCTGAATGTAGTGATAAAGATTTTGAATCTGTGCTGAAAATTGTAAATCCTGGTTTAATAAAAAAAGAAATAAAACAAACTAATCATGATGATGATGAAAAAATAGTCGTTTCCAAAGCATCATTTATATTTTCAAATCCGCATCATAACAATTTTGTTACAGGAAAAGTTCTTTCTTATGCAAACAACAATCTTGAATTTCTTCAGGACAATGTAAATCAAATTAAAGATGTTGTAGTTGGCGACAAGTTTCTTACTTGCTCCTTGAGATATAATGACAATGTTAAGGCTGTTACTGCTATTGTAGAAAAAGTGCCGGATAATATTTCAGAGCCTCTTGTTTTAAAAATTGAAGGCTGAAATAAATGGAAAAACAAAAAGCAAAATATTTCTGTGAAAACTGCGGTTCTGAAGTTCCAGCCAATGCACGTTTTTGCCCAAAGTGTGGCAAATTTTTTTCTTCTGTAAGATGCCCAAAATGTGGATTTACAAGCGATGTTAAAACATTTAAATTTGGATGCCCACAATGCGGCTATGCAATGCCTAATATATCAAAAGATTCAAATGTTAATCCTGATGGAACAAAAAAACATAATCTTGGAAGAAAATCTAGAAAGCAAATAGACGAAGCTTTTTCTGAATATGAATCAAAATCTAATAAAAAAAATAGCGGCTCAGATGACGTTCCTGCATGGCTTTTTGGTATTTGCATAATTGTTCTTATTGCGATAATTGCTTTTATTATTATGAAGGTTAACAGTTAGAAAAGCTGCCCGGAACCTGACTTGAACAGGCATGCCTTGCGGCACTAGTACCTGAAACTAGCGTGTCTACCAATTCCACCATCCGGGCTTGTTTTTTAATGTTTGCAGTATAGCAAAAAGATTTTCTTTTTTCAATGACTATGTTTATAAACATCTTTATAAAAAATCTGGAACAATAGAATATGTCTTAACCTCATTATCTTGCGGATTAGGAAAAGATATTTCTGTCGCAGAAAATCTAAAGTTGTCATTTGGCTTGCATTCTGTATTGTACAAAATATCACCTTCCACAGGGTACCCTGCCCAGGACAAATGGCATCTTACCTGGTGCCTGAAGCCTCTTGTTATTTCACAATTGCACAGATAAGATTTATCGTTATATTTTGAAATGCATATTTTTGTCTTGTATAAAGTTGGATTTTTCTGAGATGCTTTATTTAATGCCGCACGTCCGGATTCTTCTGTAACAGGCCTTACTGACGAGTTGTTTTTTCCATAATATCTAAATCTTGATTCAATAATTAAGATATTTTGTTTGTTGTTTGAAGCTAATGAACAGTTGTTAGTTGAAGAATCATTCAGATAACTAACGGTAGTTTTATTATTTTTTGCTAACGAACGGTCGTTAATTGAATTTTTATCAGAAAAACTAACGGTAGTTTCATTGATTTTTGCTAACGAACAGTCGTCTGTAGTAAAAAAAGGTGGAAAACCTTCTAGTTTTGATGAGATATTTGGGATATTAACACATAAAGCAGTGTATTTTTTTATAAATTTATTTTGATTTTGAATAGAAATCATATTGTCGTAAAAAGATTGAGTCGCAGCAATTAAAACAAGACCTTCTGTCTCTGTGTCAATTCTATGAATAAGGCCCTTCTCTATTTTTTTCTTGCCATCAATTGAATTAACTTCTGGAAAAAGAATAGCGGCTTGTGTTAATGCAGAATCTTCATTTTCAACTAGAGGCGCGCTTGGAAGCCCCCTTTGTTTTGAAACGACAATGTAAGGCTCCTTTTCTGAAGGTTCATGCAATATTTTAATTTTCTTTTCTAACATAAGTCCACGCTACCTGTCTTCTGGGAGTATTGTTTTTTGAAAATCTTTATGAAGAACTTTTAGAATATCTATAAAACGTTTTGGTGTTTTAGTTTTAAAAGTCGTGCATGTCTTTTGATTTGGAAGTTTTATTTTTAATAGCCTTGAATGAAGCATTAGAGTTGCGTTTGGAAATATTCTATCAGGCTTTGAATAAATTGAGTCGCCTACAATAGGGCAATTTAAATATTTCATGTGAACTCTTATTTGATGTGTCCTTCCTGTCTCTATTCTAAGCCTCATTAAAGAGTATTCTCCGTAGCAGGCAATACATCTGTATTTTGTTTCCGCGTACTTGCCATCAGAGGTGTCTGTTACGGCCCTGTATCTTTTTCTATTTTTTGGGTCTCTAATTATTTGTGTTTTAATTACGCCATGCTGGTGCTGGGGACGGCCAAAGCAAATTGCGATGTATTCTTTTACCAAGCTTCTGTGATTTCTAAATTGCTTTTGCAGATATTCTTCTGAGTCCCTTTTTTTGGCTGTTATAATAATGCCTGATGTGTCCTTGTCAAGCCTATGAACAATGCCAGGCCTTCTTCTTTCTAGTATTTCAGAATCGGCTCCGTCTTTTATTTGTGAAATTTTTTCACGGCCCCAGTGGTATAAAAGCGCGTTTACCAAAGTGCCTGTCCAGTTGCCACTTGCAGGGTGAGTAACCATGCCTTGCTTCTTGTTAATTACACAAACATTTTCATCTTCATAAATTATGTCTAGCGGAATATTTTCAGGCTCTATGTCATCTGGAATATTGTCTTCCCATTCAATATCAATTTGGTCACCTGCTTTTACTTTGCAGGAAATTTTTTGTTTTTTACCGTTGATCAAAATTTCTGAGACACCGCTTTTTAATTTGCTTCTGTTCATTCCGTTTGGCAAAGATGCAATGTATGAGTCTACTCTGATTGTTTTTAAATAAGATTGTGGAACTTTGGTGCTAAAAAATGGCATTGCTTTTATTCCTTTTTTGATTCAACTTCAACCTGTGAAGTAACTTCATTGTTTGAAGTAACTTCATTGTTTGAAGTAACTTCATTGTTTGAAGTAACTTCATTGTTTGAAGTAACTTCATTGTTTGAAGTAACTTCATTGTTTGAAGTAACTTCATT
>JBAXYY010000126.1:0-7197 GCA_041670585.1 Treponema sp. | reverse complement strand
TCAAGCCCTTTGTAAAGCAAGTCAGACGGAATTGTGAAAAAATAATTCACACACTCAGCGCTGGTGCTTCCGTTCCATGAAGCGACACCCATGTCGTTAATTGCCTTCTGTACTGATGCCGCATTTGGGTACTTAGTGTTCCCTTTGAACATCATATGTTCGTAAAGATGAAAGAGGCCTGCGTTTTCTTTTGTCTGAGCAATGCCGCCAGCCTTAACAGCAATTTCAATGTACACTAACGGAGCTGAATGATTTTCCATTACATAAAGCTCAAGCCCGTTTTCCAGCTTGTACGATGAAAGATTTTTAACAGGTGTCTTTTCTGCAAAACAAAATGACACTGCTAAAATAAAAATAAGTTGAATAATAAGTTTATATAATTTTCTCATAGGAAGAGTATATCAATAAGGATTTTTATTTACTATAGAGGTTGTTTTTTAAGCTAACTTAAAAAGCTGTTCAATGTAAGGTTCCTTCACAACTAAGACTGAACATTTTGCGCTTCCAATGATGCCTCTGTTTTCAACGCTTGGCTCGTCATGAATAATTGTTGAAGTTTCTGTGTGTGGAGTGCCGCCTAGAAGAATTAGGTTTGCTTTAAAGTCATCTGCAACAGTCACTATCTCTGACCAGATTGCGCCCTTTCTAAGCTCGGCTTCAATTTTAATTCCCTTTGATTTTGCAAGATTTTTTATATAAGTTAAGTTTTTGTCTCCGTCTGAAGTAAGACCCGCTTCCGCTTCATAGCCTTCTTCGCTTACAAGAAATTTGCTCATAGTAAGCTGCTTGATTGTGGCGGTGTCAACAACATAAACCGCCTTCATTTGACAATGGTAAACCTTTGCCATAAGTATGCCGTACATTGCAGCATGAATAGACTGCTCAGAACCATTTACAGCAACTAAAACTTTTTGAAAAAGCGGTTTAATCATCAGCTACCTCCACTCTAACCTTTTTTCTTCAACGACTTTAGAACAAAAACATTTTCCCTTTCTCTTTCTTCAAGAACGCTTTCTATATATTTTACAGTTTCCTTATCTTGCGGAATAACCATCTTGTCCAGTGCGTTTACACGGCGCTGAGTTTTTTTAACTTCCATTGCGAGCCTCCAGACAATTGTCCTTATGCTTGCAAGTTTTGTAATCAATGTTAATAGCTCAAAAAAATCTGACTGAACTTCATCGCTGTCTGGGAAAGTGTCAAGGAATGAATAAAAGAGCTGCTTCTTTGGAAGAGTGACATCTAGGCTTGTGAACTGCATTCCCGCAACTGTCACTGGCTTTTCTGTAAGGTTGAATTTATACTCAACG
Organism: Treponema sp.; assembly: GCA_041670585.1. GTDB lineage: Bacteria > Spirochaetota > Spirochaetia > Treponematales > Treponemataceae > Treponema_D. Next base: position 5,887 of record JBAXYY010000126.1, on the reverse strand, counting down.
GCATGTGCAACGCGTTCAGCCCTGTCTGTTCCAACTTCCATAAGCATGTTACGCAACGCAGGGTATGCTTTTGCAATGCACTTGTCCATGTCCTTTTCAAGAAGCTTTACTTTTTCAACTAAGTTCATAAGCTCCATTACTAAGATTTCGCGCTTTTGCTCAAGAAGGTCGTAGCCCTCTGTGCTTATAGAAAGCTGCTCCTTTATATTGAGAAGATTGGATTTTGTAGGCGCAACATTTAGCTTTGACATTTACTTTGCAACAGCCTCGCTCTTTTTTCCTGGCAGATATTTTTCCAGCATCTCATCCTTAATTCTGTAAAGCTCTTCGTATGGAAGAATATTTAAAAGCTTCCACCCCAAGTCCAGTGTCTGTTCAATTGAGCGGTTTTCATATTCGCACTGAGTGAAAAACTTTGACTCAAGCTCCTCGCCAAATTTTAAATAAAGCTTGTCTATTGCAGAAAGCTCCTCTTCGCCAATAATTGACGCAAGGTTTCTTATGCTCTTAACTTTGCTGTATGAAGCAAAAAGCTGGCTAGAAACTGAAGAATGGTCTTCGCGCGTCATGCCGTCGCCAATGCCGTCCTTCATTAAACGGCTCAAACTTGGAAGGCCGCTTACTGGTGGATAAATACCTTTTTGAGAAAGCTCCCTGTCTAGAACAATCTGGCCTTCTGTAATGTAGCCGGTCAAATCTGGAATAGGATGGCTTATGTCGTCGTTTGGCATTGTAAGAATTGGAATCTGAGTGATTGAACCAGTGCTGCCTTTTATTTTTCCAGCCCTTTCATACAACTCGGCCAAGTCTGAATACAAATATCCTGGGTAGCCTTTTCTGCCTGGAACTTCGCCACGTGTTGTGCTTATTTCACGCAGGGCTTCGCAATAGTTTGTCATATCAGTCAACACCACAAGAACGTGCATGTTACATTCAAACGCCAAATATTCCGCTGCCGTCAGCGCGCATCTTGGTGTGATGATTCTTTCAATTGATGGAGCGTCGGCCAAGCTTTGAAACATTACAACTTTTGAAAGAACGCCGCTCTCTTCAAATGTGTTTTTAAAGAATTGAGCAACGTCGTATTTTATTCCCATGCCTGCAAAAACCATAACGAACTCTTCGTCGCTATTTAAGATTTTTGCCTGCCTAATTATCTGGGCCGCAAGTTTGTTGTGGGGCAAACCGTTGCCGCTAAAAATTGGCAATTTCTGTCCGCGAATAAGTGTGTTCATTCCGTCTATTGAAGAAATGCCTGTCTGAATAAAGTCACGAGGATAAACACGCGCGTAAGGGTTTATTGGGTTGCCGTTTACATTGACTTTTCTGCTTGAAATAATATCAGGGTAGCCGTCAATTGGCTCTCCTAGTCCGTTGAATATTCTTCCAAGAAGTCCTTTGCCCACACGAAGCTCCATTGGCTCTTCAAGAAATTCAACCGATGTAGATTCAAGGTCAAGACCTGTTGTTGTTCCAAAAATTTGAACAACCGCTGTCTTTTCATTTATATCAATTATACGTCCAGTTCTTTTTTCTCCAGCCTTGTCCCTTACGTAGACTGTTTCTCCGTAGAAGCTGTTTTCGCTTCGGTTAACTGCGACAATCGGGCCGTCAACCATTGAGAGTCCGCTATATTCTATTCCTTTCATACTGACTCCATTTTACGATAAGTACTTTCAAGTTCCGCCATCTGCTCTTCTAGATGATTTTCTATTGTCTTTAGCTCATCAACTTTGTCGTTCGGAACTTCCTGCTTTGCCCTTACTATTTCATCTTTTACAGGAAGAGAAATAACTTTTACCAAAGGAGCGCCGCCTTTTACAACTGCAAGCGCCTTGTCATAATATTTCATTATCAAAAGCAAAATCTGTATTTGTTTTTCCGGCACTGAGTAAGCGTCAATTTTATCAAACTGGTCCTGCTGCAAAAATCCGTTCTTAATCATTTCCGCGACTGTTAAAACAAGACGGTCTGTGTCAGGCAGCGCGTCAGGTCCAATAAGGCGCACAATCTGCTGAAGACGCTGCTCCCTCTTTAAAAGGTCAAGCGCATCTTGCCTTACAGTTGCCCAGCGCGGGTCGTACTTGTCCCACCATTCTTTTACTTCATCAGCATATTCTGAGTAAGAGTCAATCCAGCCGATTGCAGGGTAATGCCTAGCATTTGCAAGGTCCCGGTCCAGCGCCCAGAAGCATCTTATGAAACGTTTTGTATGCTGAGTAACAGGTTCGCTAAAGTCGCCACCTGGCGGGCTAACGGCGCCAATTACAGAAACTGAGCCGCGCTTTCCGCAAAGGCTTTTTACAAGTCCCGCGCGTTCGTAGAATTCAGCAAGTCTTGTTGGCAAGTATGCTGGGAATCCTTCTTCCGCAGGCATTTCTTCCATACGTCCAGAAAGCTCACGCAATGCTTCTGCCCAACGGCTTGTTGAATCTGCCATGATTGCCACGTTCATTCCCATGTCCCTGTAGTATTCAGCAAGAGTGATTCCGCTGTACAAAGAAACCTCACGGGCCGCAACAGGCATGTTTGATGTATTTGCAATAAGAATTGTTCTTTCCATCAAAGAGCGCCCTGTTCGCGGGTCAATCAATTTAGGGAAGTCTGTTAGAACATCAGTCATTTCGTTTCCACGTTCACCGCAGCCAATGTAGACAATTAAGTCAGCATCGCACCATTTTGCAATTGCGTGCTGGGTCATTGTTTTTCCAGTGCCAAATCCGCCTGGAATTGCAGCAGTGCCGCCCTTGCTTAAAGGGAAGAAAACATCTATTACACGAAGCCCTGTTACAAGCGGCTCTGTTACTTCAAGCTTTTGAGAAAAAGGTCTTGGCTTACGTAAAGGCCAATATTGAGAAAGCTTAATTTCTTCATCAAGCTCTGTTGTTCCAATTACATCATCAACAGTGTATTCACCCTTGCCAGCGAATGTTTTTAAAACACGGCCGCGCACATAAGGAGGCACCATTATCTTGTGAAGGATTGACTGTGTTTCCTGCACTGTTCCTAAAATCATTCCAGGCGCAATTGCAGATCCAGCCTTTATTTCATTGCCGTTGCCTGGTTCAAAAAAAGGAGTGAACGCCCACTTCTTTTTTCCATCCAAAGGCTCTGTACGCTGACCAGGAAGCAAAAAAGCGCCGCCTTCTTCGTACATTGTTTTTAACGGACGCTGAATGCCGTCGTAGATTGTGCTTACAAGTCCCGGCCCAAGCTTTAAAGAAAGAGGACGACCGTTGCTTACAACAGGCTCTCCTATTTTCATTCCGGTGTCTTCCTCGTAAACTTGTATTGTCGCCTTTCCAGAGTTCTGCCTTATTATTTCGCCAATAAGTTTTTTATTTCCAACATCTACTACATCATAAAGGCCGCATTTATCAAGACCTTCTGCGTAAACAATAGGCCCGCTTATTCTAGTAATTTTTCCAGTTGTCATTCAGGAATCCTCCCGCCAAAAAGAGAAGATGAAAGCTCTTCCATTTTTGAATCAAGAATCTCTTTTATTTTTTCATCAAGTGTAAAGCGGCATATTATTTTGCCGTCTTCTGTTTTTACCAAGATTCCTTTTCTTGTTTTTATGCCTGCAACTTTTTCATCTTCCAAAATTATAGGCTTTGCTTCTTCGCACTTTTCAACGTTGTTCCCTAAAACAGACACAAGCATTTTCTTTGCTGCGTCAACGCTGAAGTTCACAACTTGCGCTGTTACTTTTTTATCTTTTAAAATAGACTTTGTTCTTTCAACAAGAGTCTGAATTATTTCAAGCTGCTTTTCTTCAGAAAGCGATTCTATATATGATTCAATTTGAGTCACAACAGAGTCATGAATATAAGAAACACGGTACCTCTGTTTTTCCAAAGGCAACGATGAGTCAATATTTTTTTCATAAACAGAAATGCGGCTTTGGCTTGCGTCCTGAGCTTTTGTCTTAGCATCAAGAACTCTGGACGCAACACCGTCAAGTAAAACGGCGCTGTCAGAGTCAGCCTTTGCTAAAATTTTAGCGGCTTTCTTTCTTGCCTCTGCATAAATCTGTTCGTCTAGACCTGCGCTTGAATGTAATTCTTCCATAATTTTTCCTAACAAAAAAACAACTAAAGCTTTTGATTTCAGTTGCTTACTATAGATTTATTTTCAAACCTGTATTCCAATAGCTTCACGGATTGAATCAGAAAGAGTTTTTCTTCCTGCCAAATGCCCCTGAAGCCCCGGTATTTCTACAATAAGAGGAGCCTTTCCTGCCATCTGCCACTTTAAGATTTCATATTGAATCATGTCAGCAACGGCTTCTGTAACAATGAGAACTTTTGGCCTGTTTTCTGAAGTTACAGCGCTTACAGAAGAAGACTGCCCTGTCATTAAATTAAACGACTCTAAAGCTGTCTGCCTGTTAAGCGCAACCTGGCCCTTCACTCCAACTAAAGCGAAACCTGTGACAAGTTCCGCGTCTCCTATTACAAAATATTCCACTTGGAAACGTCCTGTTTTATTTTCTTATTCTAATTAAAGAATGATTATAAGAAGAGCAACAAGGAATCCCCAAAGACAAATACCTTCTGCAAGTCCAACAAAAGGAAGCGCCTTTCCAGACAAATCTGCGTTCTCGCTCATTGCGCCCATTGCAGCCGCACCAATTTTTCCTACAGCCATGCCGCCGGCAATACAAGCAATGCCTACAGCAATAGCAGCAGCTAAATATTTAATAGCCTGGCTGTTGTCTTTAGGAGCTTGTGTTTCTACAGCTTGTGTTGTAGATGAAGCCGCTGTTGTTGAAGTGTTAGCATCCTGTGCGAACATTCCAGAAACTGTTGCAACCATTAAGATTGCTGCCAATAAAAAAATTTTCTTGTTCATATCAAATACCTCTTTGTACTCACAATATTTATTTTAACTGCCTACGACAGTTTATTCAAAATCAATTTATCATTTTACAAAGGACACCTTTTTTTTGTAAAAAGAATTTTGCCCTTGTTACAAATGATAGGGCGTCTCTAAAAGCTGAAGTTTTTAGAGGCTCCCAAAATCTCACGCCTTAGCTTCGCTCTTGTAGACAAAAGCAAACGGCTTGAATTCCTTGCCCGTCTCATTAAAGAACTTGCTGAAAAATTCATAGTACTGCAAACGTATTACCTGAATTGCAACAATCATTCCTTCAAGAACAATCACTATTAAATTTCCAACAATGCTGATTGCAACTCCTCCAACAGGATTAGCAATTCCAACCATTGTCTCTATTATAAATCCAAGAACAGCGTGCGCCAAAGCAAATGCTCCAACACGAAGGAAGCTCACTGTGTTAGAAAGATATGAAGAAATAACTTCAAGCACTTCAACAAGAGATTCTATTATTGCAGTTCCAAGTCCGTTTTCCAAGACAGGCTTTTCACCGTCAACAATTCTAGAAAGAGGGCCGCCAAACGCAGTCGCAAAAAGAGTCACTCCAATTATAATCCAGTCGTACACTGCGATTGAATGATGGAACAACGCAACTCTAACTGCCATTACAACAACATACCAGAAGAAGCAGGAGCCGCTTATTCCAGTCTTTCCAAATATAGCTTTTCCAGGATGATGAAGCGCGAATTGATTCACAATGTTTATTACAAGCCCCACTGTGTTGATGACAAAGCCAACCGCAACGCTGAATCCAAAGAACATAAACATTCTTTTTATAGAGGAAGAGTCGCTAGAAGGCATCATTGGAATTATTTGATTCCTAGGCTCGCCAAAAAGACCTGTCACCCATCTTTCAAACGGACGTAGGATTTCTTCGTTAGCAAAGAACTCGCCTGTAAGCAAGCCCATGACCATGCTGCTTACACCAATGCACATAAAGATTGGAGCGAACTTGTTCCAGCCGCCAACCTTTACAACTTTGCAAGCCATT
>JBAXYY010000125.1:0-7225 GCA_041670585.1 Treponema sp. | reverse complement strand
GCGGTGGATATGCGGGACTGACGCAAATCCATGGCTTGCTTTTCTATGTAGCGGTGGGCCTGGGCTTCTGTCATATTTAGGACTTGAATTAAAACAAGCTTTGCACGGTCCACTGTGCGGATTTCTTCTATTTTTTTCTGGAGCTTGTGATTTTCATCTTCAAGGTTCATCACCCTTTTGCGGCTGGCTGTAAGAAGCTTTACTGACTGGTAAAAGAATTCGGGGCTTATTGGCTTTGGAAGAACAAACACACCTTCGTCTTCTACACGCGCGCCTACTTCCAAAAGATTTTCCGCCTGCACTATTAAAATAATGCCTGCTGTTGTTTTGTCGGCGGCTGTAAGTGACAAGTCATCACCAATTTCATCTGGAAGAGGCGAGTCTATAATTATCAAGTCAAAATCTAATTCAGAAATATACCGTCTTGCCTCTGAAGCATTCTGCGTTGTAACTATGCGGCTGAATGATTCAGACTGAAGCAAATCTGAGATAATTCCCATTGTGGAATTTGTATTGCTTGCAATCAGTATGTTATCCATTAAAGTTTAGTACTCTCCAAATTCAGGGTCTTTAATTTCATCTTCGGAATTAGAAAAAGCTTTTACTGTAATTTCTGGAAGAACTTTTTTTACAAAGTCGCTTTTCATTGTAAGCTTGACTGCTTCCTGCAAAGTTTTTGGAAGTGACTCAAGATTTTTTAGCTGTGCATTTTCTGCGTTGAACAAATCAACATCTCTTGCTTTTGGTAGAATTCTTTTTTCTTCCATGCCCTCAAGCCCCGCAGCTATTACAAGAGCAAGCGCTAAATATTGGTTGCAGCTTGGGTCTGGTGAACGAAGCTCTATTCTAACATTGTCACCACTGGCGGCAGGTATTCTAATAAGCTGGCTTCTGTTTTCTCTAGACCAGCTTACGTAACGAGGAGCCTCGCATGAACCAAGCCTTTTGTAAGAAGAAGGAAGAGGATTTAATATTGCAGTAATTTCTTTTATTCTAAAAAGAATTCCCGCAATAAAAGATTTTGCTTCTGTTGATAAAGTTTCTTCATCAAATAAATTCTTTCCATTTTTATGAAGTGATATATTTAAATGAAGTCCGCTGCCCGCTTTGTCTTCAATAGGTTTTGGCATGAATGAAGCAAACAATCCGTCTTGTGCAGCAATTGTTCTTACAACAGTTTTGAATGTAGAAAGATTGTCAGCCGCTTTTACAGGTGTGTTATATTTAAAGTCGATTTCATTTTGACCAGGGCCAGATTCATGGTGGCTAGTTTCTGGCTCAATGCCCATTTGTAGCAAAGTTAAAATTATGTCACGTCGGACATTTTCACCTTTATCTTTTGGAGCCAAGTCACAGTAGCCTGCGTTGTCATGCGGTACATTTGAAGGAGCGCCTTTTTCATCTAGCTTGAATAAATAAAATTCGCACTCAGTTCCAATTTTTATTTCATAGCCTTGCTTTGCTGCCTTTTCAATTACGTTCTGTAAAATTAAGCGTGAGTCCCCTTCAAAAGGGCTGCCGTCTGGGTAGCGAATGTTGCAGTAAAATCTTACTACCCTTCCATGCTGAGGCCGCCACGGCAAGACAGAAAGTGTTGTTGGGTCTGGCACTATGAACAAGTCGCTCTTGTCCATGTTCAAGAAGCCCTTTACTGCGCTTGCATCAAATGAGATTCCTTCTTTGAATGCTTTTTTTAAAAGCGTAGGCTGTATGGAAATACTTTTTATTGCGCCAAAAATATCTGTAAAAAATAATTTGATAAACTTAACATCATTTTCCGCAATGTACTGTAAAACTTCGCTTTGTGAATATTCCATATTTGCCTCACATGTTCCCTAAAATCAGAATTAGATTTGTCCGACAAAGGGAACCTTTTTAAAATTACTTGTTCACTTTTATAAATTCAATGAACCTTATCTTACTCAACTGTAACTGACTTTGCCAAATTTCTTGGTTTGTCTGGGTCGTTGCCTCTTTGAACTGCGCAATAGTATGCAAAAAGCTGCGCTGGTATTATTGAAAGCATAGAAGCAAAAGCGTCATTTGTTGTTGGTATAGAAATCACTTCATCAGCTGACTCTTTGAAAGCGCCGTCCTTGTCCTGTGTTATTACAAGAGTAGCCGCCCCGCGTGTCTTTACTTCAACAATATTGCTTGCAAGTTTTTCATACAAGTCTTTCTGAGTGGCAACAGCAACTACAAGGGTGTCCTTGTCCACAAGTGCAATTGGGCCATGCTTTAATTCGCCTGCCGCAAAAGCCTCGCTGTGCATGTAGCTCACTTCCTTTAACTTTAAGGCGCACTCCAAGCTTGTGGCGCTGTCGTAAAGCCTTCCTATGAAGAACACTTTGTTTTTGTTGAAGTTGTTTGCCGCAAATTTTTGTATAACCGACTTGTCATCTAGAATCTGCTGAACTTTTTCTGGAACTGTCTCTAGCTCTTCCAAAAGAGAAGTGTACTCTGAAGAAGTAATTGCTTGTCTTAAGGAAGCCATTTTTAGCGCAAGAAGATACAGGCACATAAGCTGGGTTGTGTACGCCTTTGTTGAAGCGACTGCAATTTCAGGGCCAGCCCAAGTGTAGATCACGTCGTCTGCCTCGCGGCTTACTGTAGAGCCAACGCAGTTAGTTATTGCAATTACCCGTGCGCCCGCCTGTTTTGCTAAGCGCAACGCTGCCAAAGTGTCGGCTGTTTCTCCAGACTGGCTTATTACAATAAAAAGATCGTCTTTATGTAAGATTGGATTTCTGTAGCGGAACTCGCTTGCAACATCAACAACTACTGGAACACGAGCAAACTGTTCAAAGGCATAACGAGCAACAACACCCGCATGGTATGCAGTGCCACATGCTGTAATTAAAATACGTCCTGCATTTTTCCAATCATCGCCAAAGTTTATCTCTTCAAAATTTATATCAACAGGCTTGCCATTTTTCTTAACAAGACGTGGGCGCATTGTATCTGTAAGAGCTTTTGGCTGCTCATGTATTTCCTTTAGCATAAAGTGAGCGTAGCCGTTTTTCTCTGCGGAAGAAATATCCCAGTCAACATGGTATGGCTTTCTAATTACCTTTTCGCCTTCCTCTGTGAACAGGTCAACATGGTCGTTGTAAAGGACTGCAACTTCCTTCTGCTCTAGAAAATAAACTTCGCGTGTATATTCAAGAACTGCAGGAACATCGCTTGCTATAAAGTTTTCATCTTTGCCCAAGCCTACAATAAGCGGGCTGTCCTTTCTTGCGGCAATCACCCTGTCCGGGTAGTCTTTGCAAATTACACCAAGAGCGTAGCTTCCTTCAAGGCGGTGCAATGATTCTAGAACTGCTTGGAAAATGTCACCGTTCTGCTCGTAAAAATAATTTATCAAGTGGGCAATTACTTCTGTGTCCGTCTGGCTTCTAAAAACAACACCTTGCGCCTGAAGCCATTCCTTTAGCTTTGCATAGTTTTCTATAATGCCGTTGTGAACCACTGCAATTGAGCCACTGACATTTGTCTGTGGGTGAGCGTTGACATCGCTTGGCTCGCCGTGAGTCGCCCATCTTGTGTGTCCAATTCCCATAGAGCCTTTTATAACTTCATTGGCTATTCTTTCTTCAAGAACCTTAAGAGCGCCCTTTGCCTTGCGCACAATTATGTCCTCTCCGTTGAAGACCGCAATTCCTGCGCTGTCGTAGCCACGGTACTCTAGCTTTCTTAATCCATTTATCAATACAGGTGTTGCCTGACGACTTCCTACGTAGCCAACTATTCCACACATAAAATCACCTCATTTTTGGAAAATAATACTATAAATATGGCTAAATGAAAAGTAATTGCATTTACAAAATCACACAACTGACTCTAGAGCGTCAACAATACTGCTGTCATAAATACCAGGCTGTTTTCTTAATTCAGAAACTGCGCTTTCCTTGTCGCGGATCTTGTGATATGTACGATGGCTTACAAGAGAAACATAACTTTCTACAACACGCAAAATTCTAGCTACCAAAGGAATATCTTCTGCTCTTAATCCTTTTGGATAACCGCTTCCGTTGATATTTTCATGATGAGAAGCGCAAGCGTCATTGAAAATAGAAAGATATTGTTTTGGAACAAATGAAAGAGAATTAGAGAATTTTTCAACATGTGTCTTCATAAGCATTCTCTCTTTTGAAGAAAGAATATCCACCATAAAAAGTTCTTCGGGAATATAAAGAAAGCCAGAGTCGTAAACCATTGCGGCACAGAAGTAAAGTGTTGATGTGTCTTTGTCAAGGCCAAGATAGTTAGAAATTTTAAAAACAATCTCACTTACATTTTTAGAATTATTATGTCTATTTGTATGATTGTCTATTTTTTCACCAAGCTTTTCGCATTGCTCTGCCAAAGATTGCATTTCCTGTTTATCAATTTCATTTGCACAAGGAAGAGCAGACATTGTTTTTGCTCCAGACGGTAACTGCATTTGTGCGACAAATTCTTGTGTTTCACGAATAAGATTTAATGTTGATTCAAATTGCTTTTGCTGCATCTTTTGAAATTTTAAATTCATAACAGACTGAACAATTAGAAAAATGATTATCAATATAAAAACTATAACAATCACCGCTAATGAAATATAAATTGTATTCATAAGCTGTTTGTTGCTTTCATTTTGAATGTAAATATTTTTTATAAGTTGTTGAAGCGAATCATTAAAACTCCCGCTCATTTCTCCAAAACCTTTTCCAAGTTCCTGCATAAGCTCGTCGTCGTCAGTTTTTTCTTCTGAATATAAAGGGATACTTAAAAAAGTAATTATTACAAAGAAAAATTGAAATAACTTAAAACTCCGTTTCATCTTTAAATGATACCATTCCTTATTGAAGATTTCAATGAAATTGTGTTAAAGTGAATTATGAAATTATCTAAACGCTCAATTATTATTATCTCGATTTTAGCGGTTTTTGTTTTATTTCTAGCAGGCATTTTGCTTGCTGCAAACAGTAACAAATTTTCTAAATACACAGAAGTTGCGCTTTACGATTTAAACGCCAGGCAACAAAAATCAATAGCAGAACAATTAGTAAAAATCACTAATGAAAAAGGAAAAGTTATTCCAATAAGAGTTATAAACCTTGACAGCACAAAGCCTCTTTCTTCTCAAGCAAAAAAGAAGTTTGATCTTATTATTACAACAATGGGGCAAAATACAAATGACACCATAAAGCTTATTTCAGAAAAAAAATCTAAGGCTATTTCTTTGCCACAAACAATTCTTGAAGGTACAACAATTTCTGTTAAGCAAAGTGTTGTAAAAAATTCAAATGGTAATTTAAAAGCAGTTCCAATATTACTTGATAATTATGAAATTGATATAGATAGAACAATACTAAATCAATGTGGAATAAAAACAATTTCTACTTGGCAAGACATTGAAAAGTTTGCTTTAGCTGCACAAAAATATGCTAAGTCACCAATTGTATTTGCAGGTGGAGACAGTGACACTTTTTTAGGAATTGTAGGTGCATTAACAGAAGCTTTTTCTGGCAAGCAAGCATACGACAAAGTTGTAGAAACAATTCACAAATCAATTTATGAAAATAAAGATAAAGACTTTGTTCCAACCCAGCAGGATTATGAAAATATAATAAAGTCACTTTCCGAAAATGAAGACTCTCCTTTGTTCAACGCATTACAAGTTCTTATTCGATGGCAAAGGCTTGGACTTCTTAATTCAGAAATTTTTAACATGAAGCAAAATGATGTTGCGGCTTTTATGGAAGCAAAGCTTGCGCCTATTTCATTTATGACTCTTTCTCAACACAGAGAAGTCGAGCATAATATTATTGAACGCTACAGTTCTATATATTTTCCTTCAGAAAGAACAGCGACTTCTAGATATTTTACAGCGCCTATGATTATTGCTATTCCTTACTCTAAAAATAGAAATGTTGCAACTGTAATTACAAATTTAATTTCTTCTAATGGTCAAGAGCAAATTGGAAGAAGCACAGGATTAGCTCCTGTTCTAGCAAGCTGCCGTGTTGCAGACCATCAAGCAGATGACGTGCGTTACTGGATTGCCGCAACAAATGCACCAATTGTTCCAATGGGCAAAGCTATTTTCACTGATAAAAAAACAGAAGACGATTTTGCAAAAGCTCTTGGTTCATATATAAAATATTCAAATCAATAGATTCATTCACTTTAGTTTATGATATTAAATTAGCTGCGTTCACCGAACTTGTCGAGTTGAGCTGCTTGTAGAATCGGAATAACAACCAAATAAAAAAAGCCGCCTGTTAGTTAAAACAGACGGTTTTTTTTGAACAATAATCTATTCAGACTTTATTTCAAGAGTGAAAGAACATTCTGTGAAGACTGGTTAGCCTGAGAAATCATTGCTGTTCCGGCCTGGCTAAGAATCTGGTTCTTTGTAAAGTCTACCATTTCCTTAGACATATCAGTATCACGAATACGGCTCTCTGAAGCCTGTAAGTTCTCTGATCCAACGTCAAGTCCAGTTACTGTTTTTTCAAGACGGTTCTGGTATGCGCCAAGGTCAGCTCTCTGTTTGTTAATCATTTTAAGAGCACCATCAAGTGTTCCAATTGCACGGTTAGCATCATCTGGTGAAGCAAGAGTCATAATTGACTCATCACCAACGTTGCGAAGTCCAAGAGAAGAAGCTGTCATTGTGCCAATGAAAACCTGTGTTCTCTGATCCATGTTAGCACCAATATGAAGCCACATAGAAGCTGTAACATTGTTTTCACCTGTTGGGCGTGCAAAACGTCCTGTCAACATATTCATACCGTTGAACTGTGCAGCTGATGCAATGCGGTCTACTTCTGCAATAAGTGAAGAAACCTCAACCTGAATCTGCATACGGTCTTCGTCTGTGTAAATACCGTTGCTTGACTGAACAGCAAGCTCACGAATACGCTGAACAATGTCAGATGTTTCCTGCAAGTAGCCTTCTGTTGTCTGGATGAAAGAAATGCCGTTCTTTGCGTTTGTTGAAGCCTGATTCAAACCACGAATCTGGCTGCGCATTTTCTCAGAAACTGCAAGTCCTGAAGCATCATCACCAGCGCGGTTGATTTTTTCGCCTGATGAAAGTTTTTCCATGTTCTTTTGCTGGTTGAGTTCAGTAATGCCTTCTGAACGCTGAGCGAACATAGCACTCATGTTGTGATTAATAACCATAGTTTATCTCCTATAGATAATGAATTTTTAGTGCCAGGCAAACCTTATCCTT
>JBAXYY010000124.1:0-7271 GCA_041670585.1 Treponema sp. | reverse complement strand
TATGCATAATGCAAAAAATGTTTTTGAAAATATAAATTGTAAAGGAGCGCACTTCATGAAAAGTTTAAAATTATTAGGAGCTTTTCTTTTTACCCTTGTTGTTATTTCTTTTTTCTCCTGCCAAATTGGATTGGGTTCACAAGTTGACACAGCGACCCCTAGCGCAGAAATAACTTACCCTGACCCGGAAAGTATTATTAGAGGCTCCTTTGTAATTAAAGGAAGTTGCTCTGATGATATGGGAGTTACAAAAGTAGCAGTTACTTTAGGACAGACCAACTCAGCAACAGGCGGCACTACACAAGTAGGCGAAACGCAGAAAGCTGAAATTTCAAATAACGGCGCAGAAAGCACAGAAGGCTCATGGTCAATTTCAATAGACCCTTCATCATTCAGCAGCACAGAATTAAAAGACGGTTCATATATTGCAACAGTTGTTGCGTCAGATAAATCTGGACATTCTTCAAGCACTTTGTCATTGGCATTCTCTGTGGACAACACGGCACCTGTTTTTATTATTAGCAGCCCGTCTTCAAAGGCAATTGCAAATCCTACACCTTATGGTAGAAAGCTTAAAGTTGCGGGGCAGATTGCAGACGACCATACAATAAAGCAGATGAACATAAGCGTCTACAACTCTTCTACAAAAGCACAAATCGGCAAAACTATTCAATTTACAAACGTTGAGCCAAGCTCTGTTGCATCTGGAAAAGTAATTGCCCAGTATGTTGAAAAGGCGGCGGCTTATAGAAACGGCACATCTGAAGCAAATCCAGGCGCTGAAATTCTTGCGCTTTATGACAACTATCTTGCTATTTACAATAACGGTGAAAAAATAGACACAAGCGACAGGGCGTCCCTTACAACAAAGGACTATTACATTGTAATTGAGCTTGTTGACAACGCGGCCCAGTACACAGGCAGTTCAACAGACAGCACTGAAGGAAATAAAACTGTCTACTATTATAACAATGATGATATAAACAGCACTCTTCTAAGTTCAAGCGGCTACGGTTTAAATGCCGACTCAATTAAAAAGATTTTGAACGGCACATACACAGGTTCCCTTACATTAAGAGCCGCGGCTCCAGAAGGAACAGTTGATGCAATTGCTGACATAAAGCAAATTCTTTCTGAATCTGAAATTGACACAACTCAAATTACAGACACAAACACTTCTTCTTTTAGCCTTAACCCTGACGCGGCCCCTCGTTACGACATTTTGAGCTGCTCATACACAACAGGTGAGGACGGAACTTCAACAATTTCTAACAGGTTAAAGAGCGTTGGTACTGAAATAAGCTACACAGCAACACCTGGACGCGACGCAGTAAACCTTGAGCCATGGACATTTGTGGCAAATCTTTACAAAATTGAAAACAACACTGTACCATCAACACCTACATTTGCAATTCCAAGCGGTTACGCAGAAGCAAAAGGCTCAGTTGAATCATACACCGGTACATTCACAATTCCAGAAAACTATACTGACTCTGAAAATATTGTTCATTTAATTTCTCCAGGAGATCAGTTTGCAATTGAAATTACAGGAACTGACCAGGAAGACGAGGACTTATATTCAGAAAGCACTTACGGCTTCCAAGTGGCTTCTAGCGGCAACCCTCCAACAATTAGCTTTGGAGAAACTTCTGAAAATACAAATGTCGTAACAAATTCCTATGTCTCTTTCGCAAGCACAAGCACAACTGATGAAAACAAACTTGTGTTCAGTGGAACTGCTACGACCGACTCTTCTTCAATTTCAAAAGTAAAATTCACTGTTGCAATTTCAAACGATGACAACAACAGCTCTTTGTTCTCTGCTTCAGCTTCTGAAGATATTACTCCTGTTTACAAGAGCGTTAATGGCAGCGGTGTAAAGACATATTCTTGGATCACAGATGTTGCGTCTATTCTTTCTGCAAGTCTTTCTGAAGCGCAAAAGACAACACTTTCAAACGGAACATTCCTTTACACAATAACAGCAACTGCTTATGACAACACAGATCTTGAGTCTTCTGTAACACGCCAAATTTATGTTGACACAGTAAATCCAGTTCTTACATTTGACAGCATAACACCTTTGGTGAACAGCAAATATTTAAACGGTGTAATTTCAATTAGCGGCGTTCTTGAAGAAACAAACCCATCTTCTGTTTATTACACAGTAAAAAGCGGCTCTGAAGCAAACGCAGTGGTTGTCTACCAGTACGACACAGAAACTTCTTCTTACACAGAAAAGTTCAGCTTGGGAAAACTTTGGACAAAGAGCGGCAGCTTTGACACAACAGCCTCTTGGTTCAAGGCGGACACTTCTGCGGCTTCTGGCTACAGCGCATTCACTTGCGTGGACAACGCTGAACTGACAGTGACGGTAACGGCGGTGGATAAATCTGGAAGAACAGACACAGAAAGCAAAACTTATACATTAAATCAAAGCTCTGACTGCCCTTCTGTTTCATTTACAAACGCGGACTCTTCATTGCAACTGCTGCTGGCATTAAGGCGGCATATACAAGCGGCGCTTCAAAGACAAACATTTTTGGAATTACAAGCAACAACAAGCTTCTTGGCGAAGTAACAGACGATGATGGAATTTCATCAATATCAATTACATACGACACTGCAAGCGGCGGCACATTCAGCAGCAAACTGTTCAGCGCAACAGGACTTAGCACAACTTCCTATTCAATTACAAATGCTTCGTTCAGCAAGATGGCTGAAGGTCTTTACTTTATAAAAATAGCGGTGACAGACACTCTTGCAAAAACTACTTATTCAACTTACACGGGTGCTGCTTTTGCAGTCGCTGTAGACACAGGCGCGCCTTCTTTCTCTAGCGTTACTCCTGCAAACGGCGGATATTATTCTACTGCAAAGACAATTGCTGTAACCGGTAAAGTAACAGACGCAAGCGGTGTTGTTTCATTGCAGTTAACAAGCGCTAATCAAGGCAGCTCTTCCAAGTACTCTGGCGCAACTTTTTTAACTCTTGCAAATGGTTCAGCTTCAATTTTAGATACAGTTACACCTCCTTCTTCAGACGGAAGCTATGAAGTTGTCTACACTGCCACAGACGCTTACGGTCAGTCTTCAACTTATGCAATTTCATATCTAGTTGATACAACGCCTCCTTCTTTCTATATAACAACAAGTAAAAAAGATGATGCCTCTTATTTAATTGGCACAGAAATTTCCACAAAGAGCACTTCTCAGCAGGTTACACTTGTTGTTTCTGACACTTGCACATCTTCTGGAACATTGTATTCTTCAACTGTAACAAGCGGAATCTCTTCTGTCGCATGGTCAATTGATGATGGAAAGTCTACAGGAAATTCAGGCGTTCTAAATTATTCATCTTCATACACGGGCGGTTTAGAAATAATCAACAGCAACTTCTCTGTATATAAAGGAACTCTTCTTTTAACGGACGGCGTTAAGAACACCGCTACATTTAAAATTACAGACAATGCGGGCAACATGACAACTGTTTCTACTAATCCTGTATACACTGTTGACTCAACTGCTCCTTCAATTTCCATCACCGGATATGATTCAACACCTTACAATGGTTCAAAAATTGTTTCATTTACTGTAACTGCAACGGATAATAAAAAACTTGATACATCTAGCGATTCTTATAAAATTACAGCCTCAAACGACAGCAAAACTGCAACTCTTGGAACAGACTACACTGTGGCAACTTCTGGCACAGACACCGACACAACGGCTGTTAGAACAGTGAAAATTCTGAGTGACGGAAGCTTCAACGGCAACTGGACATTCACAGCAAATGTAAAAGATGCTGCTGGCTGGCCTGCAACTCAGCAATCAAACACACTTCTTGTTGACTCAATAGCACCAGAAATTACTGTAACAAATCTTGCTGACAATGCAGGACTTTACGGAGACGCAGGATCTTACAAAGCGTATCTTGACACTTCCACAGGCAATTATTCATTACGCGGAAAATGGAAAGATGTGACTTCTTCTGGAATAGCTGGCTCTGGAACAAACAAGCTGTCATATTCATTTGACGGCACAAATTACAGTGATTTTTCTGACACGGCGAATGTAACAACAGAAAAGAATTTTACAGTGGACTTGCCAGTAACAGAAGGAAAGAAAAAAGATATATATCTAAAGGCAACTGATATTGCAGGAAACACAAGTGCAGTTAAGCACTTTACGGGAATTGCAATTGACTATAGTGCTCCTGTAGTTTCATTTGAAGATAATATAACACAGTACACTGCAAAAGATGGTACTTTGACATTCACAGCAACTTCAACAGACTCGTATGCAATTTCTGCAAGCGATGTCACTGTAACAGCAACAAAGGACGGCGCAGAAGTACCGCTTGACGCATCGTTCACAGCATCTAGCGCTCAAACAGGAAGCAGCACAAAGTCTGTGACAACAACAATAAACGTTGCGGCAGGAACAACTGGAACTTATGACGGCAGCTGGGTGTTCACAGTCTCTGCAACAGATGGTTCTGGAAGAACAGTCACAAAATCAACAAATAGCACAATTTTAATTGACACAAGAAGCGCTACATACATAGACAATCTTTCTACAACTCCAACAGCCACAAAGAGCACATCTTTGCCTGTAACACTTATTGTTTCCGACACATGCACTTCTGATGGAAGCTCAACATACACAGGAAGCGGCATTTCTTCTGTGAACTGGTCTGTAGACGACACAAACAGTACTGGTCAAAACGGCACTTTGAATTATTCTGCACAATACACAGGCGGCTCTGGCAGCAATGCGACTACAATAAATAATAACTTTGCTGTCTACAAAGGAACAGTTCTACTAACGGACGGCTATACAAACACAATAACATTCTCTATTACAGACAAGGCTGGTAACAAAACTACTGTTGCAAAACAGCCAGTGTACACAGTTGATACAGTAATTCCAACAATAACAATTGGTGATTATAAAAAATCAACAAGCAGCAAAGAAGACATAACATTCACTGCAACTCTTGAAGACAACAGCAAGCTGGACCTTTCTGCTTCTTCTATAGTAATAAAAGGCGCAAACGACAGCGGCAATGCAACTCTTGGAACAGACTACACCGTGGCAACTTCTGGCACTGATATTGCAACAAAAGCAGTTAGAACAATAACAATTCTAAAAGCAGGAAGCCACGATGGCAACTGGACATTCACAATCAATGTAAAAGACGCGGCGGGCTGGTCTGCAGAACAGAAAACAATTAGCGTGCAGGTAGATACAACTGCACCAACAGTTGTGACAGCAGCAAGTGTTAATAATGTTACAGCTATTAGTGATATATACTACATAAAGAAGGCCAATGGTTGCACTTTCAAGGGTACTGTTAAGGATGCTCTTAGCGGACTAAAGAATGTTTATGTAAAAGTTCTTAAGAGTTCAGAATCAGCTCCTACGTTTACAGCTTCGGAATGGACAGCGGCAGATATTAACCCTACAACGGGAGCTTGGTCTTATGTTCTAGATACATCTTCTACAGCTTATTCAGATAACACAAACTATAAGCTTTATGCAGTTGCTGTGGATGCTCTTAATAACGCAAGCGCTATTGAACTTGCAGGAACAATAGCCGAAGTCTTTGCAGACGCAAGCGTCCCTGTATTTACATTTGCAGAAACACCAGCTTCAAGTACATCATCAGGTTCTGCTACTACCACTATGACATACGAAGCTACGTACTACCGTTCATCTGCAGCGGCAATTAGCGGAACTGTAACTGACTCTTCGTTCAGCGGCTGCACTTATACACTTACAACAAATCCTAACAACGACGCAGGCTCCGTATCAAAAACAGTGCCTACAACTAGTGGCGGAACATGGAGCGTAACTCCTGTGGCACTTAAAACAGGTAATTATGTTTATACATTCACTGCTACAGACAAGGCTGGATACTCAAGCAAGGCCGTAATTACTGTAGTTGTTGATAAGACAGCGCCAACATTTACAATTACAAATTCAGAAGTTTCTACAGCAAGCAAACTTCAAAGCAACTCAACAATTACAGAAAGCAACGCTTACTATACAACATCAGGAAGCAACAGTTACTATACTGTAAACGGTACTTGGACAGACGATGATAATGGAACTGCTGGAACTGGAACTTATAAGCTTTATTATACAAAAGATTCTACTGCAACTACAGATAGCTTAACTGGTTGGACTGATGCAGGTGCTACAACAAGTGCAACAGGCTCTACAAAGTGGAGCGTAGACATAACAATCGAAGAGGGAATTAGTAAGTATCTTGCTTTCTTTGCAGTCGATAACGCAGGTAACAAGAGCGTTGTAAAATCATTTACTGGCCTTGCTTACGACTTTAGTGCGCCGGTAGCGGCATTCACTTCAATTAGCGGAACAAGCTACAAATACACAGGCGAAGCACAGACAATCACAGTTGTTGGAACAGTGACTGACTCATACAAAATCGCATCAGCTACGCCAACAGCGAAACTTGGTGGAAATACAGTTTCCAGCGGAAGCAGTGGACTTGTTATTTCACAACAGACTAGTGCAGATAACAAAAAAATAACAGTTACTTACAAAGTTACAATAGATAAATCTTCAGGAGCGGAAGACGGTATATGGGTGTTCAGCCTTGAAGGTGCGGACGCATCTGGAAGAAATGCGACATTAGTATCATCAAGCTCTATTACTGTTGACACAATTGCGCCTATGTTGACAGTTTCTAATGCAGCAAATGACAGTGCAAATCTTCTTTCTACGGGAACAAAGCTTATTACAGAAACGAACAGCAACTACAAAGTTTCCGGCGGCAGTTCATACTATGTTCTTACTGGAAAATGGAGCGACGCAACAACAGGTACTTCTACACTTGAATATAGTACAGACGGTGGTTCAAACTGGAATTCAATTACAGGTGTTGCGCAGACAACAAGCGAAACTTCTTGGAATGTTGACGTTCCTGTTGCACAAGCAACTTCTACAGGATCTATTCAAGTACGTGCAACTGATGCAGCTGGCAATGTAACAACGCCTACTGCTGATTCAACTAAGTTTACAGGTTTGACGTTCGACTTTGCAGTTCCAACAGTGTCGCTTACAAACGGAACTTCTGAAGTTGTAACGAATACAGCGCCATTCGCACTCACAGGAACACTGAAAGATTCTCTGGCACTTGGTTCTACAAATCACGGTTTGACAATTACCGCATCAAAGAACGGCGCATCTGACTCTAGTTTGTTAGTAAATTCATGGACAGAGACTGCTTTAAACAAAGATTA
>JBAXYY010000123.1:0-7290 GCA_041670585.1 Treponema sp. | reverse complement strand
GTGGTGCCATCATAGGTTGTGGTCCTCTTTCTGCGGGGTTGCTTCTTGGCGGTTCACCGGAATCTTCTGAAATTGAAGATACTGTTGTTCCATTTGCATCAAATGAAACTGTAATAACATCATTCAAAGTAATTTCAGAAACAGCAGTTGTTATTTCAGAATTAAACTTTTCATTAGGAGGCGGCATAAAATCATTTTGAGGTGGAGGCGGAAAATCTTTTTCAGTAGAGTCATCATCATTTTCTACAAAACCATTGTCTGCTGTTTGAAATGAAGTAGGCGCAAGCAACATGGAACGTGCAACTTCTGTGTTAGCAGAAACTGTGAATGTAACACTTTCACCAGTAAGCTCTATCATATCTGCAATGTTTGGTTTTTTGGGAGGATTTCTAAAGTCAGTTTTTTTTGCTTCTGTTGAAGAATTTTTTTCAGGAGTCTTTACAGTTCCCAATGCAATTGTTATTGTCACTGTATTCTCTTTTGAATTAAGAAACATAGAAGTGACAATTCCGATCTTTGAATTTTTATTTGTAGTTTTGCTTTCTTTTGCAAATACAGATGAAGTAAGTAAAGCAAAAACTAAAACACAAACAACCATTCGAGAAAGCAAAGTTTTATTTGGAAAGTTTTTCATAAATTACCTCAGAACTTTCTTATTAAGTTCTAAGTAAATAATAATATTACTTTCTTTATGAAGTCTGAATATTGAGTAAATTAATTGTTATTTAATGTAAAGATTATTTCAAGTCTACAAGTTTTTTTACCATTGTGTAAGCATGGTTTATAGTTCTAATTGTTGTCACCATATCTTCATTGCTAACATGATAAAATATTTGCTCATATTGTTCATCTGTAAGATTTGGTAAGTCGTTAATTACTTTTGCTTTTTTGCATGCATTATGAAATGATTCTAATAGGTCTTTGTTCATCGCGTTTTGTCCTTGCCGTTAGTGGCTCGTGGATTTTTGCGCGCGCTTTGATTCAGGGAACGGCACAAGTTGGCTTGTAGTGATATAAAGAATTTAACAAATTTATTATTTGCGTGTCAATGTTTTTGAAAAAATATTTTCACTTATTTTATTCAAGAATTGTAATTTCTACACGTCTGTTTTTTGCTCTTCCTTCTGCTGTTTCATTTGATGCGACAGGTTTTGTTCTTCCAGAGCCTTTGCACATTATATTTTCTTTAAGAATTCCTCGTGTAATTAGCTCTTTTGCAATTTTAAAGGCACGCTCTTCAGAAAGCTCCTGCTCACCTTCTGTTGTTCCAATTGCCGCTGTGTGTCCTTCAATTAGCAGCATTGATTTTGGCACTTGCTTTAACACACTTGCAATTTTATCAAGACGATCAGACTCTTCTTCCAACAATTCTGCGCTGTTTGGCTTGAACAAAAGATTTTCTATAGTAAGCTTAAGTCCAGCATTTGTTTTTTCAACAGTGATTTTTCTTTCTTGTGTTAAATTTTTATTTATTGAATCAATATCTTCTGGAACAATTTTTTCATCTGTTTTATTTTTTAAATCATTTGTATTATTGTTGGAAGTTTTTTGTTCAATGGTAGAGTTATCTGTTATTTTAGAACTATTGTTATTTGTGCCAGACTTGTTTTGTTTTACAGAAGTATTTTCATTTTTGGTTTTGTCGCTAGATGCAATATCATCAGCTTTATTTTTATCATCAACAAGCGCAACTCTTTGAAGAGATGTAATAATTTTTTCTTTATCAACAGCCGGAGGATATTCTGTAAATAAAATTATTGTACCCTTGAACTGATATTTGTTGCCGTCTTTGTAAACAAATGTTTCATCAACTAAATCATTTACTAAAATTGAGTTGCCTGTTTTCTTGTTCACAAGAATTGTTGCCTTATGAAAACCTGTTGCGTTTTTTAATTCCAAGTCTCCGCCAAAGTCCCAGTAAGTTATGCCATAACGTGTTGCCCATTCCGCTTTTATTTTATAGACATTTTGTTCGTGATAAGTTTCTTCTCCAACAAATGTATACTGAATGTTCATTGGTATTTTTGTAAAAATGTTTTTGTTCAAAGGATCAACTGCACGTTCAGCTTCTGCTTCCCATACATCGCCAGGCAATATGTTTTTTTGTGTAAACGAAGGAAAACTTCTAAAAGAAGGGTATCCGTTGTCTTTTGTCATTACAAGAGTGCCGTCTTTTGAAATGTAAAATGAAGAAGGCACCGCTTTGTAAATTCCCTCTTTTACCTCTAAAGAATTATGTTTTGTTTCTTCTGTTACATAAAAGTTGCCGTCATAAGAATAGTCTGATTGTGATTTTCCATCAAAATTATTTTGTTGTGAAATAAAAGAACGTACTTCACGGCTTACAAGTCCAATGTATTTTCCATTGTCATAACGTCTAAGATTTGTTCTTTCCACAAGATAATAATTACCGCTTCCGGTGTAATTTATTTTCACAGGCAAACAAAAACATAATGAAATTGTGCAAAATAATAAACTTGATAAACAGAAAATTTTTCTCATATTTAAATTATCGGAAAGAAATTAAACTGTCATAATGAAATTATAGATACGCTTTCTCTTTTTACAAATTCTGTTGGCACTCTAACAATTTCTGGAACAGGAACACCTGCAATATTTTGTAGAAGCAAATCAGCGGCAAGTTCTGCAATTCTGTCGCGGTTCTGCTTGAATGTTGAAAGAGCAGGACTTGTGTAAGCGGCCATTCTGTCATCGTCAAATCCAATTATGGAAATATCTTGTGGAATTTTTTTTCCAACTTCTTTTATATATTTCATAACTCCGTATGCAATTGTATCATTTGCCGCAAAGACAGCTGTTATGTCTGCCCGTCGTGTAAACAATATTTGTGCCGCAATATAGCCGCTTTCGCTGTGCCAATAGCCACAAACTTGAGTTAAGTCTTCTTCAAATTTTAAATTATGTTTTTTTAGAGAAACTTTGTACCCTTCGTGACGTTCCAAACTGGCAGGAGAATTTTCCTTAAACGCAGGACCTATAAAACCAATTTTTCTATGCCCTGCATTTATTAAAATATCAGTAGCCTCTTCGCCTGCTTTTTTATTATCAGAAACAATTGTGCAAATACCTGGAATAAATTCATTTGTGCTTACACAAGGAATTCCTGAATTAGCAAAAGTTTTCATTTCTGGGTCATTTTCTGGAGGATTAACTATTAAAATGCCTTCAACATTTCTGTAACGGCAATGGTCAAGATAAGACATTGGTGTGCTGAATGTTTTAGAAAGAAAGATTAAGTCGTAGCCTGCATTGTCCATTTCTTTTCTAAACGTGTTTAGAATTCCGCCGAACAAAGGATGTTCAAAGCCACGCATCTTAGCAACATCTTCTAGAATTACACCAATTAGCTTTGTATGCTTTGTTGTAAGCGCACGTGCCGCAATATTTATTTTGTAATTATTTTGTTTTGCGGCATCAAGAATTTTTTTTCTTGTTTCATCGCTTAACTTTCCAGTGCCGTTCAACGCTTTAGAAACAGTAGGTGCAGAGAATCCTGTAATTTTTGCCAAGTCGTAAATTGTAATCACAGTCTGTATTATACAACAATTTTTCTAAAAGTAAAAGTTTACACTTAAATTCCTACTTTATATTTTGGCTCTGTTGTAATTTCATTCACTTCTAGAATTGAATTTTCTTTCATTTCTGGCCACTGCTCTAAATATAGAGGAACATCTTTTTTTAGAGAATCAATTTCTAGAACAAAGTTTTGCTTTTCAGTTCCAAATTTTCTAAGCCCAATTTCCCAGTCGTATGACGGTCCAATGTATAAATTATCAGCTACAAGCTCACCGTTTTTATAAAGGCGGGCGCAGTTTCCTGTGTAATTTATTTTAAGCATTACATCATCCAGCAATTCATTTTCTTCTAAAGCATCAACAATTATTTTATACTCTGATTCTTCAGAAGTTTCAGTTTGTTTTTCAAATGTCACTTTTGGAGCTTTTGGAAATTCACCATTGTATTTATATTCAAACATGTCGCCGTACTTGCAAGAGTATGCAAAACGCTCTGGCACTTTTTTAAGTTCTTTGTTTGTGCAGAACGAAGGTTCTGATTTTGAATACAACGAGTAGTTTCCATTTGAACCTTCTACAATTTCTCCGTCAGTAATTGCAAGAATTTCTTCAAAGCTATTTTTTATTACAAAAGATTTTAATGCGTCATTTCTAGAAAGCGTTAGAATATCACAATTTTCATTTTTAATATTTTCAAACTGATATATTTTTAAATCAGCATAGGAGACAGCTTTTATTGAAGGTAAAAGATTTTCTTTTGTGTAAAAAATATACGTTGACCTTTCATTGTGAAGAACTGTAAGAGGTGTCGCAATTGCAGTTAGCAAGTTGTTTCCGCAAACATCCATGTTGAACGGTAAAAAGAAATAGTCCTTGTCTGAAATATTAAATAAGGGGAATTCTATTTCTTCTGTTTTATTTTTAACATCGACAGGAAGAGAAAGAAAAATATTTTTATGCTCAGCCATCTTATGCCGTCGTACATAATTATTTACAAAAACAAAACCTGATTTTTTTCCGTTAGAAATTTCATAACGCCATGAATAGCGCAAGTTATTAAAGTTTTCTGGGTGAAGAGGATTATCTTCTGGAATATGAGGAAGCATTTTACAAAAATCTTTTCCCCACTCATGAACAAACATTGAGAATAATTTTATTTCATTGAATGTATGGCTAAAATCACCGTACTCACCTATAGGTGCTCTAAAGTCATAATTTAAAACTGGCAAATCATTTGGATAGCCTGTCGCTTTGTTTTCTTCAAGTGTAGTTTTTTTGCCTTTAGGATTTGTGCCCCCGTGGTACATGTAATATCCCAAGAGGTTGCAACCACTTCCCATTTTTGTAAGTGTCATAGCTCCAATGTCTTCTGAAGTTGCAACAGGTCTTCTTTTATAAGTTACTTGAAGCCCGCCACCAAGTTCAGCTGTAAGGTATGGAACTTTTTTCATGTCAAATGTAATTCCTTGCCCCAAGCCGTAGTCGCTTCCAATAGCATGATCATTTCTTTCATAAGTAAAAATATAGTTTCCGCTTGGTTCAATTTCTGTTGTTCTTGAATCCCATGGAGCATCACAATAGCCTCCCATTACAGGAAGAAGGCCTGCTGTAATTGCACCACCCCAGCCTGTCGCTGTGTACAATGGAACTTTAAAGCCAATCTTTCTTGCCATATTGTAAAGGCGCTTCATGTGCTTTTCGCCGTTCTTTCCCCAAAGCCCGCCGCAGTGTCCAAATTCATTTTCTATCTGAACGCCAATTATTGGACCGCCGTCTTTTAGAAACAAGTCCTGCACTTCTGAATAAATTTTCTTATAAAATTTTTCTACTTCTGTAAAATATCTTTCGTCGTTTGTTCTAGGCTCAAAACCTTTTTGGAAAAGCCAGTCTGGGAATCCGCCGTTTCTTACTTCACCATGGCACCACGGACCTATTCGCAAAATCATTGTAAGGTTGCATTCGCCAATAAGCTGCACAAATTTTCTTAAATTTTTTTGTCCTTCAAAGTCCCATTCATTTTCTATTTCTTCATGATGAATCCAAATTACATAAGAGCTGATTATATCAACTCCACCAGCCTTCATTTTAAGAAGTTCTTCTTTCCAATATTGTTCTGGAACTCTTGAATAATGAATTTCACCCATTACAGGAAACCATCGTTCATTATTTTTTAATAAACTTATTTTATCATAATTATATTTTATCATATTAACCTTCAAACAATATTGGATTTTTATTTTGCATCTTTCACTTAAGCAGAGAGCCCGCTTTTAAAAACATAACGAGCATCTCTACTTAAATAATTGAAATCTGTTTTATTCCTTTACACCAGCAGTTCCCATGCTAACCATCATTGACTTCTGAGTAAGAATAAAGAAGATGATGAACGGAATTGCAACAACAAGAGAGCCTGCCGCAAAATTTGTAAATTCATTTTTCTTATCTGAAACAAAAGCAAACAGTCCCAAAGCAAGTGTCTGTTTTTCTGGAGAACGCAAAACCATTTTTGGGAAAATAAAATCCATCCACGGGCCTGTAAAACTTGAAATACCCAAGAATGTAATTATTGGCTTTGTAACAGGAAGAATAATTTGTGCAAAAATTCTAAAATGGCTTGCACCGTCTATACGCGCCGCCTCATCAAGATTTTTGCTCACAGTGTCCATATAGCTTTTTACCATCCAAGTGTTGTATGGAATGTTGCCAGCTACATAAACTAAAACAAGTCCCCACAATGTATCAAGTCCGCCAACACGAAGTAAGATTACATAAATTGCAATCATGCCTACGAATGATGGGAAAATCTGAAGCACAAGAAGGCTCATTAACAAAGGTCTTTTGAACGTGAACTTAAACCTTGAAAAAACATAAGCGCTAAGGGATGAAATAATTACAGTAAGCAAAGCTGTCCAAAGTGAAATTACTAATGTGTTTTTAAACCACATCCAATATTGCGTTTCTTTAAACAAATATTCAAAATGCTTTAAAGTAAATCCGTCGCCAAATGGAATAAGGTTCAAAGATGCAATGCCGTTTCCTGGACTAAAAGAAGCGCTTACTACATAGACAAGTGGATAGAATACAAACAGAGAAATTATTATAAATATCAAATAGATGATAGCTTTATTTATTGTTTCAAATGCATGAATATTTTTTCTCATACTTCACCTTCCTTAAATGCCTTTGTGTTTTTGAACTGCCAAATTGCGAATGGAGCAAGAACAACAAATATTATTACAGCAATTACAGAAGCATAATTATATTTAAGCAGCGTTATAGTCAGCTTATAAATCCATGTAACAAGAATATCGGTTCCTCCTGCAAGAGTCGTTGTGCTGTCTGCAACAGTCGGTTGCCCCGCAGTTAAGAAGTAGATAATTCCAAAGTTGTTAATGTTATGTGTAAAGCTCATAATAATTAAAGGCATAGTCTGATACATAACTAAAGGCATTGTTATTTTTCTAAGAATCTGCCATTTGCTTGCGCCATCAATACGTGCAGCCTCAAACAAATCTGGAGAAATAGCAGTCATTGTTCCCATTGAAAGAAGCATGAAGTAACCAAAACCAGCCCATAGATTTATTACAATGCACATTACTTGTGCGAGTGTGCAGTTGCCAAGCCAAGGTATTACATTTTTTGTAAGGCCCAAAGCCTGCAAAGTTCTATTTACAGTTCCAAAAGTTCCATTAAGCAAGTTTCTCCAAACAAGCATTGAAATTACAGAAGGAACAGCATATGGCAAAATAAATAT
>JBAXYY010000122.1:0-7344 GCA_041670585.1 Treponema sp. | reverse complement strand
TAAATCTAAAAATATTACCTACAATTTACTGAATTTTTGCGTGAAAGTAAATAGATGCGATTTATTTGATTTCACTCAAATTTCTTCTTTAATTCTTTAAAGTCAATTTCACCACTAATTTCCTGTATTTGAACTTTTCCTGCCAGAATGCTAAAAAAGAACTGCGCAATGTTTTTTACAGAAAGCTCTGGCCCCTTTTCACCAGTTGATGTAGGAATTGAGTACCGCTTTAAAACCTGTGAGCCTAAGCTTGCAGAAATAATCAAGAAGTGATTTTCCATCTTGTCAAAATCAACCAAATCGCTTACAAGAACACGGCTTGCAACGCTGTAGCTGTTAACAAGAGACTTTGCTCCATTCTCATCAGTAAGAACTGTACGCTGAGTGTCATTCAGCATGTCCATTTTAATTTTACCAGTGTTTGTTTTTTCTGACTCGCCTTTAAACAGTGAGCCTAAATCGGCAAGCGCAATATTCCAAAATTCAGTTTCTGGAAGAAGCGCAATTGGCTCAACAGAAAATGATGTTGGATAAAGCATATAATTTACACCGCCCGCATTCACTTCCGGAGAGTTGAATGTTCCAACTATACAGTTATGCTCCGAAAGTGTTTTTGCAGCAAACACACCGCCAAGCACTACGGAATTTTCAAGCTGAATTTCATTTCCGTAAATAGAGCCGCAGACAAAAGCATTCTTTAGTTTTACAGAAGGCGCATTTATATCGGCACCGTAAATCACGTTCCCCGCTGACAAAAGCGAGACTACACTCTTTGCGCTTGCAACTGCCTTGTTGAAATAGATTAAGTGAGCGCAATCATTTTTTATATGAAGCTCGTTGTTTGCAAACACTGCACCTTTAAATTCCGCAGGCCCATTTGATATTTCCAAATTGTTTGTATAGACGGCGCCTTCTATAATTACATTTTCATCAACTGTAATATTCTGCTGAAGTTCAGATGTGTTTTTTGGCAGAATGCTTGAAGTCACCCTGTTGTTCTTTAGCACAACATTATTTGACCCCATATTTATTTCTTTTAAATCTTCCATAATTTTTCTCCTATAAAATCAGTTCTTAGAATTAACAAGAATTGTTGACTGTCCACGAAGCTTCATAATCATGTCGTAAACACGTTTAGAATCAGTGTTTGAATTTTGATCAGTTTCAGAAATCATTTTTTCAGCAAGAGAATTAAATGATGAATTTAAAAGTTCCTCATCATTTTTTTCTGGAGATTTCCAATTGCCAACTGTCGAATTAAAATAATTTGACACAGTTGAATCAATGTAATCTTTCTTGCCTTCATCAAAATGACTGCCTGCGTAACATGAAGTTGTTTTTTCTTCAGCGCTATCTAGAGACGACTGCTCTGTAAACAATACAGGAATACAAATACTTTCTATTTTATTTACAGGCTTGTTGTACAATATTGAATTTACTTTGGAAGAATACACCAACTGTTGCTCAACATTTTTTGCAAGGTCTTGAATTACATTGCCAGTCTTGCTTCTAATACATGCTGTTGAAAGCTGCTGATTAACAATGCAACCGTCGTTCATTTCTGTGTAGGTGTTTGAAACTTGCTTTGTTTGATTATCTGAAATTTGCTCATGCTGCACTTCTTTAGAAAGCTCAAACGCTTTTCTGTCAAGCTCTAGTACTCTCTTGCGGCACTCTTCATCCAAGTCATTGAACAGTTTTACATAGCGTGCTTTTGTACGGGAATAGTCAGACTCCATAACTTGCTGTTGCTTCTTAACTTGCTTTGTCTTTTCAAGAATCAAGCCGAGGCCTGAATTTATTTTGCTGAACAAAGACGCCATGTTCTGCGACAGTTCAGATTTTATCATTGTGAAAAAGCCGTTTGTAACATGATCTGAAATTGCATTGCCGCTTTCATTTATTGCAGCGCACTGTGCGGAATTCATTGCAACAACGGAACCTGCAAGAACATCAAGCTGCCTGTTGCAATTTAAAACACTGCCGTCAAACGGAGCCGTATCAACTGTAACATTTATATCAACAGGAACAGAACCAGAGTACGAAGCAGAAGTTGAACCACCATTCTGGCTGGCTGGGTAGCTTACACTTACACTTCCACTGTAATATGCTTCACCATGAAGAGTTTGTGTATAGCTCATTGTGTTACCCCTGCGTTCTTAGGAGAAGACCATTCAGACTCATTGAAAAGTCTGATCATTTCATTTGCAACTCTTTCTTCAACTCCAGCAGAACTGCATTTTTGCATAAATGAATTCTTAACAAAGTCATGTTCTTCCTTTACTACGGGCTGCCAGTCAAATTCAGAAGCCTTTGCCTGAACTTGATTTGCAACAACACCTTTGCCTACAGAATTATTGTTCTCAGGAACATATATGTTGCTTACTTTTGCAGAAGAGTCAAACATGCTGTCAGATTCAACAATAAGGACTGGAATAAAATTTTCTTTCTTAGTGTCAACGCTCTCGTTTTTTAATATGTGCTGAACATTTCTGTTGTACACAATGCTTCCGTTTACGTTCTTAGACATTGCGTCAATTGCTTTTATTGACTTGCCTTTTACTGTTGCTGTTACAGCTTCATCATCTGCAACCTGAGAATCTTCGTAGCAAATAACACTGCAGCTTTCGTCCCTCATTTTTTTGAACAGAAGCTTTTGCGCTTCAGCAATTTCCATTGAAGGCCGGTCAAGTTCATGCACCCTTGATTCAAGAGCTTTGTTAAGGGCATCAAACTGCTTGCCGTATCTTCTGCATATTCTGTTGTAGTCTTCCTGCATAACATCTTTTATATGATTTATGTCCTGTCGGAATTTTTTCATCAACATAAGCTTGCTGCTCATTGTGCTTGAACACGCCGCTATTTTTTGGCTTAGCTGGGACTTCATCAGAATATAAAATCCACCGTCAACATTTTCACATATTTTTTTAGAAGCAGCCCTTTGTTCAGCAACAACAGCGGATTGCATTGCAACAACAGCGCCTGTAACACCTCGAACATTTCCGTTAACAGTGTCTATAGAAGACGCCATTGGACGAGTATCAACAACAACATCAAAATTTGCCATGATTACTCTCCTGCTTGATTTTCGGCAGTGCCGTCAGTTGCGCTTTCTGTATTGCTTGCCGCCTGAGCCGCTTTCTGTTCCGCAGATTTATTTTCCTCGTTTGCAATTGAATTCAAAGCGTCAGATGCAACCTGCTGAAGATTGATTTTAAAGTCATTCATTAAACTTGGCTCTACAGAAGGCGCCGGTGGAATTTTTGCATAGGAGGCATAATAAGAATTCGCCGCAATAAGACGTTTTCTTCTTTCATCAAGAGACTGCATGGTTTCAGGACTTTGTGAACGCGCAATATCCCTTGATTCTGTATCACGCAAAGACGCTTCGTAATATTCTATATGCCCAAACTGTTCTGCCTTAGCTGTAATATCTTCCTGAAGCCTGTCCATGTACTGCTGGAATTCTTCACTTGTCTGATTGCACTGCTGAGCTTGAGCTTCAAAGCCCGCAATTTGTTCTGCAGCCGTGTCCTGCTCCTGCACTTCTGAATCAGCAAGGCTTCCTGATTTCTTTAAAGAGTCCTGTGTCGCTTTGTAAGATGTGTATGTCTGATAAGCAGTGTTGTATTCGGCGTATGCGTTTGTTATTTGAGTAATCAAGTCGTTGCCAGTCTTGCGGTTGTCGCGGAAGGCATCTTCAACGTCCTTGTTCCACTCGTTCAAATAAAGCAGCTTTTGGTCTTTAATATTGTTGTAGATTTTTAAACGCTCAATTCTTGTCTCGTTCATTAAATTGTTAATTACAGGCATAAGAACTTCCTCTTGTATTTGGCTCATACCAAAAGGAAGATTTGTGCGGCTGTTGTCTTCCGCAACCCAGGCGCCACTGAACAAGTCGTATTTTACACGTGAGCTTGCTTTTAAATGGAACGGCTTGTAATTGTCAACGCTGTCCTGAAAGTTAAAACTTGCTTCCCTAATTCTGCCAATTTCATCAGCTTCCAAAACAGGCGAATACTGATTGAAACCTGATTTTAAAACCGCTGAGAAAATCATGTTTGTATAGTCAAGAAGTTTGCTTGTTGAATTTGTCTTTACATTGGAAATAATCTGGACAGAGTCACCTAGTTTTTTCATCAGCTTTTTAAAATATTCAATATTGTCTTCATTGCCACGCTGTTCAATTTCCTTCTTCATATCATTCAGTTTTGAAAATGCAGCGAGCTTGTCATTGTAGCTGTCAACATCAAATACTTTTACAACAGGCTTGTCTGTTGTTTCTGTAGTTGTATATTCATCTATGAACTTATCCTGATTGCTTTGAGGAACAACTACAGGCAAAGAAACAGAAACGCTGTCGTTATCTCCAAGAAGATAGCTTATGTTGCGCACCTGACGGTCTATATTTCCCATGTAGTCGTGCATTGTAACATTCTGCATACTAAGGCTGTAATTGCTTGTGTCTATTTGCTCCGCCTCTTTATCGCCGTCAACAACAGGAACTTTTTCTATTCCATTTTCCAAGTCTGTAAGCGACTTTTGGAATTCCTGCGGCTTATGTAAAACAGAAAGAGCAAAATCTGTATTGCCCATTTCGCCAGTGTAATCAACTATAAAACTCTTGCCTTCAAACGGAACCCTTGTTGCAATTGGCACGTAAACGACACCAAGTTTAGAAACCTTATAGTCGCGGCGGACTGCGTCTTTTGCTTCAGTAAAGCCTTGTTTTTGAGACGCAGCCTTTTCAATATTCTTTTTTGCCTTAAGCATTTTTACAAGAAAAATCACAGCGCACACAAGAGAAGCAATTCCTAATAAAAACAACAAATGGACTTCACCGTATGATGCAAGTTTAATAATTCCAAACACCAATAGTGGCAATGAAAGAATTCCAAACACCAAAAGTAAAATGAAAGATATTTTTTTCTTTTTAGTAAAAGAATTAAAGTCACTTTCTGCCTGAGCTATTTTTGACTCAAGCTCCTTTTCTTCAGCCACAATTTTTTCTGCGGCCTTCTTGTAATAATCAAATAAAACTTTTGCTTCATCCTGATATAAGTTGTCAGATTCCGCAAACACTTTGCCAGTCATATAAAACAGCCTCCTAAATTTATTTCTATCAGTTCTTCAATAACTTGCGCTGCTTCATGAGCATGTCAAGTGATGAAAGCTGAGTTTTAAAATCACTGCCGTCGCTGCCAGATGCAATAGAATCACATGCTGAACTTAATGCTGTAATTTTTCCGAGCATATTTTGCTCGAGGCTTACAGCATTTGTATTTTCAACAGGTGAAAGATAACGTGCGTCTTCGCTAATTGAAGCGATTTTTTTCTTTTCATCATCGTAAGCAGAACTTAGTGATGACGATTTTAAAATCAAAAGCTCCATTGAAGAACGTATATCTTTTATTGCGCTGAGCATTTGCGTTTCATGCGCACCAACTTCTTGAATCTTGGTATTTCCAAAATAGCCAAAATAAATGTCTATTGCAAAAAGGAATACAAGAATTGCCTCAATGATAATAGCTGTTCTTATTTGCAGAACATCATTCATAATTGCAATAGTCAGTCCAAGCGCCACTATGATAAAAATAATATCGCCAAGCCATACTGTTACAAGCGACGGTGTTTTTTTATCAACATTGTCAGTGTGAACATTGCTGAAGAAGAAAGGACAGAAGAACACAAGGTACATAACAACAATGTTTGCCCACATAAACTTCTGAGGATCTGTTTTTTCACCTTCGCTGCCAAATAAATAATAGGCAAGAATAATTATCCCCAGGCCTAAAACAAAAATTAAAATTCTAGAAAACAAAGATTGCTTTTTATTCATCAATCAACTCCTTAATTAAATTATGAAAGTTTGTTTCCGCAGTTAGGGCAGAATTTAAGCCCAGGCTGTACAGCAGCACCGCATCTTGAGCAAGTTGCGCCTGCTGTTAAATTATTTGTATTTGAAGTTTCGGCAAGGCTTGCCCCGCAAGTGACACAGCGTTTTGCAGAAGGTAGATTGTCGCTGCCACAAACTGGACATGGATAAAACTGCTTGCCACAGAACGGACAGAACTTTGAAGTTGAAGGATATTTTTTACCACAGCTTGCGCAGAACACTTCCTTCTTTTGAGTTAAAGGAGTGCTTCCTCCGCCGGCCATTCCGCCTGCTGGATACCCGCCTCTTTCTGCCGGCTGCTGCATCATTGCGGAACCCATGCCGCTGTTGCCCATAGCGCCTGTCATCATAACAGCGCCTAGCACACCAACATTTCCACCTTTAGTAAGAGCGTCGCCCGCAACGCCAAAAGACTGCTTCTGCTGCCAAGTGTAGCCCGCAATATTCTGTGCGCTTCTGTCTGAAAGCGCCGCCGCAATTTTTCTGCCGTCTTCTGTTGAAGTGTCAAGGTCAACTGATGTTATATAGAAGCCTGTAAGCTCCATGCCGTAATCTTCCCAGAATTCTTTTAGTGGACTTTCAAGGAATTTAGAAAGCTGCTCAAGATAAGCCGCAATCTGATTTATTCCAACCCTGTTTGATGTCATAAACGAAACTATGCAGCTGTTTGTTTTTGCAACAAGAGGTCCTGTAAAATGGTCAGTAAGCTCTGCTGTGTTAAACTGAATAAGAGTGCCAACTAATTTTACTAAGAAGCGTTCCGCGTCTTTTACTTTTAGGCCGTAACGTCCGCTCGCTGTAAGAGGAATCATCTGGCCGTAGTCTGGATCCATAAAGCGCATTGGGGTGGTCTTCCAGTCGATTGTTAATGGAGCCGCCTTGTTTACAAACCAAATTTCCGCAGTAAACGGATTCTTTCCGCCAAAAGGAATGCCATATAAATTGCGAAGAAGAGGAAGGTTCTCCGTATTAAGAGTATGCTTTCCAGGTCCAAATTTTCCTAAAATTTGCCCCTTTGAAAAGAAAACAGCTTCCTGGCTTTCACGGACAACAAGTTGTGTTCCTGTGCTTAAATTTTCCTTTGGATATCTCCACGCATAAACATCGTTGCTTTCTGGCTGCCATTCAACCATATCAATAAATGCCATAGCAATATTTCTCCTATTGAATTAATTTGAGATTTTCTATATTTGAAAAGGAATTTGAAAATGCAAGAAATGAATATTTTGTATTTTTAGACTCTCTTTCCGTCTATAGTGAGATGTATTATATACCCTAAAATATGGATTGTCTATTTTTTTTAAAGATACAAAACGCATTTACTTGTTCGAAAGCGATTTTGTCCAATAAATTCGAAAGGGACTTTGTCCAGTATAATGATACCAAGAGGTACCAAGGAGAATGAACTATATGGATAGACACAAGATTGAAGTTGTGGAGCAGGTGGC
>JBAXYY010000121.1:0-7388 GCA_041670585.1 Treponema sp. | reverse complement strand
ATGACAGTTTTGGCTAACCAGTATTTTGGTAAAGTTGATTCAGACAATAAACTAACACTTACTGCAAAAGCAGTAATTTCGTTCTAACATAGGAGGCTAATATGAAAAAAACAATTTTAGCATTTGTTTTTGCATTGGCAGCAGTTATTTCAGCAAACGCACTTGACGCTACAGTTCTTTCTGTAAAAGGAAAAGTTGAAGTTCAAAAGGGCGAAGAATGGGTTCCTGTAAAAGCAGGCGACGTAATTTCAAAAGGCTCTGTTATTTCAACAGGATTTAAATCAGAAGCAGTCATTAAAGTAAAGGAATCTAAGTTCACCCTTTCACCACTTACAAGGATTACAATAGAAAAGCTTTCTTCAACAAAAGCAAAGGACAACACTCAGCTTTACCTTGACAGTGGCAGTGTTGGATTTGATGTTAAGAAGTCAGAAAATAAAAAGGTTGGATTTAAAGTACGCTCGCCGGCAGCAACAGCTTCTGTTCGTGGAACAAGCGGCCTTTACCGTCCTGACGGAGCTTTAATTGTATTTTCCGGTCTTGTAACAAAAGGTCCGGCTGAATCACCAACTGCAGAACCTCCAAAGCCAAAAGCAAAGAAAGCCTCTACAGAAGGAGCCGGCACAGAAGAACCAAAAGAAGGCGCTGTAGATGATAAAAAAGATGAATCTCTAAATCCAGAGGCAGCTCCAGAAGAAGGTGCACCAGACACAACAGAAGACACTCCAGAAGAATATGATCCAGAAGATGATGAATTTGTGCCAGAAGATGGAGAATCAAAAGCAACGACAAATACACAAGATGTAAGCGGAACATACGGCACACCTGTTTTTGCAGGGCAGTCTTCAACAACAGACCCTGTTACAGGAGACCAGTCTTCTCCACAGAGTGAAAAAAACAATGAATCTCACGGAAGCACTTCTTCAACAAACTCTCTTTCTTCAGAAGAAGCACCTTCACAGGGCAACACAACAACAACTACAACTGATAAGTCAGAAACACCAAAATATGGCTCTGTGAACATTAAAATTTCTTGGGACTAATTCACTACTAATTTTCATACAATGCCCTTCGGAAACGGAGGGTATTTTTTTTTTACTAATCACTTTATATTGCTTATTCTATTTTGCAAACATAATTAATTATGATATACTCACTCAATATAAACTTGCATAAACAGAGGTTTTATGAACACACTTAATCTTAATGGCAAATGGACTCTTTCAAATTCACTTAACAGAAAAGAGCTTAAAGATATTTCTATGAATATTCCGGGCGATGTTCATTCTGCATTGCTGCGTGAAAAAATTATTTCCGACCCTTATGTGGGCTTTAACGAAAAAGACGTGCAGTGGGTTGGAAAAGAAAACTGGAAAATAACAAGAAAATTTTCTTTTAAAAAACAGACCGGCTTAACTTCATATTTGGTTTTAGAAAGCGCAGACACTTTTTTTAGAATTGCAATCAATGGCAAGAAGTGCGCAGACGGTGACAACTATTTTAGAACATACCGCTTTGATGTTACAAAATATTTACACGACGGAGAAAACTCTATTGAAGTGGAATTCTTTTCTTCTGAAAAAGAGGCAATATCACGCGCAAAAAAATTGAGCTATGAAGTTCCATGCTCTGAATACGATGTGTTTTCACCTAACAGAAACCTTGTAAGAAAAATACAGTGCCAGTCTGGGTGGGACTGGGGTCCTTGCTTAATGACATTTGGCATTTACGGCAGCATACGGCTTGAAAGTGTAAGCTCCGGCTATATTGAAAGCGTTTGCGTAAACACAATGCCTGTTTCTTCAAAAGAAATTTCTTTGCACAACGAGCGCGCAAGTAAAAAAACTTCAACATCAAAAGTCTCTGTAGAAAAAAACAAATCAACTGGAAGCTGGGAAGCTAAAATCAGCGTAAGATATTTTTCTTTAAAAGCGCAGACTGTCCATTTTATTTTTGAGCTGACAGGCAACTCTTCAAGCGCAGTTGGTGCTTGCATGAAAGAACTTTCTGCTGGTGAAAATAAATTTGCAACTTCAATTCAAATCGACAATCCTGTTCTTTGGAAAAGCGCTGACGAATTAAAAGAAAATAATGAAAAGGAAAATTCACTTTACACATTGACAGTTTCTTCTCTTGCTGCACGCGATAATACACAAAAAGATAAATCTAACAGCGCAAAAAAATTTGCTGAGCCTCAAACAGATTCTGAAATGACAAAGCACATTGGCTTTAGAACGCTTGTGCTTAACGCTACAAAAGACAAGAACGGCTGCAGCTTGTACTACTGCTTGAACGGACGGCCTATTTTTGCGAAGGGCGCTAACTGGATTCCTGTTGACTCGTTGCCAGAACGCTGGACAGAAGAGCGCTACCGTTACTTGTTGCAGTCGGCAGTTGACAGCAACATGAACAGCTTGCGTTTTTGGGGCGGCGGTCAATATGAAAATGAAACTTGCTACAACATTTGCGACAGTCTGGGAATTATAATTTGGCAGGACTGCATGTTCGCTTGCTCGCTCTACCCTTCCAACGAAGAATTTCTTGAGAGCGTTGAAAAAGAAATTGCCGACAACGTTTACAGACTTCAAAGCCATGCTTCTTTGGCAGTATGGTGCGGCAACAACGAAAACTTAGGCGCGTTAAACTGGTATGAAGTTTCTAGAAAAAGCCGCGACAGGTACATTGTTGATTATGACAGGCTTAACCATGGCACTGTTGAAAAAACAATACATCTCTGTGACCCGGAGCGCACTTGGTGGCCAAGCTCTCCTTGCGCAGGACCTGAAACTTTTGGCGACAACTGGCACAATGACTCAGAAGGCGACATGCACTTCTGGAGCGTGTGGCATGAAAAGAAAAGCTTTGAAGCATACCTTTCAATAAAACCTAGATTTGTAAGCGAATTTGGTTACGAAAGCTTTCCGTCACTTGAAGGTGTAAAAGAATATGCTTCTTCTGGCGAGCTTAACCTTACAAGCCCTGTAATGGAATATCATCAAAGATCACCAGGCGGAAACAGCATTATGCTTGAAAATTTCTCACGCTACTTCCGCTACCCTTGTGGAACTGAGAACATGCTTTACTTAAGCCAAGTTCAGCAGGCTCTTGCAGTAAAAACAGCTGTGCAATATTGGAGAAGCCTAAGACCTTACTGCATGGGAGCAACATATTGGCAGCTAAACGACGTGTGGCCTGTAGCATCATGGTCATCAATTGAATATTCCGGCAAGTGGAAGCTGCTGCAGTACGAAGCAAAAAAATTCTTTGCGCCACTTGCATTCTCGCTTATAAAAAAAGACGGCATTTTATACGCCTACATTGTAAACGAGACAATGCGCAATGTTGACTGCGAAGTAACGCTTAACATTTTAAAATTCGACGGAACCCCTGCTGGTAAAAAAATCACACTCTCAAAGAAAGTTGAATCAGACTCATCAGTTTGTGTTTGGAAAATGGAAGACAAAGAACTTCCTGTTCAAAAAGAGCAATGCTTTATTTACGGCGAAATGAATGCAACTTCTGACGGAAAAAAAGCTCAAACAATTTCAGACACGCTCTTCCCTTCTTTGCAAAAAAAATGCTCGCTTGAAAAAGCAAAAGTAACAACATCTGTTACAGAAAAAGACGGAGTGTTTACAATTGCGCTTTTTACAACAAAGCCTGCGTTCTACACAATGATTGACATTCCGGGCGTTCATGGAATATTCAGCGAAAACATGTTCACTCTAATTCCAGGCGAACAAAAAGTTGTTACATTCACTCCGAACAATTACGGCTGGGGCAAGCAATTCAACATACCACAGGAAAAAACTAAAACAGTTAAATCTGCAGAGGAATTAAAAAAGCTGCTGACAGTTGCAACACTGCGCGACACATACGAGTAATTATGAAAAAGATTAAACCAAAATATTTAGATAAAAAAGAGAAAGATCCACACTTTGTAGAAAACACATTTGGCAGCTCTGGAAAAATGTTTGCACGTCTTATTGTTATTTCACTGATTTTTGGACTTGGAATTCCGCTCTTAGTTTACGCTCTTGTCTTCCGCGGCGGATTTTCTACAGACAACGCTGACTGGGGCAACTTTGGACTTTACCTTGCTGGCATTTCAGGACCGTTCTTTTCTTTTGCAAGCTTTGTAGGCCTTATTCTTACGCTTAACAATTCAATTAAAGAAAAAGAAGGCGATGACGCGCAAGTGCTTTTCTTCCGCTACATTGACGCTGTTCTAAAGCAGAATGTGCAGAATGAACGGGACACGGCGGCGCTAAAAAAAATATACGATCAAGTTTGCTCTGTTGTAAAATCGGGCGACATGTCGGACAACTCAATGCCAAATATTAAAGACATAAACGAAAGGCAGAACAGATGTGTAAAATTCTTCCTGTTGATTTACGCAATCATTTCTTACATTCGCTCAACTCCAAAACTTGACAACATGACTTACATAAGCATTTTGTTTTCATATCTTACTTACGATGAAAAATATGTTTTTTGCATTGACATGAAGAAAGGCAGAATTGGGCAGAACATTCCGCCACGGCTTCAGCAGAACATTGTTGAAACTTTCACAACATGGACAGACTTCTGCACGCGGTACGATGTTTTAAAAAGGCATATCTAGAAATGTAACTTGAAAGGACACTTTTACTCATTACTTAATTTACGGATATAGTTTTATTTAAAAGTGCAATTTTTAAAGTCCACAGAAGAGCTGCTCTTTTCATCATAAATAGCATTGTTCTTATAAAAATAACACCAAGAGCAAACGCATTTTGATTTGTCAGAAGCTTCAATTGCAATTTCATTATTGTGCATATTACATTCATTCACTCTTGCAAATGCATTGTTGCCCAAACAAACACAAGCATTTATACAATTTTTAACAGTTGAATACATCTCGCTTTTTTCAAAAATAAGTTTTGAATTTTTGCATAGCGCAATATTAATTGTAGCAAGAACTTTATTTGCAGAATCTGGAATTTGATTAAAAACTTTTGTCCTATAAATTCTACCTTCAGAATCATCATCAAATAAAACTCCAAAACGCATTTGCTTTGTAACAGTGCAATTTTCTATGAAGATAAAAGACTTGTCTTTTACATGCACACCAATAGAACTCTGCCAAGAAATCATGCAAGACTCCAAGCATGGTGATGAATGTTCTTTTGAGCAAACGCCATATTCTCCGCCTTGTATTTCTGTTGATTTTAATTTTGGTGATAACGAGTCCGAAGTTAAAACACCTTTCTTTTTATTATCAAGGATTCTACATTCAAAAAACTCAGAGGAATTTTTTTTTAGAGATTTAACACCTACAATGTTATCTTGAAAAACACATGTGCGAAACATATTCATTTTTCCATGCAAAGACACACCTCTATCTTTGTTGTCTTCAAAAACGCAGTTATAAAAATAATTATCTTTGCTATTATTTAAATAAGCGCCGCTCTCTTCATTGTTTGCAAAAACACAGTCGTAGAATTTAAAATCATGCGCGTTTTCACAAAGATAAATGCCGCAGCCCTTGTTAAAAGCAAAAATGCAATTATAAAAAGCAGCGCCTGTTTCCGCCAGACACAAGCCGTTATCTTTGCCGTTAACAAAAATACAGTTTTTAAATACAACATTTTCTTTTTGACATATACAAAAGTTTTCCATACGAACATTTTCAATGACAGGAACACCTTTAAAATAAACCCAAGTAGGCTCTTCTTTTATATGCTTGTATTTTTTATAACTAAATTTTTTCATTTGTGGCGTGGCATCCTTCTAATTTTTTTTGTGGCACTTTTAATATAACGAAAATGACAGGACGGCAAGAAGGAGATTTAAACATATTGAACGACTGGTTACACTGAATAAATTTTCAGTGAAAAATTATTCAGTGTAATGTTATATTCAAGAGACTTGCAATGTTTTAATAAAATCTAGAATATCAATAGAATTAAGAAGCTTCTTCCATATTTTCTTCAAAACAGAAATATAGTCCTTTATTATTAAATTCCTTTGCAAATTGTGTTTTCATTATTTGTGGAACATATATTTCTAAAGTATCAATTATATTTGCAGCATATTTTTTTTCTTCATCTTTTGGAAGTCTTTCAATAGCATTTTTATAGTTATCATAAAGCCATTGTTTTTTACTTGTTAAATTCTTTATATGGATATTTAGATTGTATAATATCTTATCTGTTTCCAAAACAGAATCACCTGTCACTTCACCTTCATGAACTGCATGATCTCCAAGCAAATGTGTGTAATATAAGATTGCAGCTATATCCCTTGAATCCGAATACTTTAACCCCAGTTTGTGTCTTACAACTTCAGTCATTTCCTGATTTTGTTTTTTTTGATTATTTTTTAGAAAAGATAAAAAATTATTCCATTGATCATACCATTTTTCATCAGTTAAAGAATCGCCGTAATATCCATAAATTTTTGCATTAAATAATTGTGCAAGAGAATCTTGGTATTGTTTTTGATTTAAATCTTTATCTAAATCAAATCCCCAATGATATATTATGCGATGTCCATAATCACCCCATGTGAAATAAGGAAACTTGTCTTGTAGTTCTTTATAAAATTGTAAACTATCATCTATGTGTTTATTAATAAATGAAAACATATCATTCAGGTACTCTAAATTCTGATTTGAAGTCAATTGATCATTATTAGAATATAATCCAAGAACCAACAACATATCTTTTGAATGTTCATTGCCTTTCTTTCCAAAAACAGGAAGCGTGAATATTAATATTAACAAATAACATAAATTTTTTTTATTCATCTATTTTTTTTACCGCATCAAGGATTCCATATGTATTGTAAGCTTTTTTATAATATTCTTTTGCCTTTATTAAATCCTTTTTTATACCCAAACCAGACTCTAAGCGCTTTGCAATTTCATAATTAGCTTGTCCGTTGCCATTATCCGCAGCTTTATTATACCAGTAAGACGCAATAACTTCTCTTTTTATTGTTGATTTTTTTTGAACCAAGCCTACTGTTTTATTTACAATTCCAAGTCCAGGAATATATATCAACTTATCAATAAAGAACTTTGTCATTTTTGAAGAACCATCTGCATAAACAGTAGCCAAATCATATTGTGCATCACTAGAATCATTTATTGCCGCAAGAATTAAATATTTATATGCAAAGAACGCATTGCTATCTATTTCATCATTTCCTGTTGTATAAATTTTTGATAATGAATATTGAGCCTTATTATCTCCCAAATTTGCTTTTTGTATTAGATTCTGTATTTCTTGAGAATAATTATTTTTTGGTGTCCTTATTTTAGTTGTAACACCAAAATGTTCAAAAATAAATAAATCTGAATTATATTTAACTTGTTTAAGAGAATAACACAAAGCATTACCTTT
>JBAXYY010000120.1:0-7400 GCA_041670585.1 Treponema sp. | reverse complement strand
CTGCTCCACAACTTCAATCTTGTGTCTATCCATATAGTTCATTCTCCTTGGTACCTCTTGGTATCATTATACTGGACAAAGTCCCTTTCGAATTTATTGGACAAAATCGCTTTCGAACTAGTTAATGAAAAATAGTTTGAAATAAAACCTTGCTTTTTTTGCAGTTCAGCATGATAATATTCATACGGGGATAATGGTTCTGCATTGGGAATATGTAGAGTTGTAAAAAAGTGAAGCTAAAAAGTGCTTCAAGGAGTTTGTCGTATGATGACAGTTCGTACCTTTAATTCCAACTATGACGCTGAAAGGGCTGTTGCTGTTCTCAAGAAGGCAGGAGTGTCTGCCTTTACTAGCGAGCTGACTAAGGAAAGTCTTGGTTTGCATGATGATGATTCTGCTAATGCAAAGTTGTCAGGCGTTCAAGTGCGTGTTGTTGATGACGCCGCTTACAAAGCAAATCAAATTCTTGATGTCCTGGCTTGAAATTCAAAATACCAATTTACCAAAGTGAACCCTTGCCGGAGTGTTAAACGCTTTTTGGCAGGGGCTTTTTATTTTTGTCTTCTGTGTTCTTTACAGCGTTCATAATCTGCTCAGTGGAAAGCCCTGTTGCCTTTGCAATGTCAGCAACAGACAACCCCATTTTAAGCAGATTTCTTGCAGTGGCAATGTTACCAAGCTCAATTCCTTGAGTCCTTCCACGAGTTTCACCAATCTTCTCGCCCAGCTTTTGCCCG
Organism: Treponema sp.; assembly: GCA_041670585.1. Taxonomy (GTDB): domain Bacteria; phylum Spirochaetota; class Spirochaetia; order Treponematales; family Treponemataceae; genus Treponema_D. Next base: position 6,663 of record JBAXYY010000120.1, on the reverse strand, counting down.
TCTATTTTGGCTTCCATTATTCTTGAAGTATATGTCATTTAATACCTCCGCTTGTCGTCGTTCTCTTTAAGCTGTGCAATTGCGCTGTTGAATTTTCCTGCCAGCCTTTCTGCGCTGCCCCTCTTTTCAATATAATCATAAAATGACTTTAGGTCGCTGTCAAGGTTTTGGGCGCCCTTCTCGGAGACGCTTGTGTTCATAAATATAATACAGGAGCCGTCGTTTAATAATAAGTCTTTGCTTTCTTTGCATGTGTAGTAGAACGTGTACTTTGGAAAGTCCAGCTTGAACAGGTCGAACGTGCAGATGAAGATAACATAGTGGTCAACTAATGTGCCGTAGAGTTCGCTGGGCTTTAGGCTGTTCACGTCGCCCACACTTTGGTAGAAACGCGCACGCTGTGGAAGGTCGTTGTAATTACGAGTCTGCATTTCAACATTGATAATCTTGTCCTCGTCCTTAAGGTAGATGTCCATTCTGATTCCGTGTGAGCCTGACGCAATTTTTTCTTCCTGCTGGTCGTTCAAGTACTTGATTTTCCCAATCTTGATGCCGAGGATTTTTTCTACAAGAGGGCGGCACAGTGTTTCATCCTGCATGACCTGAGAGAAGATGAAGTCGTCCGTAATGTCCAGGTCCTCCCATTTTTTAAAGGTGAAGTCTGGGTTCTGTAAAGAAAGAAATTCATTGTCTGATTTTTTCATCAGCGCCTCCTAATAGTTTCCTTACATATATATTTCCTTTTAGTTTTTAAAAAAGACAAAAAATTTGAAGAAATTCTTTAAGTATTTTTATGAATTTTGTTTTTGAATTGGAATTGGTTGATTTCAAAAATTATATATGTTCGTAACTTAAGAGTCATAGCTTTTTATTGTTTTGACAGATCTGTTTAGCTTTGCCGCCACCCAGTGGACTGATTGGCTTCCGTTTGCCACCTGCTCTACAACTTCAATCTTGTGTCTATCCATATAGTTCATTCTCCTTGATACCTCTTGGTATCATTATACTAAACAAAGTCCCTTTCGAATTTATTGGACAAAATCCCTTTCGAATTTATTGGACAAAATCCCTTTCGAACTAGTGTTAAAAAAATAAAGGCGCGCGTTTTATTTGTAAAATCATTCTATACGTTGTATAATTAAGCTATGCAAGACACAACTATTGTAAACAGCAGCCCGGTTGGGCAGCATTTGGAAAGAATATCTAACCCTGAGCAAGTTTCTTATTTAATGTTCAACAAGAAGAAAATTCAGCTTGTTGCAAAAATCACTATTGGCCGCGAAACTGACAACAGCATTGTCATTGACTCAAAGCTGGCAAGCCGCCATCACTGCATAATTCAAAAAATTAAAGAAGCGTACTTCTTAAAAGATGAAAACAGCACAAACGGCACTTTCTTAAACGAGCGCAGAATTCCTCCGGACAAATATGTTCTTCTTAACAGGAATGACAAAATTACTGTTGGAACTGCTAATCTTATAATGTCATAATTTAACAATGGCAAAAGAAAAACCTGTGGAAGAAGAATCACTTCAAAAAAAATTAACAAAATCTCAACTTGATGATTTGATTGAAAAAATCATTTCTTATAAAAATGCAAAAGAGCTGCCGCCTCATGACGAGCTTATGATTCTTGTTGACAGCGCATCTTCTGTTTTAGAAAATGAGGACTTTTCCTACAGGCCTTTAGACGATGAAAAAAAATCAGGTGGGCTTCTTGATTTTACTGATGAAAAATATTCAGAAATGCCTGTTGTAGTTGTTCCAGACTTGCACGGGCGGGCTGACTTTTTAATTAATTTAATGAAGAGCGACATTGTTAAGCCAAATGTTATAACTGCGCTTAATGAAAAAAAAGTTTTTGTTGTCTGCGTTGGAGACGGCGTTCATGCGGAAACACGCGCATACGAGAGGTGGCAAAAGGCTTATAAGGACTGGGAGAAGAATAACTTCTGCGGCAAAAGCATGACTGAGGAAATGCACGAGGATATTTCTACAATGCAGGGGGTTATGGAATTGAAGTGCGCGTTTCCGGAGTGCTTTCACTTTTTAAAGGGCAATCACGAGAATATCTACAGCCATGAAGGTGACGGTGACCATTCATTCAGAAAGTTTGCTTGCGAAGGGCCAATGGTGTACGACTTTATGAGGGAATATTACGGTGATGTTATTATTCATCTTATAAGTTGTTTTGAAAAAGAGCTTCCTGTTTGCGCAATATTCAACCGCTGTGGAATAACACATGCAGAGCCAAGAAAAGCGTATTCAAGAAAAGAAATTATAAATTACCACAAGCATCCTTCTTTGATTTTAGATTTCACTTGGACTCCGAACGATATGGCGGAAGATGGTAGCGTTGGCACTTTGTTTAAAGAGTTGAATGCTGGTTCTAAAAATAAAGTTTTATGGTTTGGCGGACATAGGCCAGTTTTTGGAAGATACAATATCAGGCAGCATGGCGAATATGTTCAAATACACAACCCTGACGAAATGAATGTTGCTTTGGTTATGCCTGACAGTGATTTTGATTTTGATAAAGATGTAATTTCTGTTGTAAAAAGCGAGGAATAAAAATGGCGCAAGTTCCAGAGTCAATTGGCAAGTATAGAATTCTTTCTGTTGTAGCTGTAGGGGGTATGGGTACTGTCTACAAGGCGATTCATCCTTCTTTAAAACGGCAGGTCATTATCAAGAAGCTTTCTATTCGTGGCAACAATGCAATACGCGAACGATTTAAAAGAGAGGCGCAGATTTTGCTGGACCTTTCAAGCCCTTATATTGTGAGAATGTTTGACTACTTTAGCGAAGGACGCTCTGACTACATTGTTCTTGAGTTTGTTGACGGTATGGCACTGGACAAGCTTATTGAAAAGCAGGTGTCTTTGCCGCCACAGCTTGCGCTCTTGATTTTTTTAGACGCGTGCTATGGGCTAAAACATGCTCACGCTAAGGGTATTGTTCACCGCGACATTAAGCCTGGCAATATTCTTATTTCAAAAAAGGCGGAAGTAAAATTAGCTGACTTTGGAATTGCTAGCTCTGAAAAAGAAAGTGAAATTATTGAGGAAAATACAGAGGGCGTTGGGCTTTTGGCAAGAGGGCAGGCTGTTAGCGGTCAAAACAATTTGACTCAGGCGGGCGTAACCTTGGGAACTCCGGCGTACATGTCTCCTGAGCAGTTTGACGACTCGCGCTCTGTTGACCAAAGGGCCGACATTTATTCCATGGGAGTAATGCTTTATGAAATGGTGACCGGCTCAAAGCCTTACCCTGGCGACATGGCTCCGGAAACAATTGCGCGAATAAAAAAAGGCAGCTACATTGCGCCAAAAAAACTAGACAAGACTTTGCCCCATGTAGTTTGCAGTTTAATCCGCAAGATGATGAAGCCAAACCCAGACCACCGTTACCAGACAATTGAGCCTGTTGTAAAAAAAATAAAGCGCTACTTGGAAAAGTACGACACTCACGCGGTAAGAATAAAACTTGCCCAGTCCATTATCTCTCCAAAGACAATTGACATGCCTGCTTTTCAGCCAAAGAAGCGGCCTGCTTTTAAAGCTTTTCTTATTATTTTAGGAGCCGCTCTTTTTGCAGGAATATTTGCTTTTGCCTGGCACGAAGGATTTTTCTACTACACAGTTTTGCGCAAATGGTTTACGCCTGTGACTCTTTCTATGAAGATGCCGTCTACCGCCAGCGCAGATGCTGACTTGCCTGCAAGGGCGTTCTTTTTTGAAAATGACAACAATACAATTCCTGAAGTTGGTGGAACAAGAAGAATATTTTTCTACGCTGATGAAGATGGTAAACAAGCCGCCAACTTGACTTATAAAACAAAACCTGTTTTTTTAAAGCCCGGCAACTACAGGATTAAAATTGCGGAAGGTCCTTATGTCTGGTGGAAGAGCGTTTATGTTGGAAAAGAGACTAAGGACATTCAGCTTAATTTCTTGCAGAATGCTAAGAGAAATCTTACTATACATGCTTTGTCTATTGACTATACAACAGGTGTTGATTTGACTTCATCAACTAAATTTCTAATTTCATACAAGGGCGAGTGGGTTGATTTAAGCTCTGTTGATTTGTCCACAATCACAACAGGCACGGTCTATAAAATAAGGGCTGTGTGCGACGGCTACTACGAGGAATATTTTAGCCTAAGAATTGACTGGTACCAGGACGAGCTTTTTATTAACAGCGCTCTTAGGAAGAAGTAATTACGGGCATCTCTAAAAGCTGAAGTTTTTAGAAGATCTCTTAACCATTATATAAAACCTTGCCTAAATGTGCAGTTATAATTATATTTAAAGACATGAAAACAAATGATAATAATAATGACAATGAAAAAAATTCAAATATTGCAGATGATGATAAAAATAAATCAGAGTCAATTTCTGAAGTTGATAAAGTTGTAAACAAACTTCTTGATGAGGCAGAAAAAAAATCAGATAAAAAATCAGATAAAAAAGCTGATGAAAAGAAAAGCGATAAATCTGACAAGCCTATAGGCAATCTTCCAGTGGAGCAGCAGCTTCCTAACAAACTGTTTTTAATTCCACTTTCTGGCCGGCCTATTTTCCCTGGCATTTTTACTCCCCTCATGATTAACAACACAGATGACACTAAGGTTGTAGAGCAGGCGTATGAAGGCGACGGCTATGTTGGAATTGTAATGCTTAAGAACGACACAGAAACACCTTCTGTTGACGACATGTACACTGTTGGAACTGTCGCACGTATTATCAAGAAGATAAATCTTCCAGACGGCGGGCTTAATGTTTTTGTCTCTACAATCAAACGCTTTAAAATTAGAAAAACTCTTAGCGCAAAAAATCCAATAGTTGTCGCTGTTGAGTATCTTGAGGACCAAGAGGAAGACACTTTTGAAGTAAAGGCACTTACACGCGCCTTGATTAGCGAGATGAAAGAAGTTAGTGAAAACAACCCTATGTTCAGCGAAGAAATGAGGCTTAACCTTGTGAACCTTGAGCATCCTGGAAAAATTGCTGACTTCATTACATCAATTCTTAATATTGAAAAGGAAGACCAGCAGAAGATTCTTGAAATGCTTAATGTGCGTCAGCGTCTTGAGCAGGTTCTTGTCTATATAAAAAAAGAGCAGGAAATCTTACGCGTTCAGAAAAAAGTTCAGCAGGAGTTGAATGAGAAAGTTGAAAAAAATCAACGTGAATATTTCTTGCGTGAAGAGCTTAAAAACATAGAAGAGGAGCTTGGTGAATCTGCGGACGGCAAAGTCTCTGACTATAAAAAATTCAAGGATAAAATTGACAGCTTTAAATTCACTGGCGAAGTAAAGGAAACAGTGGACAGCGAGCTTGCAAAATTTAAGATTCTTGACCCGCAAAGCCCTGAGTACACAACAAGCAGAAACTATCTTGAGCTTGTAGCGTCGCTTCCGTGGAACGACACTCCTGTTGAAGACTACAATCTTGACGAGGCAAAAAAAATTCTTGAGCATGACCATTACGGCCTTGAAGATGTTAAAAAGAGAATTCTTGAATATCTTTCTGTACGCAAGTTAAAGAAGGACAACAAAGGCTCTATTCTAATTCTTGTTGGACCGCCTGGTGTTGGCAAGACTAGCGTTGGGCATTCAATTGCGCACGCTATGAACAAGCCTTTCTTTAGGTTCAGCGTTGGCGGCGAGCATGATGAAAGTTCTATAAAAGGATTTAGAAGAACATACATTGGCTCTATGCCTGGAAAAATTATCGACGGCTTAAAAATTACAAAGTCAAAATCACCTGTCTTTATGATTGATGAAATTGATAAAATGAACGCAAGCGCACAGGGCGACCCTTCAAGCGCTTTACTTGAGGTTCTTGACCCAGAGCAGAATATTACTTTCCGCGACACTTACTTGGACTTGCCTTTTGATGTGAGCAACGTTTTCTTTATTCTTACAGCCAACACACTGGACTCAATTCCAGAGCCTCTTTTGGACAGGGCGGAAATCATTCAGCTTTCTGGCTATATTGACCAGGAGAAGATTGAAATTGCCCAGAAGTATTTGATCCCCAAAAACCTTGAGAAGAACGGGCTTAAGAAGAATCAGGTTAAGTACACAAAAGGCGCGCTTGTAAAAATTGCCACAGAATATGCGCGTGAAGCTGGTGTTCGTAATTTTGAAAAATGCCTTGATAAAATTCATAGAAAGCTTATTCGCGAGCAGGTGGAGCTTTATGAAAAAGAAAATCCACATGCAAAAGTGAATTTGAAGAGTGTGGAAAATGCTCATAGCATAACAGATTCTCATAGCATAACAGATGCTCATAGCATAACAGATGCTCAGAATACAGTGGTAGCAGATGGCGCAAAAAAGAACACAACTGGCGAAGTGAAGAAAGTTGAAAAGCAGACAGCTTTGCAAAAAGAGGCGGCTCTTAAAGCGGAAGCGGAACGTCTTGCTAATGAAGAGCAGAAAAAAATACTTGATGTTTTTTCTACAAAGAAATTTACAATTGATGTTCCTGAAGTAAAAAAATATCTTGGAAAGCCAATATTTGATGAAAGTGAAATTAAGAAGGCTTCTGTTCCTGGAACTGCAATAGGGCTTGCTTGGACAAGCATGGGCGGCGACACTTTGTTAATAGAAAGCATTTACTTTCCTTCTTCAAAAGGCGGCCTGCAGCTTACAGG
>JBAXYY010000119.1:0-7630 GCA_041670585.1 Treponema sp. | reverse complement strand
TTCATAGGCAGCAGTTCCGCCTGAAATCCATTTGCCGGTTGAGTCCAAAGTGTTGCCTAAGTTCCAGCCAGAAATAAAGTTGTCCGCGGCTGATTGTGCAGTTTCAAAAGTGTCTTCTCCTGTAACAGAAACAGGCTGCAAAGTTTCTACAACAAAATTATCTTCTGTATTTTGTTCTTGGTTAGTTGATGACACACAGCTTGAGCATACGCTTACAATTGATGCTAAAAATAATAATTGCATTAAGTGTTTCCCTTTCTTCATTGATTACTCCTCAGAGATTTTGGTTAAATAAATAACTCACCTCGACAAGCAACGCTCCGCTTATTTTCTCGGTGAACGGTGCTTATTTCTTCATTACCAGCTGAATTTTACATTGCCACTTTTACCTGAAGAATTTGCTTCTGCATAAAGAGCAAGCACTACTCCTGTAAACCCTTCTGTTACTTCACTGGACAAATATTTTGAGTGACCTTCACCAAGTGAAATGTATTTTTCAGAGTCGTCTTTTGCCAGCAAAGTGTAGCCTTCATTTTTTGTAGCAATTTGCAACTCAATGTTTTTCTTTGAGCAAGAAATTTTTTGGTCGCAAAAGCATTTTCCACCAATATAAAAATTGCCGCTAATTGTTACTCCAGAAGAATTTTTTTCTACATTCACATCGTAGTGGTTTGTTTCGTCCATGTAGGCTGTTATTCCAACATTCTGACCTTCTTGCATTGTTGATGAATCAACAGTGACATTCATTGTCCCAGTAAATTCTTTTTGCCTCATTCCAACAAATGTTACATTTTCCTTGCTGGAAAGTTTTGCGCTTGTTCCTTTTAAATAACATTCATTATTTTTTATTTCATAATTGCTGTAATCAGGAAGCCTCATGTAGCATGCGCTCTTTGCCCCTAAGGCCCACTTGTATTCTGGGTAAGACGGCTCTGGTAAAATTGTGCATTTTCCATCATTCACTTCAAACGCGCTTCTTGAAGTTCCTTCTGCGCCTACTGTGAACCAGCCGTCTTTTGTCCAGAAAACTGGCACTAAGAAAGTTTCGCGTCCTAAGTTATGGAACTGCCCCCATTTGCTAATTTGCCTGAACGCTAAATGAACCATGTACCACTGACCGTTTGGACCTTCAACTATATCAGCGTGGCCTGCTCCCTGTATGTGATAACCGCCAAGATTTCTGTTTGTAAGAATTGGATTTTTTTCAAACTTTTCGTATGGACCAAAAATGTCTTTGCTTCTTAAAATACATTCCATGTGCCCGTATTCAGTGCCGCCTTCTGCCACCATTAAATAATAGAATCCGTTTATTTTATAAAGATGAGGGCCTTCTAAGTAACGACCGCCACATCCTTTTGAAATACATTTTGCTTTTGTAAGAAGTTTGCCTGTTGAAATATCAATCTCACAACATGAAATTCCTTCTTCACCAAAGTCATCTGTCCCGTTGCTTATGAAATATGTTTTGCCGTCAGTGTCAAATAATAAAGATGGATCTATTCCACCACGAGCAACTTTTACTGGCTCTGACCACTCACCGTAAATGTCATCAGTGTAAACGTAGAAGTTGCCGTAGCCGCTTGTGTTTGTTACAACAACATAAAACCTGCCATTGTTAAAGCGAATTGTTGGGGCATAAATTCCACCAGAAGCTCTTTCTTCTGTTAAGTCAAGCTGGCTTTTTCTTGTTAAGCAGTGACCTACTTGAGTCCAATTTACTAAATCATCACTTTCAAAAATAGGAAGACCTGGAAAATATTGAAAAGAAGAATTTACTAAATAATATTTACCGTTTGCTTTACAAACACTTGGGTCTGGATAAAAACCACGAACTACTGGATTTACAAATTTCATTGTGCACCTCTTTGTTTACGTATATTCTTATTTAACTAGAAAAAGCACTGATAAACAATAGTAAATTTCATTGATAAAAATTTTAGTTTCTATTTAAAATGTAAGAAATGCTTTTTGTTAATCGGTTTACAAAACATTCACCTCTTGAACAAAGTCAGTTAAAAATCTAAAATGTCAAATATGGAAAGCAACTTAATTGATGAATTTTTAGACAAAAAATCACTTCAGGCAATGAATTCTCTTCTTACTTCTAACGATGAAAAAATTTATACAGATGCAGCAATTCAAATAGCTGATGCTTTTGGCGCAAACGGTTTTTTTAATAAAATTGCCGACACTTCTACTGACGCTGAATCAAAATTAATTTCTAGCTTCCATAATAATTTAGTTCTTCTTGTTCAAAAAACTTGGGTTGAAAAATCCGATGAAGATTTAAAAGAGCAGGTTCTTTATCATCTTGAAGAATTCTGCAAAGTAATGAATGAAAAAAAATACACTTCTACATATATTCCCTTCTTGGGTATACTCGATGATATAGTTTATTTAATGTTCGGCGCTCAGGCAAAAAACAAAGACTTTAGCGAGTATGCACTCCGTATTGACCCTGAGTTTGGAATTTTCTGGTGGTATGCACAAAGTCTTCCGCGTACTGCTGATTGGCCAGATGCAAAAAGCCGTATTGCAATTTTGCTAGGCATGTATTTCTTGGCTAATTACTAATAATTTTACCGCTTACATTGCGATTACCTTCGCTGCAAACGGGAGGTACTTTTTATGGATATAGAATCTATTTGCGCTGATTTACGTGCAGGCGCTAACATTCTTGCACAACACACAGCCATTCAAAAAAATCATGCGCTTAAATGCGTTGCTGAATCAATTGACAAAAACAAATCACTTATTCTTGAAGCAAATTCACTTGATGTAAAAAAAGCTCGTGAAAGTGGAATGAAAGAATCTTTGGTGGAACGGCTTTCTCTTGATGGAAATAAATTCACTTCTATTTTAGATGGCATGAAAGTTGTTATTGAACAAAGCGACCCTATTGGCGAAGAAGTTGCCGGTTGGTGCGCTCCAAAAGGTATGCAGATTAGGCAAGTAAGAGTGCCGCTTGGAGTTGTTGCAATAATCTACGAGTCACGACCAAATGTTACAGTTGATGCTTTTTGCCTTGCTTACAAAAGTGGAAACTCTATTTTGCTAAGAGGCTCTTCTTCGGCTCTTGAGTCTAACAAAGCTCTTGTTGCTGCAATAAAAGAAGGCTTAACAAATGCGGGGTGCGACGGTGTTCTAAAAGCGATTGCTCTTTGTGAAAGCACAGACCATTCTGACGTAAACCAAATACTTACAGCCGTTGGAAAAATTGATGTTGTTCTTCCACGTGGCGGTTCTAAATTAATTAACACAGTTGTTGAAAATGCAAAAGTTCCTGTTATTCAAACAGGCAGCGGTGTTTGTCATTTGTATGTTGATGATTCTGCTGATGTGAACATGGCGGCTAACATTGCGCAAAATTCTAAGATGCAACGTCCTGGCGCTTGCAACGCAATAGAAACAATTCTTGTTAACAAAAAAGTTGCCGGGGAATTCCTGCCGCTTTTAGCTAAGGCTTTTGACAACAAAGTCCAGCTTCATGCAGACCCAATGAGCTATTCTATTCTTGAGCAAACTTTGAGCAAAACAAATATTCTTGAAGAAAAAAAAGATTTGCTTTTAAGGGCTGTTCCAGAAGACTTTGGCTATGAATTCTTGGACTTTAAAGTTGCAATAAAAATTGTTGACTCTATTGAAGAGGCAATTCAATTTATCAACACACATAACACAAAACATAGCGAATGTATTGTTACAAACGACCGCTATCACGCAAGGCTTTTCCAGTCGCAAATAGATGCGGCTTGTGTTTACGTAAATGCAAGCACACGTTTTACTGACGGCGGAGAATTTGGATTTGGCGCAGAGCTTGGAATTAGCACACAAAAACTTCATGCGCGTGGACCAATGGGAATAAAAGCTCTTACAACAACAAAATTTTTAATTGACGGGGACGGACAAATAAGATGACAATTCAAGAAGTAATAGAAAATTCTAGAAAGATAGTTGTTAAAATTGGAAGCAACACTCTTGCAAAAGACGACGGCACAATCAACTTTGAGTTTATGAAAAACTTTGCTTCACAGTGCGCTTCTTTAATCAAACAAGGAAAGCAAATTATTTTAGTTTCTTCTGGTGCGCAGGTTAGCGGACTTAGCACAATAAAAGGCTGGGCGCATAAAAAAGATGTTCACTACAGGCAGGCACTTTGCGCAATTGGTCAAGTTGAGCTTATGGACAAATGGAGAAGCGCTTTTGCAGAACAGAGCCTTCACATTGGGCAGCTGCTTTTAACAAAAGAAGATTTTGAAGACGACCACAGAACTTTAAACATTCGCAACACAATGTTCACTCTAGTTGATGAAAATGTTATTCCCATAATAAATGAAAATGATTCAATTGCATTTGATGAAATTAGAATTGGCGACAACGACAACTTGAGCGCGTTAACAGCTAGGCTTTGGAGTGCAGACTTGCTTATTTTATTCAGCGACATTGACGGCGTTTACACAGACAACCCTAAGACAAATAAAAATGCTTCACTTATTGAAAGTGTTTCTAACATTTCTAACTTGCGTAAAGAAATTAAAATTGGAGCAACAAATAGTTTTGGCACTGGCGGAATAGAAACAAAACTTCAGGCGGCAGAACTTACAACTAGCTACGGCATTCCACTTGTTCTTGCTAACGGCGGACATCCAAACGCACTAACTGCTCTTGCTGACGGAACTATGAAGGGCACTCTTTTTACAGAAGATGAAGAATGTTTGTATAAAGAAATTGCTGGTAAAAAATAAAAGAGGTACAGTATGATTGATTTACAAAATGTTACAGTAGGCTGCATTGGTTGCGGCACAATGGGCGGCTCTTTAATTAAGGCTTTTGCTAAATCTTGCAATAAGAAAAATATTTTTGTAAGCGCGGCTCATTTTGAAAAAGCAAAATCTTTTGCAGATGAAGTTGGAGTGAACGCTGTTAAATCAAATGAAGAAGTTGTGCAAAAAGCGCAGTATGTTTTTTTAGCAGTAAAGCCTGTTTATGTAAAATCTGTAATTGATGAAATAAAAAATTCTTTTAATGAAAAGACAGTTTTAATTTCAATGGCGGCGGGCGTTACTTTAAAAACACTTGCTTCTTACTGCAATTCAAATACACTTTCTGCTCCAACAAACTCTACAGAAGTGCCACACTTAATTAGAATTATGCCAAACATTCCAGCGACTGTTGGAGAAGCAATGACGGCTTTAACACCAGCTTCTGACGTTTTGGAAAATGACATTGAAGTTGTAAAAGCACTTCTTGCTACAGCAGGCAAAGCTGAACAAGTTGCGGAAAAACTTATGGACGGAGTAACCGCTGTAAGTGGAAGCGGTCCGGCTTATGTTTTTATGTTCATAGAGGCGCTTGCAGACGCAGCGGTAAAATTTGGAATGCCACGTAAGCAAGCTTATATTTATGCTTCACAAACTTTATTAGGCTCGGCAAAAATGGCAATGGAAGACGGCCGTTCAATAAGCGAACTTAAAGATGCTGTTTGCTCACCTTCTGGAACAACAATTGAAGGCGTTGTTTCTTTAGAGAGGCATGGATTTAGAAGCGCTGTAATTGAAGCCGCAACTGCCGCATACAACAAGTCAATTGATTTAGGAAAAAGGTAGAATTATTTGTAACTTGTCATTCCGACTGTAGCGGAGGAATCTCTTATTAAAAAAGTGCTTATTTTTATAAGAGATTGCCACGTCACTTTGTTCCTCGCAATGACAGTGTCTTAGTAATACACAATTCTGTATTCGCCGGTTTTTACAAAGCCTGCTTTTTGGTAAGAATGAAGAGCTGAACTGTTCTTCTGCTTTACAAAGAGTACGGCTTTTTTATTTTCTAACGCCGCTTTTTTTGCAATTTCTTTTACAAGAGAACATGCCAGTCCGTGATTGCGGTATTGTTCCACAGTGTAGACTCCGCCAATTTGAAAATAGTTATTTATGCTAACACTTATATGCGCTTTTGAAATAAATTCTGAATTGTTTTTTATTCCATAGACAGCATTTTTTTTAACAAGTTTTTCAAACAAAACCCCTTCTGCGGCATCATTTGCTTTTCTTGAGTCTGGTGTTACTTCTTCTTTTATATATGCTAACTGCAACGGCATAAGTGAGTTTATGTCTTTTTGTGTGCAAAGGATTATTTTATTCGAACTTTCTGCAACAAGATTATCTTTTTGTAATTTTATATTGCTTGCTTCCATAAAATAGTAGTCACGGACTTCAACTTCTTTTCCACAATGGGCTTTTTGCAAGATGCTTTGCAAATACAATGTGCCTGTTTTTTCACCAACAATGCCGCTTACTGCTTGGTTCAAAAAAAAGAACTTTAACGCGTCAAAAATTTCACTGTTATGCTCCGGCAGACAATGAAAAACAGTGCGCCCTTTTTCAAAAAAGATTACGCCGTGAATTAAGCTTAATGGTTTTTGTATATCAGAAAGTGTGGGCGTATTAATTTCAGAAGTATGCGATTTATTAAAATCAGAAGGTGTTAAATGTAATGTGTCAGAAGTGTTCTGGGCTTCAGAGATATTTAGAACATCACCAATGTTCATATCACCTAAAAAGTAAATTGACTTTTCATGTGAAAGAATTTTTTGCATAAGTGTGCAGCAGTATTTTTCATAAGGCAGCAAATATTGTTCCAGAAGTTTAAAAGCAAATTCATTTTGTGCATGAAATATTTTTATCATATAAAATTACAAAGCGCCAATTGGAGCTGGCCTTCCGTAAATGTTGCCTTGAATATAATCACAGCCATTTGCTACTAAATACTCAAGCTCAGCATTTTCTTCAACACCTTCAGCTATTACTTTAAGCCCAAGCTGATGCGCCATAGCAATTATTGGTTTTATAAGATTTTTTTCTGGAGGAGTTGTAAGAATTGTTTTTGTAAATGTTATATCAATTTTGACAATATCAAATGGAAGATTTTTTAAATAGCTTAATGAAGAATAACCTGTACCAAAATCATCCATTGCAATTTCTATTCCAACATTTTTTAGCTGAGAAAGAATTGCTGCAATAATTTCCGGCGACATTATACAAACACTTTCTGTAATTTCAAGTTCAAGATGGTCGGTGTCCATTTTTGTTTTATTAATAATTCGTTTTATGCTATCTACAAAATCTGGATCTTTTAGTTGAACAGCAGAAATATTTATTGCAAGAATCGGAGGTATTTCGTAAGAGTCATATACAGACATATATTGAGTGCAGGCAGTTTCCATAATCCATTTGCCCATTGGAACAATGTCACCTGTTTCTTCCGCAATTGGAATAAATTCACCAGGGCTTACATGACCTAATGTTGGTGAAGTCCAGCGAGCCAAAGCTTCAAAGCCCCGCAGCTTATGATTGTGTGGCTCAAACTGTGGCTGGTATTCTAAATACATTTCGTTATTTTCAATTGCAGTATGTAGGTTTGTTTCTATGCTAAGACGTTCTTCAAGTGCCTTTTGCATTTCTTCATTAAAGAAAGAGATTCTTCCTTTGCCTTGTGCTTTTCCTTTATACATTGCCATGTCTGCACGCTGTAAAAGTTCATTTGAATTAGCGCCGTCTTTTGGAAACTGAACAATGCCAAACGTTGCAGTTACTGTAATGTTGTTGTTTCTATAAACAAACGGACTTGAAATTGA
>JBAXYY010000118.1:0-7672 GCA_041670585.1 Treponema sp. | reverse complement strand
CAATACCCGTTCCCATTCCGAACACGGAAGTCAAGCTCACTTGCGCCGATGATACTGGGTTCTCCCGGGAAAGTAGGCAGCTGCCGGCTTTTTTTTTCAACTTTTTTATTTTTTATACAGACGAGTCCTTTGCGGCCCGTCTTTTTTTGTTTAAATTTTTTTCTCTGTCCATAAATAATATTGAAATCGGCTATCTTAATAGAGGAATAAGCCCATGCGTGGCATAGGCCCGGCAATACGGTGGTAGTGGTAGCATAAAAAACGGACAAATTAAAATGAGATTCAAAAATGTTGTAGAATGAGAATGCTACCAGCGAGGAGAATCTCAAAATGGCAAAACAACGAGATAAGCAGTTTTAGATGGATGCGATTAAATATCGTGAGGAGCATCCAGAATTAAGCACCGAACAATGTTCAAAAAAATTAGGTAAAGGGCGCAGTACAATTTGCAGATGGATTCAAGAGTTCTGAACTATCAAACTCCTGTTGCAGTTCGAAATGAAAATCTGGTAGCATAAACTGTCCAATAAAATAGGTGCAGCTCAAAGCTCGATGAAAAATAACTGCGCGGAGCTGCATTTTAAAACATGCTTCGTCCGAAAAAATCTTTTTTATTTCTTTTTCTTATTGTCTTTTGGAGAATCCTTTTTTTCGTAGAGGTAGCGTTTTATTTTTTGGCTGGCGGTTTTTTCAAAGTCGTTTACTGATTCCATTGTTTCTATTTTGGAGCTGCGGTTGACTTTGCTGTTAACAAAATATTGTATTTCGTTGAGGATTACTAATTTTTGGTACTGGACATCTTCGTGGAAGCGGCGGGCTTTTTCGGTTACTGCGTCTTTCATGTTTTGTACTGTGTCTGAAATTACAGCACCCATTGTTTTTGCAGCAGGCTCTTTGTCTGAGGATTCATTTTGTTCTTTAGTGAGAGCGCGCTTTTCTGCTTCGGCCTGTACTTTTTCTTCATTGAAATGAACTAACGCAACAAGGCCTTTTTCTCCTTCAACGACAAGTGACTCTGAAACAAGAGGGTGCTGGTTTAAAACAAATTCTATATCTTCTGGGTAAATGTTTTCGCCGTTGTTTCCAAGAATCATGTTTTTGCATCTGCCTTTTAATGACAACCGGACAAAGCCTTTCTTTTTTGCAAGTGTTCCTAAGTCGCCTGTTTTGTACCAGCCTGCACCGCAAGAGTCTGACTCTGTTGTGAAAGATTCAGCCGTAAGCTCTGGAGCTTTATAATATCCTTTCATTACGTTTGCGCCCTTTGCAACAATTTCACCAATGCCTGTTTCTTTGTTTTTGTTTATAAGTGCAAGCTCCACTCCTTCAAGGACGGGGCCTACTGTTCCTGGTATTGTCATTGAAGGACGGGAGCCTGCTAACAGTGGAGATGTCTCAGTTAAGCCGTAACCTATTGCGTAAGGGAATTTTGCTTCCTTCATAAAGCGCTCAATTTTTTCATCTATCTTTGCGCCGCCTATTCCAAAGAACTGCAGCCTGCCGCCGAATGTTGCTTTTATTTTTTTGCCAGCCTGTTTGTTTATGATTTTTCTAACAGGTGGAAATTTATAAATTGCAGAAGTGAATTTGTTTTTTTGAATTTCAGGGAGCACTTTGTTTTTGTAAATTTTTTCCATAATCATTGGAACTGAACAAACAATTGTAGGTCTGATTTTAATAAATGCAGGCAAGAGTGCGCTTACGGTTGGAGGCTTGCCTAAATAAAATACACATGCACCGTTTAGCATTTGCATTGTGAATCCTATTGTGAATTCGTATACATGTGAAAGCGGCAGGAATGAAAGGCATTTGTCGAGCTTGTTGACACGGTAGACTGTTTGGCATTGAATTGCGGTCCAGATTAAATTTTTATGCGTAAGCTCTACTCCTTTGGATCGGCCTGTTGTTCCTGATGTGTAAATTATTGAAGCTATGTCGTCTTCTTTTATTTCTGGCTCTTCTATAGTAACTGTTGCAAAATCTTCAAGCGAAACTTTTGAATAATCTTTTTTTAATGATGCTATTGAGTTTTTCTTTAGTGCCTTGTCAAGTGAGTTTAGGAAGCTTTCTTTTAATTCTTGAATTTCTGTGAATATTTTATTGCCTTTTATAACGGTGAAGTCTTCAATATTTATTATTACACGTGGCAGTTTTTTTCCAAGGGGCTCTATTTTTTTGTAAAGGGCGCTTGAGACAAACAACGCGTCTGGCTCGCAATGGTTAAAAAGAGATTCAACTTCTGTAGGAGAAAAATCTGGAAGGAGCGGGACGGCTATGCTTCCGTAGTTTACAATAGAAAAATAAACTGTTCCCCACTGCGGCATGCTTGTTGAAAAAATTGCTATCTTGCTGCCAGGTTTTATTCCAAGACCTGCTATCATCTTTGCGACTTCTATTGATTTGTCATTAAGCATTGAATAAGTAACTGGCTTGCCGTTGACTAAAGAAAGCGCGTCTGAGTCTGCGAATTTTTTTACAGAATTTTTTAATAAAGCCTGAAATGTGTAAGCACCTAGATCTTTTATTGTTTCCATGTTTATCCCCTTATTGTTATTTATATTTATTTACTTTTTGAGATAAACAACTATCTTCTTAACATAATAATGCTAAATTGATGGAAGAGCAAATAAAAAATGTATAAATTGTTGTTATGAATAAGGGAGCCTCTCAAAACTGCAACTTTTAGAGATGCCTTTTCTAAGGTATATTTTTATTTGACAATATGCAAAAATATGGTATAGTGTGTACGTTAACGCAGGTGTTGTATGACAGTGACGGAAATTGCAAAAAAAGCTAATGTCTCTATTGGAACAGTTGACCGTGTTCTTCATAACAGGGGGAGGGTTTCTTCTGAAACTGAAGCGAAAATCAATAGAATAATTGAAGAAAGCGGCTATCATACAAATCCTCTTGCGCGTCATTTAAAGAGAAGCGGTTCGTATAAAATTGGACTTCTTGTTCCTAAAATGTCTTATGAAAGCGGTTACTGGAAACAGATTTTGGAAGGTGTAAAAGAAGGTGTTGAAGAATTTGATGCGTTCAACTTTTCTTTGGAAGATTTTGAGTTTTTTAGAACTGATGAAAATAGCCTTGTTGAGAAGTTTAACGAGCTTGTCAATTCTGAATGCGATGCTTGGATAATTGCTCCTGTAATGCAGAATGTTATTGAAAAATGTATTTTAAATTGTAATGAAGAGAAGGTAAAACCTTATTGCTTTATAGATTCTGATATTCCTTTGGCAAAATCTTTTTGCGCAATTCATCAAGATGCTTTTAAAGCAGGTGCTCTTGCGGCGAAGCTTACTTATTTAACTTCTGCACAATATAAAAGTAAATTAAGTGGCGTTGAAAAAACATTTGCAATTATTCTTCCGTATACAGAGGCATATAACTTAAATGAAAGAGCGGATGGATTTTGCAAATGGTTCTGTGAAAATAAAAAAGGAAAAGCCTTAAAAATTTTCAGCAAGGATTCAACTATTAAATCTGTTGAAGATGAAATTGATAATCTACTGAAAGAAAATAGCTATATTGGAGGAATATGTATTGCAAACGCTGTTTCTCATATTGCGGGAAATTATGTTGATTCTTTGTTTGAAAAAGAAAATGAAATTGTAAAAGGCAAAAAGAGAATTTCAATTGTAGGTTTTGACTTGGTAAAAAAAAATTGCGATTGCTTGAAGTCTGGAAAAATTGACTGCCTTATTTCTCAGGCTCCTGTTGAGCAAGGAAAGATTGCTGTAAGGCAGATTTATAAAAAGCTTGTTCTTGAAGAGGAAGTTCCGGTGGTTGTTGAAATGCCGCTTGAAATTTATTTTAAAGAAAATGTCTAAATATTTTTAGATGCTTGTAAAAAATATAATGCAGTAAAAATTGCAAATATAAGATAATTTTAGAGGTGTGAAATGGCAAAAGAAAATGAAAACTATGTTATTGGAGCTGACTTTGGTTCTGACTCTGTAAGATGTGTTGTGCTTGACGCGGCTAATGGAAAAAATTTGGCTAGTGAAGTTGTATACTATCCTAGATGGGCAAAGGGGCTTTACTGCGATCCTAAAATAAATCAGTTCAGGCAGCATCCGCTTGACTACACAGAAAGCTTGACTAAGGCAATTGTTAGCGCACTTTCGCAAGCAGGCAAAGGTGTTGCGGAAAAAGTAAGGGCAATTTGCGTTGACACAACAGGCTCCACTCCTGTTCTTGCTGATAAAAACGGAACTGCTTTGGCTCTTCTTTCACAATTTAAGGATGACCCTGACGCAATGTTTATTCTTTGGAAAGACCACACAGCTGTTGAAGAGGCGGATGAAATTAACAAGGTTGCTCACTCTTGCAAAGAAAATGATTACACAAAATACGAAGGCGGTGTTTATTCTAGCGAATGGTTCTGGGCTAAGATTCTTCATACTGTAAGAAAGAACAGCGCTGTTAAAAATGCTTCTTACACTGCGATTGAGCATTGCGACTGGATTCCTGCTGTTCTTACAGGCACATTGAATCCTGAAAAAATTAAGAGAAGCCGTTGTCCTGCCGGCCACAAGGTTATGTGGAACAAGGAATGGAACGGCTACCCGCCAGAAAAATTCTTTGATCGGTTTGACACAAAGCTTGGTGAAATTAGAAATTCTTTAGGAAGCGAAACCTATACAACTGATACAAGCTGCGGACATTTGACTTCTGAATGGGCAAAAAATTTAGGCTTGCCAGAAAGTGTTATTGTGACTTGCGGCGCGTTTGACTGCCACATTGGCGCAATTGGAGGAGATGCGGCTCCTGGAGTTTTAGTAAAATCAATTGGAACTTCCACATGCGATGTTATAATTGGGCCAAAGCCTGCTGCTGGTGAAAAAGAAAAGTTGGTAAAGGGCATTTGCGGTCAGGTTGACGGCTCTGTTGTCGATGGCTACATTGGATATGAAGCTGGGCAGTCTGCTTACGGCGACTACTATGCTTGGCTTAGAAAACTTATTGTGTGGCCTTTAAGAAATCAGAATGCATTTAAAGAGTGTGGCATTGATGTTCCTGGCATGGATAAAATTGATGTTGACGCTTATGAAAAAAATCTTCTTCGCGTTCTAGAAAACGAGGCTTCTAAAGTTGTTATTGATGAAGCTCACCCTGAAAAATATCTTGTGGCTCTTGACTGGATTAACGGCCGCCGCACACCTTTTGCGAATCAGAAATTGTCTGCCTGCATTAGTGGAATCAATCTTGGAACAGACGCTCCTGCTATGATGAGGGCGCTTCTTGAGTCAACAGCGTTTGGAGCAAGGGCAATAATTGAGGCTTTTGAAGAGGGCGGAGTTAAAATAGAAAAGATTATGGCAATTGGAGGCGTTGCAAGAAAGAGCAAGCTAGGAATGCAGATTCTTTCTGATGTTACAAACCGCGACATCTATGTTACTGCCGGTGACCAGGCGCCTTCTGTAGGAGCCGCAGCGTTTGCCGCAAAAGCCGCAGGACTGTACACAACAGTGTTTGAGGCGCAGAAAGCAATGTCCCCTGGCGTTTCTAGAGTGCATCATCCTAATCCAAAAATGGTTGCCACATACGAAAAGCTCTACAAGAGATATTTGGAGCTTGGGCAGTTCATTGAAAAAATTACAGACGAGAACTAATTTTAAAGGAAGCGTAAAATGAAGTCACAATATCAGAATATAAAAGACGAAGCCTACGAAGCTAACATGCAGATTCCCGCACAGCATTTGGCATTGTACACATGGGGAAATGTTAGCGCGTTTGACAAGGACAAGGCTGTTTTTGCAATAAAGCCAAGCGGAGTTCCTTACCCGGATCTTACTGCTGACAAAATGGTTGTAGTTGATTTGGACGGCAAAGTTGTGGAAGGAAAATTGAATCCTTCTAGCGACACACCAACTCATGTTGTTTTGTACAAAGATTTCGCAGTTGCAAAAAAAATTGACATGGGCGGAATAATCCACACTCACTCAACTGCGGCTGTTGCCTGGGCACAAGCTCAACGTTCTGTTCCTTTGTTTGGAACAACACATGCTGACCATCTTCAAACTTGTGTTCCTTGCACACCATATCTTAGCGAGGAGCAGGTTAAGCGGGACTATGAAAAAGAAACAGGTTTGCTAATTGTAAAATATTTTGAAGAGCAGAAGCTTAACCCTAACGAAACAAACATGGTCTTGGTTGCAGGGCACGGACCGTTCTGCTGGGGAAAGACCGCGGACAAGGCTGTTTACAACGGGGCTGTGCTTGAAGAAATTTGCAAGATGGCGCTTTACACTTTGCAAGTCAATCCTAATGCGACACCGCTTCCTGAATACATTGTCAACAAGCACTATGAAAGAAAGCACGGGCCTAACGCTTACTACGGACAGAAGTAAGATAAAAAAAACATCCTTGTTTTTTTATCTTAGTAAGAATTGCGATGCAATTCTTACAATAATTAGAGCGCACATCCATGTGCTTGCTTGTAATCAAGAACGAAAAAAAACATCCTTGTTTTTTTTATCTTAGTAAGAATTGCGATGCAATTCTTACAATAATTAGAGCGCACATCCATGTGCTTGCTTGTAATCAAGAACGAACAACATCAGTGCACAGGCGTTGTTTGTCAATTGTGCAACTTTAAAATCTAAGGTATACTCTTTTTCATGAGTGAAATAACAAGAGTCTTTTTAAAATCAAAAGAAGAAAATGAAATAGAGCAGGGTTATCCTTGGGTTTTCGACAACGAAATATCAACTGTAAAATTCACAGCAAAAGATGGAAGCGGCATCAAGCAGACAAATCTTGCTGACTGCAAAGCAGATGACGGCTCTGTAGTTGAAGTCTACACAAAGGCAGGCGGCTTTTTAGGCACTGGTGTAATCAACAGAAAATCAAAAATAACTATCCGCTTGATTGGAAGATGCCATGCTGACCAAATTATGGCGGACACAAAATCTTACTGGAAAAAAGTTGTGCTGAACGCTGTCAACATTAGGGGCCTGCATTACGCAGAAAATGACAGCTACCGTTTGATTTTTGCAGAGGCTGATTTTATTCCGGGCCTTGTAGTTGAGCGTTATTGCACTAAAGACAATAAAGTTTACCTTGTAGTGCAGTTCATGGCTTTGGCTTCAGAAGTGTTTAGAAATGAAATTTTAGGCGCGCTTGAAGAAAGTTGCAAGCCTTTTGGAATTTACGAACGAAGCGACGCTGACGTTAGGACAAAGGAAGGCCTTGAATTAAAGTCCGGCTGGATTGGAAAAGCAGGCGATGATAAAATTGTAATAGTTGAAAATGGAATTCAAATAGAAGTTGACTTGGCGCACGGTCAAAAGACAGGCTACTTCTTGGACCAGAAGGACAACCGCGCTGTTGTTGCAAAACTTTGCCACGGCAAAAGAGTTCTTGATGCCTTTACGCATACAGGAGCGTTTGGACTTAACGCAGAGAAGGCTGGCGCAAAGGAAGTTATCTCTGTTGATATTTCCCCGGAAGCAGTTGAGCTTGTTAACAAGAACATTGAGCTTAACAACGCAAAGAACATGAAGTCTTTATGCGCAGATGTTTTCGACTTGCTAAAAAAGTACGAAGCAGACGGCGAAAAGTTCGATGTGATTATTCTTGACCCACCGGCCTTTACAAAGAGCGCAAAGCTTATTCAAAAGGCGTATGGCGGCTACAAGGAAATAAACTTGCGTGCAATGAGGCT
>JBAXYY010000117.1:0-7675 GCA_041670585.1 Treponema sp. | reverse complement strand
TTTTTTCATGCCAAATTGGATTGGGAGCGCAGGTAGATACAGCCTCTCCTGAAATTGCAATTTCTTACCCTTCTGCTTCATCAGTTATATCAGATTGGTTTTATATAAGAGGCACTTGTTCTGACGACCTGTCAGTGGCAAGTGTTGCTGTAAATATTGTAAACACTGACACTAGCATTTCATATTCGTATACAGCAAATATTGCTTCCGACGGAAAGTCATGGGTTACCGACAAGCTGAATGTTCAAAGTGAAGACGGCACTTTTGCAATTCCAGACGGCTTGAACTACACAGTTACTGTTACCGCATCAGATAAATCTGGACATCAGACTACAGACAAAAGATCATTCTCTGTTGATAATACAGCGCCTGTTCTTGTTCTTACAAAGCCGACTTCTATTGGAAGCAACACTGCAAAAACTTACGGACAGACAGTTCAGCTTCAAGGCTCATTTTCTGAAGCAAGCTCTTTAATTACAAAACTTATAGTTAGCTTCTACGACTCTACTGGTGCAAAACTTTTTGACAGCACATTTAGTGGCATAACTGATATGTCAAACGCAAACCCTTTGACAATAGCGCAGTACTATGAAGATTCAGACGACAGGACTACAAACGCAACTTTGTGGAGCAACTATGAAAAATTATTTGGAAGCGAAAATATTACTAGCTATGAAAATGGAAGCTCTGTTGCGTCAAAGGAAATTTATTTTACAGTTACGGCTTCAGACAACGCGTTGTGCTATCAAGATGAAAGTGGAACAGATTCTTCTTTAGGAACAGGAAGTGGAAATGAAACTTCATGCTACTACCGCGGAACAACAGCAATGCTGAATTTGATTGAAGGAAAAAATGCTAGTTTTGCAAACTTCAATGTCCTTGCTTTAAGAAATTATATAAATGGAACAACAACTTATGACGCTGATAAAACAACAGCCCTGAATGATATTCTTAATTCAGCAAAAAGTGTAAGCACAACTACAGAAGACACAGAGTCAATTGCAAGTGACATTTCTAACACAAGCACAACTGTGAGCGGTGAAGAAAAAAATGTCTACTTGAATTTTTCAATCAATCCGCAGAACAATCCTACTTATTCGGTAAGCGGCTACGGCTTGAATTCTTCTACGACAAATGTTGTTGACGGCTTTGGATATTACTACACTGGCTCCAGCATGAATGTTTCTGTAACTCCAGGTCTTGATGAAACAAATCTTGACACAAGCACAATTACATTTTATTACGAAAAATATGGTGATGACACACCGTGTCTGTTGTGGACATGGGATGAAAGTGTTGCAGTGGCATTTGCTATGAAAAATGATTCCACTCTTACTGCAGAAAGCGCAAAGGCAATTGTTGACGCTGATCCTTCTGTATATAAATACACTGTTACTTCAAGCGATGAAAACACAGACAGCCTTTCTTGCTCTATAACTCTTGAAGCTGCGGATGTTGAAAAAAACACAAAGTATAAAATAATTGCGGAAGGCTATGATATTAACAACGAGGCACTTACTTCTTCTGCTGCTGAAGGATATGGCTTCTTTGCAAAAACAAATGTTGTGGCTCCTGAACTGACTTTTGGAACCAACAGCGGCTACAAGAATTTAGCAAACAACACTGTGTTCAAAGAGTCTGTATTTACCGCAGGAGACGCTTTTGAGTTTAGCGGCACAATCACTTCTGCGGAGGAGCTTACTTCTTCAAGCTACGCAGTTGTTCTTTCTGATTCCTCTGATTCAACAAGAAGCAGTGTTTCTACAACAGGAGGCTTGGGGCTTGGCTCCTATGACGCTGGCTCTGGAACTTATGCTTTTAACTTTGCGCCATCTGCTACAACTGCAATGAAAGAAATGCTTTCTACACAAAGTTTATATGAAATATCTTTGACAATAACAGCAACAAATTCTGGAGGAACTACAACATTAACAAGAACTTACTATGTTGACAACCTTGCGCCTTCTATTGCCAATACATCAGTTTCTAATTCTTCTTCTGGAACAATTGCTGTGAATGGAACTTCAACGTCTGTTTTCTATGTAAATAATTCTAGCAGTGAAAGCCAGTTTACAATTGCTGGTGTGTCTACAGACAACTACACTTTAAGTTCTACAAAAATTTCTATTGCAGGAGTTGATTCTTCTTCTGCTGCTAAGACTTATGAACCTTCAGCTTTACCTTCTTCTGCAAGCTGGTCATTCAGTGGAATTGACTTGAGCGGATTTGCGGCCCAGAGCGGAGTTGATGCTGTTGTAACACTTACTGCAACAGACAGTGCTGGTAATATTACTGTTTCTGTTTTGAACATTGAGTTTGACACAACGGCGCCTTCTTGGAATGATTCTTCATTTACTTTGAATGGAAGTTTATATTCTAACGGCTGGTACAATTCTGCTTCAATGCCATTTGCCGGCAGTTATAATGAAGAGGGCAGTGGAATAAAGGCTGTCTATTACTGGGTTGTAAATCCTAACGGCGCGGAAGTTACTGCTCCAGACATGACGTATGATTCTTCTGCAGAAACATTTGCAGTTGATCCAACAGGACAGTTCAGCACAACAGACGGCGGCTCAGTGGAGTCATTTAAAGCGACGCTTGGCTCATTCAAGGCCTCTAGCTTTGCGAACAAAGTTTACTTCAAGGCAATAGACAAAGTTGGAAATATTACATCTACAGAAACAATAGTATCTATTTTTATAGACTCATCTTCTCCTGTAATTTCTGGAGATGACACTTCAACAACACTTATAAATGGAAGCGCAGATAAAACTTTAACAGGAAAAGTCTCTGATGATGCTTCTGGAGTTGATGAAATAACATTGACTCTTTCTACAACAAGTCCTGTTGCAATAAAGCTTTCTGACACAACTTATGCAAATGGAAAACTTACATACAATTCTAGTTTAGGAACATGGTCTTTGACTTTGTACAAGGGCTTCCTTGACGACATAAGCGCGCTTGTTGACATTACTGCCGTTGTTTCTGATAAGGCAGGAAACAAGAGCAGCAGCACAAGGGTTGGCTCTTTGATGTGCGACTCAACAAGTCCTGCAATTCAAAGCATTAAACTTTCTTCTTCTTATTTTGATTCAACTGCAAATTGCTACTACATAAACAATTCAAGCGAAAATAAATTTACACTGAGCGGTGTTTCCACAGACAACTACACGCTTGCTTCAACTTCTGTGTCCATAGCTGGATATGATTCTACAGGTGCTGCAAAAACTTTAACACCAACAAGCTCTGCTTCTGCAAACTGGTCATTCAGTGGAATTGACTTGAGCGAATTTTATGCAAAAGACAGCGTTTCTGATGCGGTTGCAACAGTTGCTTCTACAGACAGCGCAGGAAACACAGTTGCTTCTTCAATTAACATTGAGTTTGATGTTACACCTCCTGCAATTTCTACAGGCGACACAATTGGCGGCGCTGCTTACAACGCAGACTCTTGGTACAATCAAGAGACATTCACTGTAACAGGCGCTTGGACAGAGGCTGGAAGCGGCATTAGCACAATCTACTACCAGGCTTGGTATTCTGGTTGTGGAAATAATGCAATGACAGTTGACAATTATTCAACAGTCAAAACTGGAGCATTTACAACAACAGACAGTGGAACTTCAGAAACCTTTAGCACAACTGTAAAGGGCTTTAAAGAAGGGACAAACACTTTGTACTATGTTGCTGTAGACAATATTGGAAATGTTTCGGCTCTTGCAGCACGAACAATTAAAATCGATGAAACAGTGCCAACATTAACTGAAACTGGAATAACAAATTCTGGACGCACAACAAATGTCTCATTCATTTTGACAGGAACTGCACAAGACACAGCAAACGCTCTTGCGACTACAAAACCTGTTACAATTGTTGACACCTTAAACGAGGCTACTGTTGGAACATATTATCCTTCTGTAACCAGCAATTCTTGGTCGCAAACACTAGAGCCTTCTGCGCTGACGGATGGAACTCATACTTACAAAATCACAGTAACTGATATTGCGGGGAACACAGCTTCTCTTACACGCACCGTTGTTTCTGACAAGACAGCGCCTGTTTGGAATTCAGACAAAGATGATGACGGAATTGTTGAAGTTCCAACAATCTCTACTAGCAAGGTAACTGGCACAGAATGGTTCAACTCAACAAGCCTTGCTATAAAGGCCTATGCTACAGATTCCACAAGCGGTGTTTCTAAATTACAGTACAGCTTAGATTCTGGTGCAAATTATTCTGATGCGGGAAACACTGGCAGCTTTACAATTTCTGTTAGCGAAGGTTCGAATACAATTTATATACGTGCGGTAGATATTGCCGGAAACACAACAGACGCTACAGTACTTTCTGCAAATGTAGATACACAAGCGCCAGCCACTTGCACTCTTACAAAAGTAGATGATGTAACAGGAGTAACAACAAAGCTTACAAATGGCAGTAAAGATATGACTGTTGTATTCACTGCTTCCGATGCTAATACTTCTATAGGCAGCGGCATTTCCAAAGTAACAACAAACATTGGCTCAACTTGTGTAGCTACAACTTTCTCAGAATCAAGCGAAACTTATACAGTCACAATTCCAAGCAGCAGCATTACAAGCAGCGGAAGTGTTTCTGTTGTTCTTACAGATAAAGCGGGCAATGCTGCGACATTCTCTTTGTTCACAATACAGTATGATAACACTGCACCAACAACAACAATTTCTTCACCAACAGGCACTTTAAACGGCACTCTTGATATTTCGGGAACAGTTACAGAAAACAACAATCCAGCCTCAATCTCAATCTACTATAAAGCGGACAGTGCAGGCACAACTTTAAGCGACTACACTCTTATAAAGACAATCACAACAACAGCTTCTGGAAGTGATGAAAAAACAATTTACAATGCCGATGTCTCTAGCATTTACAACTGGACAGTTTCTAGCTTTGACTTCAACACAGCTTCTGGCGCTTCTAGTTCAGCAAACGGAACTGGCACAATCTACATTCTTCCTGTGGCGTACGACGAAGCAGACAACTGTAGTGTAGCAGACTCTATTGCAGAAAGCGCTACTGCTGGATATACAAAATACAGTGTAGACCGCAACAAGGACCGCCCTTCTGTAAAAATAACAGACTTGTCAGAAAACGGTGGCACACTTATGTATGGAACAAATGCTTCCATAAGTGGCTCTATTACAGACGACGACTCTACAAGCACTTCAGTAGTAAAAAATGTTGTATTCAGTGAAAGTGCTCTTACATCAGCACCATCAAATGGAGATGTAATTTCAATTACAAAGACTGTTACAAGTCCAGAAAATACTTCATCTGTGAATGCAACTGTTTCAATTTCAACAGACAGTGAAAAAATAATAACTAAGATACCTGTCTCACAAACCGATGATACTGTTAATTACAGCATAACAACATTTACACTTTCAACTGGTGAGTGGACATTTACTCCTGCAGATATAAATGATGGTAAAAAGACAGTTTACTTCTACATTGTTGACAACAATAACGCGGTATTCTACACAGCAAACACGTCTACCTTGAGCCAACCTTATGTTCAGTTCAAATCTAATACAGCGGTTTCTAACTCTGCAGTTGTGACTTATACTTCTGACAGCAAGTCGCCGGTAATTTCTAAAGGTCAAATTACATATACAGATGCATCAACAAAAGAATCTGCAACTTCAAATATTTCAACAGGCGTTGTTTTGGGAGGCACTGTAAGTAATAATGCGACAATTATAATTACCGCAACAGATGATAACGGAATTGCTGGAATGACTCTTACAGCAACAGATTCAGAAGGGGCTGTACTTATAGACAACGTAGCGACATCAAGTTCTTTTGCTGGTCAGACAGGACTTACTTCAAATGGCTCATTCTCTGCTACAACAAGCAGCACACCAGCTGTATGGACACTTGATTCTACTTCTTTGACAGGT
Source organism: Treponema sp. (assembly GCA_041670585.1). Taxonomy (GTDB): domain Bacteria; phylum Spirochaetota; class Spirochaetia; order Treponematales; family Treponemataceae; genus Treponema_D. Next base: position 1,736 of record JBAXYY010000117.1, on the reverse strand, counting down.
TCTTCGACAGGAGCTGTTTCTGTAGTTGTCAAGGCATGGGACAATAGCACTCTTTGGTCAAACTCAACATTTACATTTACTCTTGATAATTCTGGACCAACCATTATGGTTACAAGTCCTTCTCAAACAGATGAAGTCACTGGAACTGTAAACTTCATAGGCATTTCAACAGACATTGGTGGTTCGTCAACCTCGACAACTCAGTGGCTTATTCCTACACAAATACAGGCTGGTTATACAGATGTGCAGTTGTCAAACCTGACATGGAATGGAAGTATTGCTGCAAAAGCTTCAGCTTCTGCATGGCAATTTGACTTTGACGGCACTTCAAATCCTTTACTTACTGACTACGATAGTAATACTTACTATACTTCTTATTCTGATAGCATATATACATTGCCTTTGTATATAAAATCTACAGATGTTCTTGGCAACTATACAATTTACAAATACTCTTTGAAGCATAATCCAGACGCAGACAAACCTTCTGTTTCAATTTCTTATCCTACTTCGAATGACTATGATAAAGATACATCCAATAATTCTTTAGGTTATGTTACACTTGGTGGAACAATGCGCGTAACAGGCACTGTTGAAATACCTTCTGCTTCAACAACAGTGAAATCTGTCTATTTACAAATTGCAACATTAAGATCAGCTTCAGATACTCCTTCATGGTCTATTGCGAATAATCAAACGTATTTAAATAACTATAAACTAACGACAGTTAATTCTAGTGGTGCATCAATAACCGATGGCTTTACATCTAGTACAACTTCAACTAATTGGTGGGGTATTGCAACGACAGTTTCTTCTGCTTCAACATCTACTGCCTGGAACATATCTTTGAATACAGGTGGCGACATGAATCCATCTACACCGGGTACATTAAACTACATAGCAATCCGTGCATGTGGCGTAAACGCAAACGGAAAGCTTGGCTCATGGTCAGATGTTATTCGTATAAATATTGATGATACTGCTCCAACAGAGACAGCAAACCTTATGCAATATACAACAGAGCCTTCAAGTGCTTCTGCGTTTGCTTCAGCAACAGCTTCTGCAACAAAAGACTATACAGCGGACATGTATTTAAAAGGCACATGGTATTTAAAGGTTCTCTTAAAAGATGAAGCAAGTATTTATTCATGTTCAGTAAAGAAAGGCTCTTCAACATTAACTGAAGGAACTAATTATTATGTTTCTGATCAAACAACAGTTAAAGAAAATTATGAAATCAAGAGTGTTTCTGAATATGTTTATATTCCTGTAGACAAAACAAGCAGCTCTGTAACATACACAGTTTCTGTAACCGACACAGAGAAAAACGGACATACAATTTCTACAGCTTACAATCTAAATATAGATAATGAAGCTCCTGAACTTTCTGCTCTTGTAGATGGCAATGACAATAATATTAAAATGACCAAACAGAGCAACAGCGACTACACAGTGGCATTTGGTGGCACGGCATCAGATTCTGGCTCTGGATTTAGCAGGCTTGCTTTGTACTTCAAACGAACAGTAGGCACAACAACGACAATAGAGCTTCCTGTTCCTTATTCATCAACTACTGGAACTACAACAACTGCTTATTCTACAACTGGAAAAACATACACTCTTAGCACTGCTAAAGTTGAAGATTCAGATGGAAAAACAGTTTACACAAGTGGCGACCCAACAGATTCTTCTGGTCTATACGGCGCATGGATTACAGCTGGAACTCGTGGTGAAAA
>JBAXYY010000116.1:0-7729 GCA_041670585.1 Treponema sp. | reverse complement strand
GCAAAGTTGTAACCTTCAATCACCATGTTAGAGCCAGCCTGCACTGGGTAGCGTCCAAGCCTTGAGCGGTATGCGCCACTAATGCCCTTAATGTAAGGAACAAAATCCATCTTGTAGTAAGAAGAAGGAGATGCTGTTGTAGTTTGATCTGAACTTAATGCTGATGCATTACCACCAGAAATTGCAGTAGAAGCATCGTTTGCAGCTACTTCTACAACCTGATCTTTTACAACACCATATTTTGTCATATCAACGGTGAACTTCCAAGTTACTGTATGTCCTGACTGTGAAGGTTCCTCTTCACTTGTTATTTCAAAGTCTTCCCAGTTGTCAGGCCAACTTGTTTTGACTGTTGACCATGTTCCACTTTCATACTTTGCCACTTCATGTGTTTCTCCAGTTCCCGGAGTTGTCATGGAAATAGAGCCAAGCCTTGTTTCATCATAAGCAGCACCGTCTATTACAACTTTTCCAGCTACTCCTGGTTGTGCACCCAAGTCTATATGACCTTCTGGATTTCCTGATGAGTCTACAGAAGTTGAACAGTCGCTCCAACTTGTCCAGTGGAACGGATTTATAGTAGCTTTTGGTGCTACATCATCTACAACATTCACTATTACAGGAACTTTTAGAAGTGCCCATAAGCTGTCTGTGCCTTGAGTTGTTTCTTCTGTTGCGTCCCAGAATGTGAATGCAAAATATTTTGTAGCTTTAGATTCGCCGACCCAACTTTCATAAGTCTTTAAAGTATCAGTTGAAATTGTAAGTCCGCCCTTGCTAGAAATTTGATCTGCAATAAGTCCTGAAGAAGAAGATCTGTTGGCTACAATAGGTGTAGTTTCATCTGTAAGAGTTGCCTTAGATGTTAATGCAGTTATTGCGCCATCTTTTGAATCACGGTCAGCGGCAGTTGTTTTTACCGCAGCAGCTGAAGAATCAGAGACCATATATGTGTACTTCAAGTCGCCGTTACCACTTGTAAAGTCTGGAATAACACACATTCCATTTTTAACAACGAATGTATCTATTCCACTTACAGGGTTCAATGTTGAAGTAGACTGAGACTTTCCTGCTAAATCAAGCGTTGAATAATATGAGAATTCACCATACTGTGTGCCACTTGCTGTTGCATCATCAGTTAAATCATTTACAGGTCCTGTTGAATCTGAGCTGAAATAATCGTATGTACCATTACCGTTAATATCTGTTCCAAGCATAACTTTTGCTATACGAGGACGGTTATTCTGAACACTTGTGCTAACATAGGCATGGTTTGTATTGCCAGCGTTATCTATTGCAACTGCATGAATCTGAATTGGTCCATCCTTTATGTTGTTAGAGAACACACTTGCAGTCCAACTGTAACTTGTTCCTGTCTGATGAAGACTTTCTATCATTCCATCAGCGTCATCATTTTGAACAGTAGTATAGTCATTGTCTGTAGGGCCTTCTGTTACTTTGTGATTAACAACTTGAGCATAAATAAATTCTGTTGTAGTTATACTTTCACTTACATCAGTGTCTATTGTTGCTACATCACCAGAAATAGAACTGATCAAGCAATAAGAGCCACCTATTTTTACAAGACCGCCTGCTCTTATGTTCAAATTACTGCCCAATCCGCTGTATTCAATAGTTTTTGTTGAACTTCTTTTTGTTCCTGTCTTATATAAAGCCGGAAGACCTTCGCTGTTTATGTAAACAGAACCATCACTTGCAGAATCCGCAACTGGTGTAATGTTGTTGTCGCTAGAATTATACATAGGACTGTAAACTCTATTTTTTGTATTAAACGTTGTGCTTGCAGGGCGTTCAAAATAGAATGCAATGCAAGAAAGTCCACTGTCTGCTTCATAAATACTGTCACCAAATGTGTAAACACTGTTGCTGTTTTCGACAACATTTGTATCGCTTACATTTGCAGAGCTGCTTGTTAGCCTAAGTGCTGAAATATTTGCTGCTGTAAAGTTTTGTTTATCATTTGAAGTGTCATACATTGAAGGAGCTGTGCTGTCTATATAAATGCTTATGTAGGAATCAATGTCTGTATGCTGCCCGTCATCAAGGCTTAATTTTGAGTAGATGTGTCCATCACTTGTTGTAGTAACAGGTATTAAGAATTTATAAATTTTTGAATCTACACCACTTTCTATTGCGCCAGTACTTTCTGATTTGAAAGCCAACTTAACAGAAGCGTCTGTTTCAGAAGAAATTGTTATTGCCTTAACACTTGTGTCGTCTGTAATTTCGCCATACAAATACCATGAACCATTGCCAACATTTTTACTTAAGTACATTCCAGAAACGTATGTCCTAGAAACATTAGGAGTGTCTGTTACTAATGTAGGTGTACTTGCAAACTGAACAAGAGAAAGTGTTTGTATTTTTGGAACATTCTTATCTATATAAACAAGCCTCGTCTGTTCAGTGCATGTGCTTGCATTTTCATCATAGGATTGAACACTTACAAGAATTGCTTTTATATCACTTTCACTTAAGCCAGAAGATTTGAATGCTACCTTCCAGCTCTTTGTGCCAGTAGCTTTAATGTACCAACTGCTTGAGTCACCTGTAACAGTGCCTGTTGACACAACTTCACTTGCACTAATTGCATTGTATGTTACATCAGTCCAATCGCTAGCAGTTTCAGCAGAAGGAGATTCCTTTGTACTAATTTTTATGCTATTGATTCTAACTTCACTTACATTTTCATCATCAGTAGCAGTGCCGTAAATTGTAACAACACCACTTGTCTTTGCATTTTCATCAGGGTATGTAATTGTGCATGTTGGCTTGCCGCCCTCTGTGTCCACATTCAATTTGTTATCACGATTAAGCGCAACATTGCCTGTTGTATCTTCAAGCAAGAAGTAAATTGGAACTGTGCATTGCTCTGGATGATTTTCAGAATCTGCAATTGTACCGTAAAGCAAACTTTCACTTTCTTTTGCAGTCGCATAGTACTCAAGGCTAAGTTTTCCACTTGGTACATTTGTATATGCAGAACTATTGAATTCAATTGACCATGCTAAAGGATTTGTTAAAGTGACCCAAGTTGTAGATGTTTTTAAAGAATCATCTGTTGCGCTTTGCTGAGTCTTTGTTGGAATAAGATATTTTACAGAACTTACAGATGAACCGCTGTCAGAAGCAATTCCCTTTACAGTTACTTTTCCTGTTGTCCAATCACTAGATGAAGGATAAGTAATAGAAAGCTCTGGAGCTGTGTTATCAATACTTATATTTAATGTCTTGCTTGTTGAAAGGCCAGAACCGTCTGTAACTGTTACAGAAAGCGGTACAGTACCTGTTGCAGAAACAGAACTTAATGGTATAGCTCCTAAAACATATTCATAAGGATTTGCTCCAGAAGAGGAAATTGTAGAATCAGTTAATGTAATTGATTCACCATTTATTGAAATCGACACGGCTTTTGTTTCATCTGTTGGCATTCCAACTTCTTCAGTTACATTTACCTTTGCGTAGATATTTGTCTTTGTACCACCGAATACATTTCCTGCAACATTTGACCATGTTGAATTATCTGATGAAACATATAAATTATTAATCACCGGAGAACTAGTGTCTACTTTGAAATCTAATGATGAACTGTTGTCCGCCTTTGTTGTAGAGTCAGAAATGTAAGGTATAGTTAGAACACTATTGCTATTTGAAGTAAGGAATGTTCCATCTGCTGTATCTTTAACATAGAACCACCAAGTTTTGCTTCCATCTTTGCCAGCTTCTATAGACCAGCTACCGTCTGTTACTGTCACTTTTTTCCAATTAGTGTCTGTTGTAGCAAAAGTAGCGGCGCTAGTTGAGTTATCAGTGTAATAGAAATCAGAAATGCCATCGTCATCAGAAATTGTTCCAATGACAGTTTTTGACATAAGTGTAGAATTGCTTATTGAAAGATTAGAAAGCTTTATTACAGGGCGGTCAGTGTTCTGGTCAACTGAATACTTGACTGATTTTTTGCTACATTGAGTAAAGTCAGCAGTTGTTTTTCCATCAGCATGAACGTTGCAGTTACCAGCCTTGTCGTACACTACAGGAAGTAAATAGATATCGGCTTTTCCATCAGTCTTTGTTCCAGAGTTTTCAGAGAAATCAAATGAACCTAATGTCCAGTTATAAATCAAAGCTGAATCTGAAATCTCATCACCAAACTTTGTCCATGAAGTAGGTATTGTTCCTTCAGAGCCTGCCGCCGCATCTGTGTTAGAAGTGCTGTAGTACAAAGTGAATGAAGCCGGAGAATTGTCTTCTGTAACAGTTCCGCTTAAACTCTTTTTACCGTTAAGTGAGCTTGTAGGAATAGAAGCGCTTATTGCTGCAGTTGGTGCAGTCTTATCAACAGTGAGTGTGAACAAAGAAACAGTGTTGCTGTTACCCGCATTGTCTGTTACAACAGCAGTCACTGGGTAAGATGAAGTTGCAAGTGGTTTAAGAACACTTTCAACTTCAGAAGATGTTGCAGTCCAAGAACCGCTTGTTATGCTTGAAGAAATTGGAGTGCCATTTATTTTTACAACAACAGATTTAACTCCAGAACTTGCGTCTGAACACGTTCCAGAAATTGCTGGCGCGGTTGCACAATTAGAAAGCAATGTTGAAGTTGAAGGAATTTCGCGAATAAGGTTTGGTAAATCTTGATCAACTTTAATTATATAACCACTGCTTATAGAATAGTTCCCCGCCTTGTCTTTTACAACAAAGTAAATTGTATTCGTCCCACTATTTTCCACAGAGAAGTTTGCAATTGTAACATTAAACTTGCAAGCGTCGCCTGTAACACTTGCAGGGCTGAAGGTTCCGTTAGAAGTAAGCCCCGCAACATTTTCTGTTGTAGGAACAGTTGCAGGATTCAAGAAGTAAGAACATTCTTCAATGCCACTGCCATTTTCTTTGTAGTATCCAATAAATTGAAGTGAAGTCTGATTGAACCATGAACCAGAAGTGTCTGATGAAGTAAATGTTTTTCCGCCAACAGCAAGTGTATTTGCTTCATTTATTACAGGAGCCGGAGATGTTTTGTCAACAGTAGTGTTGATTGTGTAAGAGCCTTTGTTCCCTGCCTTGTCTTCTGCAGAAAGTGTTATTGCCCAAACGCCTTCATCTGTCAATGTAGAAAGTGTCAGCACTCCAGAAACATTTTCAACTGTAACTGTCTTTTCAGTGCCACTACAAGTCGCAGAAGAAACAGAAATCTGTTTTAGATTAGCTTCTGTTAGTGAGCCAACAATTGTTGTGTCCTTGTTGTAATAAGTGTCAACAGAAGTATCAGCAACACCGTTTATTGTTGTAACAGCAATTGCAGGTGAAGTTTTATCTGCAACAAGTTTTATTGCGTCAGAAATTTTTTCATTTCCAACAAAGTCAACAGCTTTTATAAATACAGTGTAGTTGCCGTCAGCTTTTTCAATCAAGTCAACTTTTGCAGACCAAGTTGCGCTTCCAGAAGTCAAGTTCCATGTCACTGTTTTTCCAGCAGTAGTAGCGTCTGTTGGTGTTGCGTAATGTCCTTCAACAATTGCGTAGTAAACACTGTCCAAACCGCTGTCATTGCTTGTTGCCGTGCCGTCAGAAGCAGTGCCTGTTATTGTCAAAGTCTTAGAGCTGTTAAAATAATTCAAGTCACCGTCTGTGTTAACACCAGTAAGTGCCGCAGGTGTTAAAGTTGGAGGAGTAACATCAAAGTCGTAAGTTATTGTGTCTGCTGTAGTGCGCCCAAAGGAATCTTTTGCTGTGATTGTGCGAGTGCTCTTAACATTCGCAACAGGTTTTGCAACAGTAATTGTCTTTGTCTGAGAAGTGCTGTCTTGAACTACAGTTACACTTCCTGTTGCTGGAGTTACTGCGGTGTCTGCCCATTCAAGGCTGCCTAATTTGTAGCCGTCCTTTACAACAGCTGTAATTGTCAAATCACCGTTCGCATAATAAATGTTGTTCTTTGTTGTTGTGACATTAGCAGAAAGCGCAAGGGTCGGAGCGCCATTATCAATGCCAACGCTAAATGAGTTTGTTGTTTTTGAAACACCAAGAGCGTTGTCTGTTGCTGTAACTTCAATAGTATGAGTTCCTTCTGCCAAAGCAGAAAGTGATTTGCTCAATGCGTAAGTTTTTGCGCCGCCACCGTCAATTGTGTCTGTAACAATGGTATCAATCTTTATTACAATAGAAGCAAGACCGTCGTCGTCTGTAATTGTGCCAGTCATTGAATCTGAAGATTTAAACAAGTTTGTGCCAACACCAACAGTCGCACTAGGCTCATAAGTTGCAGGACTGTCCAAAGTAATTACTGGGACATCTGTAGCCTGATCAATGTTCAGTGTTGTGCCAGAAGTTGTAGTTGTGTTTTCAGCTTTGTCTGTTGAAGTAACTGTTAAAGTGTAAGTTCCGCTTGTAGTAGTAATTTCGCGTGTATCAAGTGCAAATGTAAAGCTCTTATAAATTTTATCATTCGCGTCTACTGCTATTGTCCCTTCTTTTTTAGTAACGCTTGTTCCATCAACAACTTTCCATGAAATTTCAGAAAGCTCTATTTCATCTCCAGCGGTTGCATAAACTGTCACATTGCCGTTTGCATATCCAGCAGAAGTAAGAGGTGTAACTGTAGAAATGTTCGCAGTAGGATTTGTTGTATCAACAGCAATTACTATTGTCTTGTCAGCAGAAATGTTTCCAACTTTATCTGTAGCACGAACTGCAAAAGTATGCGAGCCTGTAGAAAGATGTGTTGAATTAGCAGGAATTGAATAAGTGTATGTTGCGCCAGAATCAGAAGTTGTCATTGCGCCAATAGAAGAGCCGTTCTCATAAAGCACAACAGAAGCAATACCGCTGCCGACTTCAGTTATGGTGCTTGCAGTAATCTTTACATCATTGTTAATATCAACATTTGTTATTTTATCATCATCAGCAACAGCGTTCCCTACAACAGGGGCTGTTCCATCTGGAGTAAGAATAATTTTGTTGCAAGGATTATCAGCAAGTAAAGAAATGTTACGTGCATTGTCCCTTGCCGCAAGATAAACTGTGTAAGATGTTCCTTCATCATAAGAGCTAAAGTCAAGGTTGGCTGTCCAATGGTTGCCGTCTGACTGTCTAAGAATTGTTGACTTGTTCCATGTTCCCTTTGTTGTGTCGTAAGCCGCGCCACCTGTAATTTTTGCAGGTTCTGTTGATGACACCATGTAGTAAATTACATCTTCAAGTCCGCTGTCGCCTTCATCGTCAACAAGACCTTTTACAATAAACAACGAGCTCTTCTGTGCATAAGAAGTAAATAATTTTTCTTTAGTAGGCATTTCAGAAGAAGTTGTGTTGCTTCCAAGCTGGGTAATTGTAAATGTAGGAGCCGCAGGGTCAACTTTGTAAGGGAAGTCGTCTATAGAAGTTTGTCCGTATAAATCTATAGCAATGTAATAAAGTGTGGAGCCTTGTGTAGTTCCAGAAGGAATTGCAATTGAAGCAGACCAGTCTTGTTCGTCTGTCTTGTTTGCAATTGTAGAAATAAGAGTGTCCGCAGAATCATAAGTTCCATCAGCAGAGCTATATATTTTTATATTTCCACCAGAATCTTTTGCCTTGCCGCTAACATTAAATGACTGTCCAACTGCTTGGTAAGCATTCTTTGTTGAAGTAATAGAAAATATAGGAGCGCCTTCATCGCGTGCAACTACAAAGTAATCTGTGTTTGTATTGCAGTAGCCTGTTTTTTCCT
>JBAXYY010000115.1:0-7922 GCA_041670585.1 Treponema sp. | reverse complement strand
TTACAGCAAGTTCAGAACCTGTAGCTTTTCCTGAAAGATTTTTTACACTGATATTTCCTGTTGAATAAATTACAGGAGAGCCTTCTCCAGAAGTATTTGCACTTCCTCCATTAACAGTAACTGTCCCCTCTCCTCTGTCAGTTGCAAATGCCGCGCAGTGTTCACCTTCTGTTGTAATGTCAACATTGCTTGCTAAGATTACGCCGCCATAAGTTGAGTCCAATCCGCGTGAAGAATTTTTTGTTGTGTGAATCTTTATATTTTTAATTGTGATTGAAGAGCCTTCGCCTGTTGAAAATACAGCGTTTGCTCCTTCTGCGTTTGAAGTGATTGTCACATCTTTTAAAGTTAAAGTGCTGCCGTTCTGTGCAACTACAACAGCGTTCAGTCCGTAAAAATTGCTTTGTCCGCCGTTTGTCACATTTCCTTTAGCTTTGTTAAAGATAGAGTTCAATATTTTTGCTTTAGCGTTATCTTTAATTAGCAATACACATTCGTCTGCATTGTTGCTCGTGTAAGTTTTATCTTTTACATTTTCTGTTTCTGTTGTTTTACTTCCGTCAACTGTAAACACACCAGCAAGGGACGGAGCTTCTTCATCTTGCACTGTTCCAAAACCTTCTGCATCTTGTGCGGTCATCGTAAGAAGAGCACCAAGAAATACAAATGCAAAGCAAGTTGATGATAATAATTTTTTCATAAGATTGCCTCTAGAAAAATAAATTTGATTCTTGTTAAATAAAATCATATTTATATATTCGTACTTGAATCATAAACAAGGCTTAATTAAAACATGTTGTTAATACTTATTACAAAAAATTATTTACATTTTATTATTTATCATAGTCAAGTCTTTTTAAATCATTTTGTAAAATAGAGCTATCACTGACGTTTTCAAGTCCAAGAAGTATTTCTTTTTTTGCAAAAGATTTGTCGCCGTCATTCACAAGTTTTGCGGCTTTGTTATGAACTGTAATTGCATAATTTTGCTTATATACTTTAATCTGATTATTTATAGAATAGTTATTTGTAAGTTCAACATTAGACTTCTCTAGAAATTTCCAAGCTTCTATATAACCAGAATCTTTTGAAATTTTTTCTGCTTCATAACAATATGACAATGATAAAAGTTTTTCATAATCTTTATTAGAAATCGAATTTCTTTTTTCTTTTATAGAATTATATGAATCTTCAAACGTGCTATTAGTAATCTTATAATTCAAAAAGTTTATTGTAATTCCATTCAATAGCTCTGAATAATACTCTTCACCAATGTATGATTTATATTTTTCAAGGGTGCTAAAAGAATCTTCATACTGATTATTTTTTTGTTGAGCATTTATTATTTTACCAACAGACGCTTCTATGTAACTAGAATACAATTTGCAGTTACCAAATTTTTCAGAAGCTGTTAATACTACGTCAATACCTTCTTCATTTTTCCCTATTAAAGATAAATCTATTGCAGTATTTAAAACACACATTTGGAAAGTCGAAATTGACGGCTCAGAATAATTTTGTAATTTCATTGCATCTATTGCAAGAGGAATTGTTACTTTGTCATTTTTTTGTTTTTGTAAAGCTGCTATTCTGTTGTTATATATTAGAGCCATTATTCTGTTGTCATCAATGTCTTTCCTACCATAATAATCTTTTGCAGGAACAACAGCATATTTTTTTTGATTAGTATTAGTTGAAATATCTTTCTTTACTCCAGGATTAAAACCGTAAGGATTTGTTGTTTCAACATCAATCTGTTTATCTTCAAAACTTAATGTGCAAAAGGAATGCTTTGGAGTCTCAACTGCTGATACTGTAATTCCGAGCGATTTAATAAAGTACATATAAATAATTGTTGAAGACACACAGTTATAAATTCCACTGTTTATTGTAACATTTACTTTTGTTTGATTTATTGAATAACTTGTAAATAATTTTTCATAAAGAAAATTCAGCGCATATTCCGCAGATTGTTCATTCTCAACTATATTGTTTATATTTAATTCATTTTTGAATTCTAAAAATAGATTTTGCAATTTTAATATGTCATTAGTAATTTCATCATCACTTGCTCCAGACGCAACAAGAGAAGTTTTTATAAAATTGTAAGCTGAAAGTTCATTAGAAAAAGTTATTTCATCTGTAAGTCTTGTGTCATAGCCAAAATTTATTTCTTGCGAATAAAGAGGAATGGTCAAAAGTAAAATAAATAGTAATAAATATTTTTTCATAAAAACTCATTTCATATAGAAGTATTATTGCATTACATTATCATTTATTGCGGTTTTTTAATATAAGAAACAGTTGTTTTTAAAAGATGATATTAAACTTAGAATGTACAATTCTTATTTCTAGGATATAATTATTAAATGAGATTTTTCAAATACGATTTTTCAAAACCTGTAGATTTTCATGTCTGTGGAAATTTAATTAGCAAAGATTCATTTCTTCACATGAGAAGATGCTTTAACGAGAATGTTCTTATTCTAGTTAAAGAAGGCACCCTTTATATTTCTCAACATGGGAATGAATTTTCTATAGAGAAAAACAATTATATAATTTTACGTGCTGGTGATACTCATTTTGGCTATAAAAAAACACTTGGCAAACTTTCTTATCTTTGGGCACACTTCAATTCAAATTTATTTTTTACGGAATGTTCTTTTAAAACAAAAAATAAAATTGCAGAAAGTGGAACTTTACTAGACAACGGAAAAGCAATGCTGCTATTTAATCAATTACTTGATATTGCTCAAGAAAATTCTATTACAATAAATTACAAACCTAAGTTTTCTGAATTAAAAAAAGCAATGGTTGACTATGCGCTTTCACTTGTGCTACTAGAACTTGTTCAAGAAAGCTCTTTACAGTTAGAAGATAAAACAAATAATTATCCACCTATAGTTATTGATATAATGCACTATATAAATGTTAATTATTCAACTAAGCTCTCTATAAAAGGAATAGCATCTAATTTTAATTACAACCCTGAATATATTTCTACTTTATTTAAAGATACAACAAGTGTTAGCATTGTGGAATACATCAATAAGACTAGAATACAAATGGCTAAAATGCTTCTTGCAAATTACAAATTCTCTATAGAAGAAATATCATATTCTTGTGGATTTTCAGATGCAAAATATTTCATGCGTGTTTTTAAGAAAATTGAGAATATGACTCCAACAGAATACTCTTTTGCTTTTTACAAAAAAGAAATCAACTAAATTCTAAGTTTTATCCACCTATTCAAATAATAATTTACTTACAAATATATAAACTCAAACTATAATATTCGTATAACAACGGAGGTATTTATGTTAAGAGAATTTGATTTTTCACAAGTAAAACTTTTACCAAGTTTATTCAAAGAACGATATGACAAAAATAGAGAATACTTATTTAATTTAAACACCACAGCGCTTTTACAAAACTTTTATTTAGAAGCTGGTGTTATTATTCCAAATTGTCAGGTTGTAGATAATCCAGAAAAAACAATTCTTCACTGGGGCTGGGAAGCTCCAACTTGCCAATTACGAGGACACTTTCTAGGGCATTGGCTTTCTGCGTCTTCAATGATTATATCATCACAAAATGACAAGGAGTTAGAAGCAAAATTAAATTTTATAATTGATGAACTAGAGCGTTGTCAAAAACTTAATGGTGGCGAATGGACTGGGCCTATACCAGAAAAATATTTTGATAAACTTGAACGGAATGAATATATTTGGTCACCTCAATATACAATGCACAAACTAATTATGGGGCTTACAGACTCATACAGATATGCAAACAGCAACAAAGCTTTGCAAATATTAAGTCATCTTGCGAACTGGTATATTAAGTGGACTTCTAAAATGCAGAAAGTAAACCCTAATGCAATTTACAGTGGCGAGTCTGGAGGAATGTTAGAATCATGGGCACTTCTTTTTGAACTTACAAAAGACAAGCGTTACGAAACTATTATGAACTGTTATAAAAATCAGTCAGTGTTTAAAGATTTAGAAGAAGGAAAAGATCCGCTTTCTAACTGCCACGCAAATGCAACAATTCCGCTTTCACATGGTGCATGGCAAATGTATCTTACTACAGGTGATAAAAATTGGAAAAAAGTAACCGATGATTTTTGGAAGGAGGCTGTCACTGTAAGAGGCAGTTTTGCAACAACAGGACAGAACTCTGGAGAATTTTGGATTCCTCCTTACAAACATGGCTCTTATATAAATGAACGCGACCAAGAATTTTGCACAGTCTATAACATGGTAAGAACAGCTTCTATGCTATACACAGAAAACGCAAGTACTAAATTTTCAGATTACATTGAACGCGCTTTATACAACGGATTTCTTTCTCAACAAAATAAAAATACTGCGCTACCTACTTATTTTCTTCCATTAAAATCTTCAAGTAAAAAGAAATGGGGAACTCCAACAAAAGATTTTTGGTGCTGCTATGGGACAATGGTTCAAGCTCAAACTATTTATCCAAAACTAATTTATTATAAAAATGAAAATTCTCTGAATGAAATTTTTGTAAGCCAATATATTCCATCAGAACTTTCTTTTAAAATTAAAAATGAAAGTGTTAACATTCAACAAAACATTGACATGAAATATTACAACTCTGATTCTTTCTTTGACTCTACTGACAATAATTCTACATCACGATGGCTGCTTAAATTCAAAATCAATTGCAGCAACAAAGTTAATTTCATTTTAAATTTTAGGATACCTTCTTGGTGTAAAGAAAATCCAACAGTAAAATTAAATGGAATTCAAATAACAGAAGATGAAATTACAAAAATCATTTTTGATGGATATTTGCATATAAATAAAGAATGGAGAAATGATGAAATAAGTTTGTATTTTCCAATATGCGTTACACAAGAATTTCTTCCAGGTAGAAAGGATTTGTTTGCTATTCTTGAAGGGCCAATTGTTCTGGCAGGTGTCAACACAAAAGAAACTTCTTTACATTTAGAAAATGTAAGTGCTTCAAATAAATTAGTTAAACAAAGTGAACATACTTATGATACTTTTCCGTGGAAGCAGTCTTGTTACGTATTAAGAACACCAGAATCAGAAATTGACTTTATGCCTTTGTATGATGTAACAGATGAATCATATACAGTTTATTTTCATTAGTGATTATATAACAAATGTAGCCTCTAAAATGTAAGAAATAGTTTTTGTAACAATTACATTTCTATCATCAGAATAACTTATTTTTTTTTGTTACTTTTCATTGAATTATTTTTTATAATATAAATTTCTTTATGAAGACACATACAAAATTATATTCTGAAAAGAAGACGCAAATTACATTGTTAAGCATAACAATTGTTGTTTTGTTTATTTTTTTTTTATGTATTCATTATGTTTATTTTATATTGAATTCTGGTCATAAAGAAACATTGGACACAATGAATGAAATTTCAAATCTATCTGTAAATGTATTTCAAGAAAAAGTAAACATATATACACAGGCATTAGAGAACATGGCGACTTTTCTTCCAGAGAATTTAGAAGATGATAAAACAATTGAAGAGATTTTCAGGAAGACTCTACTTAATAATATGTTTGACAGGCTTGGCGTTGTAACAAAAAACGGAAGAGCTTTTGGATATGACAGAACAAGAGGCATTGTTTATGATCCAGACTTCTCTAAAAAAGATTACTTTAAAGTTTCAATAAAAGGGAAAATTTATATTGGGAAACCATCTGAAGACGCTTTCGTTAAAAATCAAAAAATAATTTTAATAAGTGTTCCTATTTATGACAATGAAGGAAATATTTGTGGAATACTTTGTGGAATTAACAAAGAAGATAAATTTCTTAATTTAATAGATATTCCTTTTTTAAATGGAAAAGGCGTTTCTGATATTATTGATTCAACTGGAAACATGATTTTAAAATCAAGAAAGGATAATTATATTTGCAACGATGAAATTAAAAATTGCTTAATCAACATAAAAGAAAAAGATGCAATAGTACAAAATCTAACTGAAAGAAAAAGTGGAACAGTAAACGTCTCGTTCAAAAAAGAAAAATATTTTGTTGTATATAAGCCTGTTAATGTTAATGACTGGTTTTTAGTTAGTGTAATTCCAAAAAAAATAATGACCGCAGCAAACAACAAACTACTTCTATTTTCTTTAATTATTGTTTTAAGTGCATCTTGTACTTTACTTTTTATGGGCCTCTCAATTTTGCACAATAAAAAAATTGTAAAAATGAAAAATGAACAAAGCATGATGTATGACCAATTAACTAACATTCTTAATAAATCAGGATTCATTCAAAAAGCTACGTCAATAAAAGATTTATACAGTGGAAAATATTTGCTAGCAATAATTGATATAAAAGACTTTAATGAATACAACAAAGTTTTTGGACATGAAAGCGGAGATTCACTTCTTATTCGCATTGCTGAATTTCTTTTACAAAATATAAACAGTGATGAAATTTGCGCACGAAGTTATGCTGATTACTTTTGCGTTCTTTTAGAATCTTCTTCAAGCAAAGATGATGAAGAAAAAATAAAAAATCTTCTATCTACAATTTCATGTTCATGTGTTGAAAATACAAAATCAGGATATGAAGTTATTTTAAAGAGTGGCCTATGTCATGTAACAGCACAAAATGGAAACATGTATGAAATAATTGAAAAGGCATTACGAGCTGACAAATCTTGTTCATTAAAAGGAAACAAAAATATTGCTTTCTACACTGACTCACTAAACGAGCATGATAAAAACAAAACTATGATAGAAAGTCGCATGAACATAGCTCTTAAGAATGAAGAATTTCTTTTATATCTACAGCCAAAATATTCTATTGAAAACAATGGAACTATTCTTTGCGGAGCAGAAGCACTTGTACGTTGGAACTTCAATAATGAAAAACTTATTTTTCCAGACTCATTTATTTTTATATTTGAACAAAATGGTTTTGTTACAGAACTTGACATGTATATGTTAACAAAAGTATGTAAACAATTAAGAGCATGGCTTGATGAAGGGAAAAAGTGCGTGCCAGTTTCTGTTAACCAGTCGCGTCTTCACATGTTAAATCCTGACTATATTCATACGCTCCGCAACATTGTTGACTCATACAACATTCCGTACAGATTGATTGAGTTTGAAGTAACAGAGTCTGCTGTAATGGACGACATTGGGCAAGTTCACAAGCAGTTCAGCGAATTAAGAAAACTTGGATTTATAACTTCCATGGATGACTTTGGCTCAGGCTTTTCTTCTTTAAGTCTTCTTCGTGATATTCAAACTGATATAATTAAAATTGATAAAAACTTTTTCACAGCATCTTATGCAAGCGAGCAAGGAAAGCTTATTGTTTCTGCAATGCTTAAAATGCTTCAGTCTCTTAATTACAAAACAATAGCAGAAGGAATAGAAACCGCAGAGCAAGTTCAGTTTTTACGTGACTGCGGATGCAATTCAATTCAAGGCTATTACTTTAGAAAGCCAATGCCACCTGCTGATTTTAACGAAGAGCATCTTTTTCCTTATCAAAAAACATAATTTTTTTATTGACAAAGAGATGTACTTTACGTTAACCTCTGTTATCCATTGGTTAACATAAAGTACATCGAGGTAAAAATGAGTATCACACTCAGTGCCATTGTAAGCAAAATTATTAACGAAAAATATTTAATTTCAAATGAAGAAGCTTTATATCTTTATAAAAATACATCTACAACAGAACTATGCAATTCGGCAAATAAAATAAGGCAATCTTGCTGCTCAAAAAACAGCAACATTTGTTCAATAATAAACGCAAAACAAGGCGGCTGTAGTGAAAACTGCCACTACTGCGCACAGTCTGCACACTGGCACACTTCATGCACTCCGTTAAAAATGGTCACTCCACAAAAGGCATCTGAATTATCATTGCACGCTTTAA
>JBAXYY010000114.1:0-8004 GCA_041670585.1 Treponema sp. | reverse complement strand
TTATTAAATTTGCAAATAATTTGCAAAAGGTATGGACAAAACAAAGGCAAAGTAATATAACATCAAATTGCAAACGGTTTGCAAATGTTAACAAAATGTATTTGGGAGAAAACAATGAATAAAAAAATTTCAAAGGTAATTGAATTTGCTTCTATATTAACAATGTTCAGTTTATACGGCTGCAGCAAAAGCCCAGCTAAAAATTCATCAGCAAAAGCAGCACCTGCCGCAGAAAAACCAAAAGTGGCAGTTTCAATAGTTCCAGAGGCAACTTTCGCAAAAGCTGTATGTGGCAATTTAATTGATGTAATTACAATGATTCCACCAGGAAGCAGTCCAGAAAACTATGAGCCAACCGCAAAACAAATGGAAGACTTCACAGACTCAAAAATTTATTTTGCAATAGGCGTGCCTACAGAAAAAGCAAATATCATTCCGCAGGTAGACACTTCAAAAACAAAACTTGTCTCGCTAAATGATGCCTCTGCTAAACAATACGGCGAACTAAAATTAGGAGAAGAGCGCGACCCTCACATTTGGCTTTCCCCAAAAAGGGCAGAGCTTATGGTGCAAGTAATTGCAGACGAAGTAAGCTCGCTTGACCCCGCAAACACAGAAACTTACAAAAGCAATGCGTCATCTTTCATAGCGCAAATAGCAAGCGCAGATTCTTCTATAAAAGAGTCACTTAAAAACGTAAAAAACAGAAAGTTCGTAGTATATCACCCGGCATTTGGATATTTTGCAGACGAC
This sequence comes from Treponema sp., assembly GCA_041670585.1. Taxonomy (GTDB): domain Bacteria; phylum Spirochaetota; class Spirochaetia; order Treponematales; family Treponemataceae; genus Treponema_D. The sequence goes on along the minus strand of JBAXYY010000114.1, from coordinate 7,251 downwards.
TACAACTTAGAAATGTACGCTTTGGAAGAAGAAGGCAAAGAATCAACACCAAAAGAGCTTCAGGAAAAAATTGATTTTGCAAAAAAAGAAAACATAAAAGTAATTTTCTACCAGGCAGAAATAGACAGCAACCAGTCAGAAGCATTTGCAGAAGAAGTTGGTGGCAGAACAGTAAAGCTTGAACCATTGGCGGCAGACTACATTGGAAACTTGCAAAAAATGGCTGACACATTGGCCGCAGTTATGCAATAATAGGAAATTATGACAAAAGCTGTTTGTATAAAAGACTTATCTGTGCGCTACGGAGCAATAGAAGCAATTTCAAACATCTCATTTGATATAGAAGAAGGTGAGTATTTAGGCATTATTGGTCCAAACGGCGGCGGAAAGTCCACACTGCTAAAAGCAATACTAAATTTAATTCCAACAACATCAGGCAGCATAGAAATATACGGACAGCCATGCGGCCATATGTCTGGAAAAAACAGAACAAAAATTGGCTACGTGCCACAGTTCGCGGACATTGACCGTCAATTCCCCATTTCTGTTCTAGAAGTTGTACTTACAGGCAGGCTCTACAAAGGCCTTGCGTTGTTCAGAAAATATTCAGCAGAAGACAAAAAAATTGCGCTTGAACAGTTAGAATCAGTAGGCTTGCTAGAACTAAAAGACAGGCAGGTTTCAGAACTGTCAGGCGGAGAATTCCAACGAATGCTAATTGCACGTGCGCTTGCAGTTCAGCCAAAAATATTAATCTTAGACGAACCAACAGCAAGTGTAGATGCGGCTTCAAAAGAGCAAATATACAAATTACTAAAAAAACTAAATGAAAAAATAACAGTGATTTTAGTAACACACGACATTATGGCAGTTCTTTCTGAAGTAGATAAAATTGCCTGTTTGAACGGAAGTTTAATTTACCACGGAGAGCCAAAGTTGAACGACCATATAATCCACGAGTTGTACGGCTGCCCAATAGAAAATATTTCAAGTAAAGTTGGTCTAAAATGATAAGCGCGCTTTTTAAATATCAGTTCCTGCAAAACGCAGTAATAGCAAGTGTCCTGGCAAGCATAATCTGCGGAATAATTGGTGTAATCATAATAGAAAAGAAACTCATAATGATGAGCGGCGGAATTGCCCACACAGCATACGGCGGAGTAGGTTTAGGCTACTTGTGCGGCTTTGAGCCAATGATAGGCGCAGTAGTTTTCTCAGTAGGAGCGGCGCTTGGAATAGGTGCAATAAAAAGAAAACTTGGTGTGCAGTCAGATATTATTATAGGGCTTTTTTGGTCAGTAGGAATGGCGCTTGGAATTCTTTTCATCGGCCTTATGCCAGGCTACCCGCCAGATTTGCAGTCTTACCTTTTTGGAAACATTTTGGCAGTAAAAAAATCAGACTTGCGTTTTATGTTCATACTTTCATTGATAATCATTTTTGTAGTTGCGGCGCTTTTTCAAGACTGGCAGGCTTATTTATTTGACGAACAGTTTGCAAGAGTGTGCGGAATTAAAACAACATTTTTAGACTACCTGCTCTTAGTTCTAGTGGCGCTTACAGTTGTTGTTCTAATAAGAGTTGCGGGCATTATTCTAGTTCTTGCGCTTTTAACAGCACCTTCTGCAACAGCGGCAATTTTTTCAAACAAGCTAAAAAACAGAATGATCATTGCAGGCGTGTTCGGCATTGTCTTCTGCTTTGCGGGGCTTTGGCTTTCTTACGCTTTAAATATTGCAAGTGGCGCGTGCATAGTTTTGCTTTCTGCCTCTTGCTTCTTCATATTGTTTATTGCAAAGAAAATAATAAAAAAGGACCTTCATTAATTTTCCAGCCGGCGTTCCGTGGCTTGCTAACGCTCGGTGCGAGCGGCAAAAGCTTACAGCTTTAGCTGCCCGCACTGCTACGCACCACTCCATACCGCAGTAGGCCTCTTATTCAAGAACGCTTAAGCTAACCTGCAATTAAGAAGACTTGACAATTATTTTAAGAAGAAATATAGTCAATTTAATAACATTACGTTATTATAATACATAAAGTAATTTATTAGTTGGATGAGAGTGATTGTATTAGTGGCGAGAGTTAAGCAAAAAAGTATTTACACCTGTAAAAAAACAACCCAAATTTCAATTGCAAATCCTATTAAAAATTACTAACAACTCAAATTTTTTCGTAAGGAGATCTAAATGAAAAAAACGAAGTTAATTGGTATTGCAGCAGCTCTATTTGCCGCAATTAGTCTAGGTTTTGTCAGTTGCAGCAATGGCACAACAACTGAAGAAGCAGGCGTAACAGGAATTGTTTCTGGCGTTGTATATGACAACCAGACAAAGCAGGGCATTGAAGGTGTTACAGTAACTATTGGCAGCCATAGCGCTACAACAAACAGTTCAGGTGTTTACGTAATTAGCAACGTAGAACCTAATTCTACTACTGAGACTGACAAATATACTGTAACAATGCACAAGGATAATTATTTGGATGAAAAAAAGGAAAATGTTGTTTATGTTAATCCTAAAGAATATGTAGCTGCAGACCCTTATGCTGAAAATACTTTAACAACAGCATGGATTAATGCATTAAAAGCTACTACATCTACTAGTGATAGTAGTACTTCAACATCAGCAAGCGGTTCAGAAACAACAAATGTAAACATTACATATTCAAATGATGTTGTAAATGTTGCAATGGAAAAGATTTCTTATGCTTATGGAATTTCTGTAGCATCTGTAGAAATGGTTCCACTTACTTCTGGAATTACAGGCACAGTTTACCTTGATGACATTAAAAATGACAGTATTGAAGGAACAACTGTTGCTAAAAAAGCAATTGTATCTTTTATTTATAATGATGGTACTAACGACTATGTTCTTGGAGAAGCTACAACAGACGACGACGGCGTATTTGCATATTACGGTTTGCCAACTGGAGTAGTACTTTCAACTGTTTCATATAAAGTAGATTATACTGATGAAACAACAAAAAAGTATTACACAGCATCTGGAGCAATAGATAGTCTTAATGGAAAAGATACTTTGATCGTTAATGAAAATGGCGACACAGCAAAGTACTTCCAGGCTGGAAAAGTAAACGCTGTTTTAACAGATACTATTAAAGTTACAAAAGACAACTTTACAGGCAAAGTTCTTAACGTAACAGATCCTATTGAATTAACATTTGACCATCAGCTTTCAAAATTAACAGTTACTGTTGGTGTCGATGAAACAAAGGTAGCTCTTGTAAATGATGCAACAGCAAATACTTGCACAGCAACAATTACTCCTATTGATGGAGCATTTAGTGTTGGTTTACAAACAATTGCATTATCAGATGCTCTTGCAACAAATGGTACAACAGACCTTACTTATTCTGTAGATGTAAACTTTGTAGAGTTTAAACTTGTTGGAATGAGCGTTGTAGACGCAATTCCAGAAGGTTCTCGTATGGCTGTTACAGCTTCACAGTACCTTAAACTTGAATACAGCATGGAAGTTGGAAGAGTAGAAGGTTGTAAAGTTGGTGGTGTTGCAGTAGACGCTGTTATTGCTAAAGACGATGCAAAAATTGTATACATTCCATTTAATGATAAAGTTAATTCAACTACAACAGCAACATTAGCAGGAACAGTACATGCAAAAGTTTCTGACTCTGTTACATCTATTGCTCTTACTGATATAACTGAAAAATTCTTTGCAAACCAGACAAACTACATTGCAAGCACAAACCTCAACAGCGACGGAGAACTTTCTTACGGTGCAGACCTTGTTCTTACATTTGCAGCAGACCTTGGAACATACACTGACATTGTTGTAACTGGTACTGGTACAACAGAATATGATTCATCATATGATAAGACAACAATGGCTTTGACAATTTCAAGAGTTGATGGCACAGTAATGTCTGCAGATCAATTAACAATTGCAGTTATGAGTGGTACTACAACAATTTACACAACAGCAAACAAATACTTTGGTCAGAAAGCTTCTGAAGCATCTTTGGCAACAACAGCAAATAAAGTTTGTTTCACTGTATTAACAGTACCTACACCTGATAAATATAAATCAACAACAGCAAAAGATTTCAAGAAAACACTCAATACATCAATCGTTCTTACATTTGATGTAGACGTTTCTTCTTATAAAGCTCTCTTGTTGACAGATGTAGACGATACTAAGGATTATGATGAAGTTATCGCAGATCTTGCTACAACAATTATTGGTTCAACAACAACTGCAAATGCAAAAACATTAACAGTAGCACCAGCTGGTAATTATCCTTATGACACTCAGGTACATGTAGCATACTATACAAAAGATGGTGATTATGTTGGTCAATCAACAAATGAATATAAACTTGATGTTCTTGATGACTACATGACATTGCTTGCTGCACAGACATCTACAATCACAGCTTCACTTTCAGACAAATCTGTAAAAGACAATGCTTATACAGCAACATTTGACTTTACTCCAGAATATGCTTATACAAAGTCTGGCTCTAATAATACATATGCATTGTATAAGAGAACAACTTCTATTCGTGGAATAGTTGGAAAATGGACTTTATATAATGATAGTATTAATGTTAATTTAAACGACATTTCAATAGCTAAGACAGCAACAACTTCTGCTACTGGTACGTTAGTAGATCTTTCTCTATCTCCTGCGGTAACAGACAAGAGCGTTGACTTCTTGTTGGTAACAACAGTAGACAACTTGGTAAAATCTTACTACTATGCTGGCTTTGCAGATACAACAAAACCTAGTATTAGTAAAATCTATAGCGGTTCTGATATTGCTACAGTAGCAGATGGAAAGTATACAGTTGCAGCAAATCCTGCAATAAATAATACCACTACTTATACAGTAACTGCTTCAGAAGCTATTGCTACAGCAACTGTTGTTGCAACATTTGCAAAAACAACAGAAACTGTTACTAACAAGCAATTAACAATTGGTAACACTTCTTTCTCATTTGATGTAAAATCAAGTGATAGTGCAGATTTATTTACAGCTGCTGACTATGTAACAATTACAGTTACTGACTATGCTGGAAACAGCTCAACAGTAGCTCTTTATTGTAAATAATCTCTAGTTTTTTAACTAAGTAATTTCTTAAAAAAACAAGTGCCGTTTGGTTTGCTCCAAGCGGCACTTTGCGTTTAAACACATTTCTAATTGAATACAATTACAAAAAATGTTACTTTATAAGCATGAACAATTATGTAGCACTTTGTGCAGTCGGGGCTGAAAAGGTCCTTGGCAATGAGTTAAAGTTTCTTGGCTATAAGCTTTCTGACAATGCGCCAGGCCGTGTTTCTTTTACTGGTGACGAGCAGGCGCTTTACAGAGCAAACCTCTGCTTAAGAACAAGCGACCGTGTTTATATTCAAATGGCAAAATATCATGCAGAAGACTTTGACCAGCTTTTTGACGGCTGCTATAAAGTTAACTGGCAGGACTATTTTAAAAAAGATGTGCGTGTTGTTGTAGATAAAGTTAGAACTTACAAGAGCAAACTGAACAGTGAGCATAGTGTTCAGGGCATGGTTCAAAAATCAATTTACAAAAAATTAGGCGACACTTGGCACATGACAACTTTACCAGAAAGCGGTGAAGAATGTGACGTTCGTGTTTATATTGATGAAAATGAAGCTCTTATTTTGTTAGACACAAGTGGCGAGGCTTTGCATAAAAGAGGCTACCGTACAGAAGGCGGTATTGCTCCTATACGCGAAACAACTGCTGCTATTCTTTTGCAAGAAATGATGTGGCGGCGTAAGACTGCTTTACATGATCCATTCTGCGGAAGTGGCACAATTGCAATAGAAGCGGCACTTTATGCGTTTAACATTGCGCCTGGTTTTGGCAGGCATTTTGCTTACGAACATTTGGCAATTTACAATCAGCAGATGGCGGTTGAAGTTAAAAAAGCAGAAGCTGCAAAAATCCGAACAGATGTAGAAACAAGAATTACTGGCAGCGACATTGACAGTGCGGCTATTGAGCGTTCAAAACTTAACGCGGAGCATGCTTGTGTTATGGCTGGCAGGGCTTTGCAGTTAGTAGGCAGCGACGCTCTTGTTCCACGTCCAGAGTTTGTTGTAAGTGACTTTAAGGACTTGGCGGCGCCTTACCCAGAAGGGCTTTTGCTATGCAACCCACCTTATGGCGAACGCTTAGGCGACGAAAAGCAAGCTGTAGAATTATATAAAGACATGAGCTGTTTGTTTACAAACTTCCCTGGCTGGCAGCTTGGTGTAATTACAAGCCACAAGAAATTTCAAGAAAGCATTGGTCATTACGCAGATTTGTTAAAATCACTTAAGGCTGGAAACTTGGACACTATATTTTATATTTATAACGGCAGTGAAAATACAGGAAGAAAATCAACTGTAAAAAGAGAACATAAAGAAAATAAAAATTGAGGTAAAAAAAATAAATGGCAGTTGTTGTAGAACATGAAAAACGGAGAAGCGAAATTTTAAGCAAGGCCTTGGATCTTTTTGTAGAAGAAGGCTATGAAGATGTTACTTTTCAAAAAATCGCTGACCGTTGTGGCATAACAAGAACAACGCTTTATATTTATTTTAAAAACAAGCGCGAAATATTTTTGTGGAGCATTAAGCAGTTAACAGGCGGACTAGAAAAAAAATTAGTTGCAATTATTGCAGACACTTCTCTTTCTTCACCAAATTGCTTAAAAAAAATACTTAATACAGTTATTGACGGCTGTGAAGAAAACCATAAGCTGTTTAACGTTCTTCTTCCATATATTCTACAGTTGCAAAGAAGCGGCATTGACCCTTCAGAAAGAGTTACGCGTAGAATTATAAAACTTCAACATTTAATGAGCACAGTAATTATTCGTGGAATAAAAAAAGGTGAGTTCAAAAAAATTTCTGTAAAAGTAATGAATGATCTTTTCTACGACTTAATTGAAAGTGCTATTTTTAAGTTAGCTGTTCTTAATCAAGCAAAAGCAGTGGAAATTCGTGAAACTATTGATGTTGCAATTGATGAAATCTGCACTAAGAAATAAGTTTATTTTGTAGTATCAGTTAAATCAGAATAATCCGTTGAAGAAACTTGTGTTGGAACTTGAAAGCTGTCCAATGTATTAGTTCCATCTGTTGTACTAAGTGTGGTTAGTGGAAATGTAAAATGAAATACTTTGTAAATTTCAGTTGTGTCGTCTGTGCCTTTTACAATTGAGTCCTCAGTTCTGCCTATAAGACATTTTAACTCTAAG
>JBAXYY010000113.1:0-8080 GCA_041670585.1 Treponema sp. | reverse complement strand
TATTAAAGGAAAGTTCCGCTGGTATGGAACAAGCCTTTTGAGTTTTGAATGTAGTGAAAGTGTTATTCCGCAAAAAGCTTACACTGTAAAAATTAGCAGAAAGCTTACTTCTGCAAGTGGTAAAAAAATATCTGGATCGACAGAATATTATTTTCATTCAGAAAAACTGCAGTTGTTGAATATTGTGCCAGGCTATGGTGAAGTTCAAAAAGGAAATTATGTTGATAACAACGAAGTGCCAGTTGAAGTTGCACGCGACATTGCGCTTTATTTTAATTCACCTGTGAATGTAAAAACTATAGAAAAAGAAATAAAAGTAACAGATGAAAAAAAAGAAGAGTTGCAATTTACAGCATCAAAAATTGAAGACACAATTGTGCGCCTTGCATTAAAAAAAGCGCCTCTAGAAAATAATTTAATCGTAATTACTCTTCCAAAAAATTCTATGGCTGATGAAAATTGTTTTGCTACAACTGAAGATCAAACTCAAGAGTTTCATACAATAAAGCCTTTATCAATTACAAGCTTAGATAATGATCCACAATATTTAGATAGCTCCTTTGCAAATCCAGTTCAAGCTACATTTAATCACTTGATGAAAACAGGAAGCGAGGCAGATGTTGCAAAATGTATTTCTACAGAACCAAAAATGGAAGTTACTGCAAAAAATATTTCTGTTAGTGGAACAACAATTGTAGTTCATTCGTTGCCTGTTGATTATGAGTCTACTTACAAGATTTCATTTAGCAATTCAATTACAGATGCTTATGGAATGAAGTTGAGTGAAGGTGCGACATTTGATGTCACAGTTCCAAAGGCTGCAAGTTTTGTTTATTTTAAAGATTACGGCAATGGAATTTTAGAGTCACAGTTTGCGGCAAAGATTGCTTTTGAATATCAGAACATGGTGCAAAAAAATTCATTTTATCAAATTGCGCCTCTTACAAAAGCAAATGGTGAGCGTTCAGAAAAAAAATATATAGAAAAAAAATATGGCTCTGAGCCACTTCCAAAAAATAAAAAAGTTGTTGAAGTTGCAGACTTATGTCCAGCTCTAGAAAAAGTTGGAGATGAATATAGAGGAGCCGCTCAGTTCTATGCAAAAATAAATTATCTTTACCGTTACAAAGACTGGCAGACAAATGAAACTGTTGAGGAAGAAGAAGACACTGAAAACACTCAGGTAATTCAAGTTACAGATTTAGGTGTGACAGTTCGCTATGCTTATAACAAGGCGCTTGTTTTAGTAACAAGTTTAAAGACAGGACTTCCTATAAAAAATGCGACAGTAACAGGTTATGGAATTTCGTGGGATAAAGGACAAAGCAATGTAGTTGTAGACGACCATGTTCCAATTTCAAAGACAACAACTGATGAGCACGGTTTTGCAAGTATGGATATTCCTGACGCAACAATGAAGAACTTGAAAAACGACAAGAAGAATTTTTATATAGAAGCAAAAACAGATAACGACAGAGTGATTTTTAATCCAAACATAAACAGCATGTGGCGAACAGCGGCGGTTAATGTTTCTTCTCCAAGTGAAGCTCAAGATTCTGAAATGGTCACTTTTATTTTTACAGACAGAGGCTTGTATAAACCTGGTGAAACAATGAAATTCCGCGGAATAGACAGAACTTTAAAAGCTGGAAAATATTATACATATCAGGGTGGCTACAGAATTCAATTTAATGATGGAGCATGGCAGCCAAAAGTGTATGGCACACAAACTGACTATACTTCTAGCAATGGAACTTTCTACGGTGAGTGGAAGATTCCAGAAGACTTGACTCCTGGCACTTATACAATTTCTTATAAACGTAATAAGGGTGAAAACACAGATAGATCTTCTTCCATAACATTCCAAGTTCAATTCTTTGAGCGATTGCGTTTTGAAGCTTCGTCATCAATTCCTTCACTTACTTATTTTAGTGGCGACACTTTGAATGCGGAAGTAAAAGCGCAGTACTTGGACGGCGGAAGTTTAGCTGGCTCAACTTATACTTCATACTGGTCACGCGAGCCGGCGGGCTTTGCACCAAAGGGCACTAAGTTTGACGGCATGAGGTTTGGTCCGCTACAAGGCTACGACGGCAGAACTTCACTTAATGAAACTTCAAGCGCACTTTCTGGCGACGGCAGGTCAAATTCATCACAACAAACTGGCGGTGAAAAATTAAAAGGAATGGCTTACTACTACAGAGTTGAAACTCAAGTTACAGACAGTGGAAACCAAATGATTGGCACCACAACAAACGCAATTGTTCACCCTGCAAAATTCTATCTTGGAGTAAGCAAAATAAAAGGCATTACTGGATTTCCAAAGAAAGGCGACACTTTAAAGTTTGACTATGTTTGCACAACTCCAGATGGAAATGTTCCTAGCGCAAAAGATATTCCGTCTTCAGAAAATAAAAAAATAAAAGTTGAATTGTTAAGGGAAGATTGGAAGGAAGTTCAGCAGCTTGCATGGAACGGACAAATCAACACACGTTATGTTCGCGAAATGGTGACAGAAGAAGAAAAAAATATTTCTCTTGAGGCAACAGAAAATAAAACTGAGTTCAGTGTTGTTCCTCCAAAGGGCGGCGCTTATTTGCTTAGGCTTAGCACAAAAGACTCACGCGGAAACGATGTAATTACAGAAACAAGATTCTATGTAATAAGCAGCGACTGGACTTGGTTTGACCGAGACAACGCTGATGAAATAACAATGACTTGCGACAAGGAAGAATATGAAGTTGGAGAAACAGCTCACATATTGATGCAGAGTCCACTTGCAAAAGGCACTTACATGATGACTGTTGAGCGAGAAGGAATTGTTTCAAATGAGATTCGTGAGATTACAGAACCAACAACTGTTCTTGATGTAAAAGTAGAAAAAGATTTTGTTCCTATTATGTATGTGACACTTTCTTTATATTCAACAAGAACAAGCGAACCTTCTAAAGATTTTAACACACCTGATTTAGGAAAACCAAAAGGCTACTTTGGACTTGCGGCAATTCATGTTAATCCGTCTCCGATGAAATTTGATATTGAAATTAAAACAGACAAAGCAACTTACAGACCTGGCGAAACTGCAAAAATTTCTTTACATGCTTCAAAAGACAGCGCTCCACTTTCAAACGCAGAAATTACACTTATGGCAGTTGATCGTGGCGTAATTGATTTAATAAATTATCATGTTGCAGATCCTGTTGCATATTTTTATGACGAAGGACTTTTCCCTGATTGCGTAAAGGGCGGCGACTCACGTTCACTTTTGATTGACCCTGTAATGTACGAAGCAAAGAACTTGGTTGGCGGCGACAGTGCAGAAAGCTCCTCTAAGTTGGAAGAGCGCAAAAACTTTGAGCCGACAGCTCTTTTTGTTCCAGACTTAATCACTGATGAAAACGGAGATGTAAGTTGTGAATTTACTTTGCCAGATTCTCTTACCGCGTACAGAATAACAGCAGTTGGTGTTTCTAAAAATTATTTCTCTTTAGGCGAAAGTGAAATGCCTGTTGCAAATCCTATTTCTGTTAGGGATGTTCTTCCAAGAAAACTTAGGCTGAATGATGAAGGTGAAGTTGGAGTTACAATTTCCAATCTTGATAACGTGGCGCACAATGTTACAGTTTCACTTAATGTTGAAGATGGTCTTTCTAGAATTGAAAATGCGCAGTCAGAAGATGATGTTCAAAAACTTCCAGGCAAGGCTTCGGTAATTGGAGAGCCTGAAAAAATAATTACAGTTGAGCCAAATACAACTAAAGCTTTGATGTTTAAAGTTGATGCAGAAAAGCAAGGCTGGTTCACAGTTGCGTTTACAGTTCAAAGCGATGTTGTGAATGAAGTAATTTTGAAACCCTTAGAAATAGAAAAGCCATACATTTATGAGACAGTCACAACAGTTGGAGAAGTTAGAAGTGAAGAAGATGCTAAAGACAAAAAAGCGTCTGTTACAGAAAAAATTTTAATTCCTCAAAGTGCGGAAGATGGCAAAGGCAGTTTGAATATTCAGCTTGAGTCTTCTCATCTTGGAGTTTTAAAAGAAGCAGTTGATTATGTATTCAACTATCCATTTGGTTGTCTTGAACAGCGTTCTTCTTTTGTAATGCCACTTGTTGCGTTTGGTGACTATATTAAAGTGCTTGGCTTGGACAGCAAAGTAAAGTCTTCAAAATCTGTTGCAAAAAAAGAAATTGCTTCATGGGCAAAGTGCCAGTTGAGCGACGGAGGCTTCCCTTATTGGCCAGACGGAAATCGTAGCTCGCTTTTTGTTTCACTTAGAATTGGTGAAATAATTGCTCTTGCAGAAGAAAAAGGAATTTCTATAACAGATAAAATCAACAAATCAAAACTTGCGGATTACATTCAGTACGAATCTCAAAAGAATTATCCTGATTATGAAACTAGTGCATATTACACTTACATGAGATCTTACTCATCTTATGTTGTCCAAAGGTTAGGCAAAAATGTTCCAGACGCGGACCTTAAATCTCTAGTAGACTCAAAAGCCGCAGACTTGGATTCACTAACATTCTGCGCACTTACTTACTTAGAAAAAAATGAAATTTCAAAAGCGCAGGACATAGCAAAATTAATTAAGCGCTACACAAAACTTTCTACACGCGGAGTTGATTTAACTTCTAAGCAAAAACAGTTCCACTATTGGTCATACTTTAACGGTAAGGCAGAAGACTACGCTCTTCTTCTTACACTTTATTCAAAGCTTGATCCAACAGACAGAATAAATCAGCATATTGTTTACGAGTTGCTTGAGCTTGAAAAAGCAGGCAAGGGCTACTGGCAGTCAACAGCAGTTACAACACGTGTTCTTTGTGCTTTTGATGTTTATATCCGTGCAAATGATTTGACTTCAACAGATTTCACAGCAGAAGCATTGCTTAATGGAAAGAAATTTGTTGATGGAAAATTCAAAGGGCTAAAAGAAACTTCAGCAGAAAAAACAGTTGACTTGCAGGAAGAGCCAGTTAAGAGTTTAGCGCGTGACAAAGAACTTCCAGTTGAATTTAACAAAGATGGTAACGGCACTTTGTTCTACACAGTTTCTATGAAGTACGTAATTCCTGTAACAGAGCAGACTGCGCGTGATGAAGGCATTTGTTTGTTCACAGAAATTACAGATGTAAAGACAGGTGAAGTTGTTTCAGAAAATAATCTTGTTGCTGGAAATATTTACAAAGAAAAAGTATTTGTAACTTCAACACGCGACAGGCAATATGTTGCAGTTCGTGCGCCAATTCCAGCGGGCTGTGAAGTGATGAATGCGGCGTTTGTTACAACAGGCACTGTCCCGCAAAAGTCAGAAGAAAAAGATTCGGCTGTAACAGTTGATTCATATTCTTACAACGGCTATGACGACAGCTACTATTGGTATGAAGATGAAAACTACGGTCTTTCTTACCAAGCAATTTACGACAGCGAAGTGCAGTACTTCTGGAATCTTTTCCCTAAAGGAAATCAGCAGGTGGAGTTCTTGTTCAGAGCTGCACGTAAAGGGACATACAACACTCCTTCTGGAACAGCAGAGTGCATGTACCAGCCAGAAGTGTTTGGAAGAAGCGCAGGTAAAGTTTGGACTGTTAAGTGAAAAAAACACCTCGCTGGGTAAAAACAGCGCTGATTATTTTAGCAACACTTTTTGCAATAAGAGCGGCACTGTTTTTAATTCCGTATAAAAATTTAAAAACGTTTACATCAAAACAAAACAGCACTCGCTTCTACGACAGAAACGGCGTGCTGCTTCAAGTGCTTCCTCTTGAGCAAGGCTTGCGTCGTGAGTATTTGCCGTTAAAGGAAATTCCTGTTTCTGTTCAGCAAAGTTTTATCCAAGCAGAAGACAAAAACTTTTACATTCACCCCGGTGTAGATTTTATTTCAATAGTAAGAGCGGCGGCACAAAATAAAAAGCAGGGCAGAATTGTAAGCGGTGCTTCTACAATTACAATGCAGCTTGTGCGTTTAATAAATCCAAGAGAAAAGAATCAGCTTGTAACATTAAAAATAAAATTCTTAGAAATGTGCAGCGCAATTCATCTTGACGCAAAACTTTCTAAGAAAAAAATTCTAGAGCTATATTTAAACAATGTTCCATTTGGATTTCAAACAGAAGGTGTTGCAAGTGCTTCAAGAACTTTTTACGGAACAGAAGTAGCTTCACTTTCAGAAGAGCAAATAAAAGAACTTTCGCAAATTCCACGTAGGCCTTCAGAGTATGCGCCAGAAAAAAAATATGTGTATGCGCAGAAGTGTCCGCATTTTATAAATTATGTAACTTCGCAGTATAAAAATAAAAATGAAATTTTACCAAACAGTTTGCGTCTTTCAATAGACAGCGAGCTTGTTGCAAATATAGAAAATTCAATTCAGCAAAAACTAAATGATTATAAAAACGCGCGTATTCAAAACGGCTCGGCTTTTGTGATCAACAATCATACAGGAGAAATATTTGCATGGGTTGGCAACGGTAATTTTTACGATGAGCATGGCGGTCAAATTGACGGTGTGCTTGTTCGTAATCAGCCTGGCAGTTCTATGAAGCCTTTTTTGTATGCTGAAGCGTTGGACTTAACAATTGCAAAACCTTCTGAATATAATTTTTATCCAACAACAATTCTACCTGATATTCCGCAGGACTTTGGCTCTTCTAAAGTTTATGTGCCTCTTAACTTTAACAACAGATACAACGGACCTGTTCGCTTTAGAGTGGCGCTTGCTTCAAGCCTGAATATTCCAGCAGTGTACTTGCTTTATAACATTGGTGTTACGCAATACATGTCGCTTTTAAGTGAGCTTGGTTTTTCTTCGCTAGATGGCGAGCGTGGCTCTACAGGGCTTTCAATTGCGCTTGGTAGCAGTGAAGTAACGCTTTATGAAATGGTGCATGCTTTTAGTGTTTTTCCAAACGACGGAAATTTGTTAAATATAAATTTTCTTGCTGATGATATTGATAAAAAATATTCTGATGACAACAAAAATAAAGTGAAAATTATTTCATCAGCAGAAAAACTATTTTACAAAAACAACACAATTCAAAAAAAAGTGTACTCTTCTGACGCGTCAAGAATTATTTGCGATATGCTAAGCGACTCTTCCGCGCGTTCATTGGGCTTTGGACACGCAAATGTTTTTGAAACAAAATATCCGTGCATGTTTAAAACTGGCACATCTAATCAGTTCCAAAACATAATTGCGTTGGGAGCAACTACAGAATTTACAGCAGGTGTATGGCTTGGTAATTTTGAAGGTGAAACTGTAATTAAACAAACAGGCAGCAGCATACCGGCTTCTATAGTAAGGCAAATCTTAGATTATTTAACAGAGCAATTTTGCGCTGGCAACTTCAAACAGCCAGACGGTTTTGAAAAGCAAGAAGTGTGCACTCTTTCTGGCCTTAGTCCAACAGATGTTTGCCCTTCCACAACAAAAGAATATGTTAAAAAAACAATTGATGGAAAAAGAGGCGAGCTAAAAAAATGCGACTATCATTATAAAAATAATTCTCAAGTGCAAATACGCTACCCTTCGGAATATCAGCACTGGGCATCTGGAAAAAACATGGCGGGCACAATCTCATCAGATGAGACTGAAATAAATTTCTTGTACCCAAAAGATGGCGCTGAATTTGTTTTTGACCCGACTGTTCCGCAAAATGTTCAATCTCTTAGAGTGCAGGCGTACGGTGGTGTTTCTTCAAGCGCAGAACTTTTTGTAGATGACATTTCTTTTGGCATAAAAAAAAGCACACTCTTTTGGAATGTGCCTCTTGCAAAAGGAAGTCATCTTCTTAGAATTGAATGTGGCGGTGAAGAAAAAACAATTTCTTACACTGTCAGATAAATTTGTTTTATTCTTTTATATTCTTTTCATCATTCTCATCTTTGTCTTTATTTTTCACATCTGCATCTGTATCATCAGATTTTTTCTCAGCATCAGCTTTTACTTTTTCAGCTTTGCCTGCTTCCATTTCCGCTGCATCTTCTGCTTTAGCTTGTGCCATAAGTGCATCTTTTTTATTACGGTTATCAATTTCCGCAAATATTTTTCGTGAAGTGCCGGCTACTGTGTA
>JBAXYY010000112.1:0-8084 GCA_041670585.1 Treponema sp. | reverse complement strand
TCGCTCATGGGCAGGCTTTGAAGATGAAAGTTCAGACATGGTTGCAACAGTTAGTAAAATTGACGAAGTGCCGGGTCTTTACGCAGAGTGCGGTTTTACAGGACACGGTTTTGGAATAGCACCTGCCGCGGGAAGCAACATTGCGAAACTTATTGCAACAGGAAAATCTTCAGCAGACATAAGCCCTTTAAGATACAACAGGTTCGAGACAATAATTTAGAAAACACGTATTCTTGACAATAGAATAAAAAAATGCAATTATATTCTAAACACAAAGACGTGAAAGGCACTTACCTCTCACGTCTTTTTTTTTGCAATTTTTTATTTAAAGGAGCAAGATATGGAACAGAAAGATGTTTTTAACATTCATACAATTCAGCCAGACTTTGTTTTAAAAACAGACAGCTTCTGCCAGCGTGTGCTTGCAACTTATGGCATTTCTCATTTCTACAGCTGCAAACTTAATTCTTCTGAAGAAAATAATATGCTATTTATTCCAGACGGTTGCAGCAACATTTTATTTTCATACAGTGGCAATGTTATGAGGGCAGATGTTCTAGGCCCAACTGTTTCTACAAAACCTTTCACTCTAAAAAAAGAAACCAATTATTTTGGTGTAAGATTTCAGCCAGGAGAAAATCCATGCTTTTCAAATTTAACAGCAAAGGAATTGGTCAACGACTCAACTTCATTAAATGATTTTAAAGAGATGAATCAGCTAAGAGAAAAAATGTCGGAGCAAGACACATTCACAACACGCATGTGCACTTTCTTGGAAGAGTACAGAACATTTTTATCAAGAACAGAATCAACGCAGCACTCTTTGTTCAAACAAATAAGCAAAATAATTGTAGACAAAAACGGCATGGTAAGAATTTCAGAACTTGAAAAACTAACAGGCTACTCTTCAAGATATTTAAATTATATTTTTTCAAATGAAGCCGGCATGAGCGCAAAGCAATACTGCAACATTACAAAACTTCAGACAATAATAAATATCTTAGACGGCGGCAAGACAACAAATTTTTCAAAACTTGCAGAAGACTTTCATTTCTACGACCAGTCTCATTTTATTCACGAGTTTGAAGATTTCACTGGAACAAAACCAAGCGCATACCTTAACAAAGTCATAGATAAAAAATACAGACAATGTGTAATTGACTGCTAGCTTATTCGAATTCATCATTGTATCCACAAATTTATTTTGTATTTATTGTAAAAACCGGAAATCAAAATTATTTTATCATCAAATATAATTGACTTTATTTTTAAGAAAAGGTATTTGTTTAATAACAATGACGTTGGAAAAGAAATGCCTTTATTGGCTGAACTTCTCCAGCGTCTTTTTTTTTACTTTGGAGGTAATTCTATGAAGAAAATTAATTTTACAAGTGTATGCAAAAAAACATTTGCTCTTGCGGCAACGATTTTATTATTTACATCAACTGGTTGCTCTAAAAAAAATAAGGCAACAGAAGAAGCTGCTGTTTACAAACCTGAGTACGAAGAAGCATGTAAACTTTTAAAAGGAAAATTCCGTGTTGGTATGGAATGCGCTTATGCTCCGTTCAACTGGACTCAATCATCAACAAAAATTGCTTCAGATGGTTGGGAAGCAGTCCCAATTTTTGGAACACCAGACTACGCTTTTGGCTACGACGTAATGTTTTCAAAAATGATCGCTGATGAAATGGGCTTAAAACTTGAAGTGCACAAAGTTCAATGGTCAAGCATTGTTCTTGGAATGAAGTCAGGCGACTACGACATGATAATTGCAGGCATGATTTATTCACAAGACAGAGACAAGACACTTGATTTTACAAGGGCATATTACAACCGCGACAATGTTATGGTAATTAAAACAGGAAGCCCACTTGCCGCTGCAACAACGCTTGCTGATTTTACTGGATGCAAAGCAACAACACAAATAAACACAAACTGGTCTTTGTACGTTGAGCAAATTCCAGAAGTGAAAATTATTCCGTATCCAGAAACAACAGCAGAAGTTGTAATGCAAGTTGCAATGGGTGCTGTAGATTGCGCTGTTCTTGACTACCCTACAGGATATTCCGCAACACTTAGCAATCCAGATGTAAGCATTGTTAGGTTCAAAAAAGGAAATGGATTTGTAACACCAGAGGGTGCTTCTGAAGCATGTTCAGTTGCAGTTGACGAAGGCAATTTAGTTATAAGAGATGCAGTTGCAAAAGCAATGGACGCAATTGGCTGGGACCAGGCAAAGATGGACACTTACATGGATTTGGCAATTAAAACTCAGCCGCTTAGCAATTAATAAACAAATATTTTGGAGGTGCTCTTTATGGAAAAAGGATTCATGTACTGGATAGTTTATATTCTGCAGCAATACTGGCCTTACTTTATAAAAGGAATGTTTGTAACGCTGTGGATTTCCATACTGGGCACTTGTCTTGGGTACGTGCTTGGATTTTTACTTGGCTTGGTTCAATCAACTCCAGTTGCAAAAGAAGACGGGCTTGGTAAGAAAATATTTTATAAAATAATAAAACCGTTCTGTGCAATTTTCATTGGAGTGTTTCGCGGCACACCAATGATGGTACAGGCAATGGTAATATATTACGGTCTAAAAACTTCAGGCGTAAATATTTCTCCATTCGCAGCGTCAATTGTAGTTCTAACTTTAAACACTGGCGCGTACATGGCAGAAACAGTAAGAGGCGGAATTATTTCTGTAGACAAAGGCCAGCTTGAAGGCGGATTTGCAATGGGAATGAGCCACACGCTTACAATGTTCACCGTTGTTCTTCCACAGGCATTTAGAAATATCATTCCAGAAATGGTGAATATGTTTTTAACAAATTTAAAAATGACTTCCGAGCTAAACGTAATTGGAGTAGCAGAGCTTTACTTTACAACAAAAACAGCGGCAGGAACTTACTATCGTTATTTTGAATCATACATAATTTGCGCAATCATATATTTAATTCTTTGCACAATATTTACAAAGGCTCTTTCCACAATTGAAAAGAAAGCATTTGCTCCAAAAGACTACGAGCTTGCAGTGGAGTACAGTTCAACTGCTGAATAAAAAATAAAGGGGGTTAAGAATGACAGAAAATAAAAATAATGATGTGCTTAAAGTAGAGCATCTTGTAAAATCATTTGGCACACATGAAGTTCTTAAAGATTTAGATTTTTCAATAAAGCCAAAAGAAGTTGTCTGCATAATAGGTTCTTCCGGTTCAGGAAAATCAACATTGCTTAGATGCATCAACGGACTAGAAACAAAAACAGGCGGCAGCATTTATTATCATGGAAATAAAATTGGAAGCAACTTAAGAGAGCTGAATAAATTTCGCACACAAGTTGGCATGGTGTTCCAGTCATTCAATCTATTTAACAACATGACAGTTCTACAAAACTGCATGTCTGGAACAACAAAAGTTTTAAAGATAAAAAAAGAAGAAGCAAAATTTCTTGCAATAAAATATCTAAGACAAGTTGGAATGGCACCTTATATAAACGCACACCCAGCACAACTTTCTGGTGGACAAAAGCAGCGTGTCGCAATTGCCCGCGCTTTAACAATGCAGCCAGAAATGCTTTTGTTTGACGAACCAACTTCAGCGCTTGATCCAGAAATGGTAGGTGAAGTTCTTGCAGTAATGAAAGAGCTTGCGCAGAACGGACTTACAATGATGATTGTTACACATGAGATGACTTTTGCACGCGATGTTTCTACACGCACAATGTTCATGGATAACGGTTACATTGTGGAAGATGACACGCCTCAAAATATATTTCATCATCCAATAAATCCACGCATGAAGGAATTCCTAAAACGGTACATAGACGACTTAGATAAAAACTAAAATATTTTCAAGGAGAACATTATGGAAAATTATACAATTACATTTGCACGTGGCTTTGGAACAGGCGGAAAAGAAATTGCCTCAAGAGTTGCAAAAGATTTAGACATACATTGTTATGAAAACAGAATACTCACACTAGCTTCACAAATGAGCGGAATAGACAGACAGTTGTTTGAAGAAGCAAATGAAAAAATTCATACAAAAAAAATAGGCTTTGGTACATTGCTACATTCATTGCCAAGAAGAAATCATCCTGAGCCAGAAAGAAATATATTCGCTTCAGACGACCAGCTTTTTGAATATGAAAAAAAAATTATTATGGAACTATCTCAAACAGAATCATCAGTAATTGTTGGTAAATGCGCAGACTGGATTTTAAAAGACAATCCACGAACACTTTGCATTTACATAGAAGCGCCAAGAGAATTTTGCCGACCACGCATTATGAAAAAAATGGGTGTAACAGCAGAGACAGCCGACATATCAATTTCAGAAACAGACAAGTACCGCGCTGAATATTATAAATATTACACAGGCGGAAATTATTGGACAAATCCTGTTAACTACGATTTAACTTTGAACACACAACGTTTAGGAATTGACTTGTGCGTTGATATTATTGAATATGCTCTTCATGACAAATTCCCGGACATTCCTCTTCCTGTAAAAAAAATTGCAGTGAATTTAGATGATGAAAATGTTGACTAAAAAGCATGAGTATATTTGATATTTTAGGTCCCGTAATGGTTGGCCCTTCAAGTTCACACACCGCAGGCGCTGTAAGGATTGGGCTTATTTCACGGCTATTGTTAAAAGACAATCCTGTCTACGCTGACATTGGTTTTTATGGTTCGTTCGCCGCAACATATGCAGGTCACGGCACAGACAGGGCAGTCACCGCTGGCCTTCTAGGAATGCAACCTGATGATATACAAATTCCAAACAGTCTTGAAATTGCAAAACAGAGGGGGCTAAAAATATTCTTTTCTAAAGTAGATTTGCAAAACGCACACCCTAACACAGCAGTTTTAAATCTTGTTGGAAAAACAGGCAAGCGAATTACAGTTCAAGCTTCATCAATTGGGGGCGGAAGAATTATGATAAATAAAATTGATGGCATAGATGTAAACTTCAATGCAGAAATGCCAACGCTTATTGTTCATAACTCAGACCAGCCAGGGCACGTTGCGCAAGTAACAACATTGCTATTTGAAAATAAAATCAACATAGCTTCAATGCAGCTCTACAGAAATGAACGTGGCGGCTACGCAGTAATGGTTCTAGAAACAGATGAATCAATTCCACCAGAAATAATTTCACAAATAGAAAACTACACTGGTGTAATAAAAGTCACATACATAAATCCATTAACAGATGTCATTCCATCAGAGTCTGTAGCCATACCAACAAATACTTCTGTCATTCCGACCGAAGCGGAGGAATCTCCCAAAACTAAGGAAGCTCATCAATGAGTTTTACATCACTAAAAGAAATAACAACAAAATGCAACGAAGAAAAAAAATCTTTTTATGAAATAGTTCTTGAGCTAGATTCAAAGCAAAGCAATTTTACTCACGAAAAAGAAATAAAAAAAATGAACTCAATGTGGACTGCAATGAAGAACGCCGCAGACTCTTACGACCCAAAATTATTTTCTTCAAGCAAGCTCACTGGTGGCGACGGTGGAAAATTTGAAGAATACATAAAAAAAAATAATTCAATTTGCGGAAGTTTCATAGGACAAGTAATTTCATGCGCACTTCAAATGGCAGAATCAAATGCGTGCATGAAAAGAATTGTCGCTTCCCCTACAGCAGGCTCGTGCGGTGTTCTTCCAGCAGTTCTAATTCCACTTTATAGGAACACAATATTTTCTGAAGAAAAAATTATAGAAGGACTTTTTGTAGCAGCTGGCATTGGACAAGTAATTGCAAACAGGTCTTCCATCTCTGGAGCAGAAGGCGGTTGCCAGGCAGAAATTGGAGCGGCATCTTCAATGGCGGCAGGAACATTAGTTTATTTGCACAACGGAACTCCAGAACAAATTTGCGCAGCTTCTGGCTTTGCATTGCAAAATTTACTTGGACTTGTATGCGACCCAGTTGCGGGACTAGTTGAAATACCGTGCGTAAAACGAAATGTCATTGGTGCGGTAAACGCTTGTTCGTGCGCAGACATGGCGCTTGCTTCTATCACTCCAAAGATTCCTGCAGATGAAGTAATTGATGCAATGAAATCTGTTGGAAACAAAATTGACTCTTCACTAAAAGAAACTGGCCGTGGCGGCATGGCGTCAACTCCAACTGCAAAGAATATTTATTCTAAACTCTCTAAAATTAACTAAAAAAAAGTATTTTTTACTTAATTCCATATGTAGTTAAAACAAACTTCTTGCAATATCATAGAAAACCATATTAGAATTAAAGTATGAAAAATATTTATTGTAAAATAGCTATCGTATTATTATCATCCATTTTGTTGTCTTGCAATTTTGAAGCCACAAATTCAGGCTCTTCAAATTCTGCAAGTTCTACTCTAACGCAATCATTGCATCCAATTTAAAGTAAATCACCAAATATTACATTTGATGGAACTGAATTTCAAAAGACATCTTTTGCAACAGTTATTCCAAATGGAAAAACTGCAACTATTCCATCTGGCAACTGTACAAATACCGGTTATGTTTTTGTAGGCAGAACAGTAACTCTTTCTTCTTATGAAATGGGTCAGTGCGAAGTAACAGAGGAACTTTACAAAGCAGTAACAGGTTCTCTTCCTTCAAAAATGGAAATGACAGATACTGATGAAGTTTCTAAGCTGCGTCCAGTTGTCGGTCTTACAGCAGGAGAAGCTTTTAAATTTTGTAACGCTCTAAGTGAAAAGATGGGTTATGATCCAGTTTATTCTGATATTGCATGGACTAATCTTGGTAACAATACTTATTGCACAACAGTAACATTAGACATGACTAAAAATGGCTACAGGCTTCCAACAGAAGCTGAATGGGAATACGCAGCTCGCGGCGCAGGTATTGCAGCAGAAGACTGAAATTACAAGTATTCTGGAAATGATAAAATAAAAAAAGTTGCATGGTGTTCTTATAATTCAACCGGCACTTCAGATGAAATTGAAGAAGGCATTACGCATGAGGTGGGAATTAAAAAACCTAACGCATTATATTTATACGGCATGAGCGGTAATGCTTCAGAATGGTGCCAAGATTTTTACTTGAATTGCATAACATATTATGGAAGCGGCAAAATACCAACAGGTTTAGAGGCAAATTCCGTTGTACCAGAAAAATTTGAAAGCAATACAGACCCATATTTAAATACACCACAGATTGGTGGCGGACGTGTAAAAAGAGGCGGTTCATACGCAGATACAATTGAATTAAATTACAGAAGCAGCAACTATGAAACTGAATCTTGTCGTTCAACTGAAATTGGCATAAGGCTTGTAAGAAGACCTTATGATAATGAATAATTGCACTTTACTTTTGCCAATTAAATATATTCAAACATTCTCTGCAAAATAGCATGCACATGAATTTCTGTTGTATTAAGCACAGGGCGAACTAAATCTCCCTGCTTTATCATTATAGGAATTTCTGTGCAGCCTAAAACAACCGCGTCAATATTTTGTTCGTTACAGATTTCATTTGCAAGAAGCACCATTTGCTTTTTATCTTCTGGAACAACAATGCCCTGCTCAAGCTTTGGAAAAATTAATGAATGAACTTTTTCTATTTGAGCCTTGTTTAGAACAACTGCTTTAATATTGTATTTTTCAAATGCTGATGTATACAAAGTGCTTTGCATTGTAAACTTTGTGCCTAAAATCAAAACGCTTTTATAATTATTTTCCACAGCATACTTGCAAGTTGATTCAACAATACTTACGAGCGGAAGAGGTGAAACTTTCTTTAGTTCATCAAAAATTATATGCGGTGTATTTGAAGCAATGGCCGCAAATTCGGCACCAGCATCTTTTAAATTCTGAATATGATTTTTTAAAAAATCCACAAGCCAGTTATAGTCATTTGAATCAAGATAAGAAAGCATTTTTGTCATATCAACACTTTTAATAACTAAGTTCGGGTAACTGTCATCTTTTGTAATTTCACGGTAGCCGTTTACAATGTCATTATAATAATCAAGCGTGGAAGCAGGGCCTACACCGCCAATAATTCCAGGTACTTTGTAATTCATATTTTCCTCTAAATTATTTCAC
>JBAXYY010000111.1:0-8418 GCA_041670585.1 Treponema sp. | reverse complement strand
TGCCATGTCTGCACGCTGTAAAAGTTCATTTGAATTAGCGCCGTCTTTTGGAAACTGAACAATGCCAAACGTTGCAGTTACTGTAATGTTGTTGTTTCTATAAACAAACGGACTTGAAATTGACGCAGCAATTTTCTGTGCATAATGATAAATTTCTTCTTCTGAATGTTTCCCCGAAATAATTACTGCAAACTCATCCCCTCCTGTTCTTCCTAAAAACTCATCTTCCAACAAACAAGATTGCAAATTATGAGCAACTTCTTTAAGAAGAAGATCTCCTATTTGATGCCCTAAAGAATCATTTATATTTTTAAATTCATCCAAATCAATAAGCACTAAGGAAAAATAAGTATGCACATTTTCATTTGCAGTTCTGTTTGAAAGGCTGCTAAGAAATCTTTTTCTATTTGGAAGTCCTGTTAAATCATCTGCAAAAGCTAACTGCCTCATGCTGTAAGCATTTTCTGACAATTTTTTTACTTGAAGTGAAATTATTGTAATAACAAAAATTGTCATTATAGAAGTTGAATATCCAACTGCGCTAAAATAACTTCCAGAAACAAAAACTGTCATTGATATCATCATCAAATTAATTATATTTAATGATAATGAAGAAAAAAAACCTTTTTTATAGCATTTGAATGTAAGAACTACAGAAATCAACAATTGTATTTGTGATGTAATTCCTTGAATAATTGTAGATGCCAGATTAGTATTATTTGATGAAAAATGCTTAGCAATTAACTGCGCATTTGCTTGAATGGCAAAACAACAAAAAAAAAGTAGAATTCCAATAAATAAAATTATATTCTGTTTAATTACATTCTTATCTGAATAATTTTGCATTAACTACCCCGAATTTAAAATTACGAGCAGCTTTAAAAGCTGAAGTTTTTAAAGATAACTTAAATATTCTACTATCAATATCATTTCTAGACAATACTGTATCAACACATGTTGATACAGTTAATTTCTAAATGAATGTATTGGAGCTGGTATTCTGCCGCCTCTGTTAATAAAGTCCGCACAGCTGAATTTGCTTACGTCCATTACAGGCGCGCCTCCAAGAAGTCCGCCAAATTCTACCCAGTCACCAGGCTTTTTGCCAGGAGCAGGAATAAGCCTTACTGCTGTTGTTTTATTATTCACCATGCCAATTGCCATTTCATCTGCCATGATTCCGCTAATTGTTGTAGCAGTTGTGTCACCTGGAATTGCAATCATATCAAGGCCTACGGAACAAACACATGTCATTGCCTCAAGCTTTTCCAAATTGATGCTGTGCTGCTTAACTGCGTTTATCATTCCTTCGTCTTCGCTTACTGGAATAAATGCGCCGCTCAAGCCGCCAACATTTGTGCTTGCCATTACGCCGCCTTTTTTTACCATGTCTGTTAGCATAGCAAGTGCCGCTGTTGTTCCAGGGCAACCCGCGCCTTCTAGACCACATTCCTCTAGAATACGAGCAACTGAATCTCCTACAGCTGGTGTTGGTGCCAAAGACAAATCTAGAATGCCAAAATTAACGCCTAAACGTTTTGCAGCTTCTGTTCCTACAAGCTGGCCCATTCTTGTGATTTTAAATGCCATCTTTTTTATTCCGTCTGCAAGCTCATTTATTGGTTTGCCTTTGTATTCTTTTGCCGCCGCCAAGATAACGCCAGGACCAGAAACTCCAACGTTGATTACAGCCTCCCCTTCTCCAGGGCCATGGAATGCTCCGGCCATAAACGGATTGTCTTCTGGTGCATTTGTAAACACAACAAGTTTTGCACAGCCCATTGCGCCTTCAGACGCCTCAGCTGTTTTTTTAATAGTTTCGCCCATGAGCTTAACTGCGTCCATGTTGATTCCGCTTTTTGTAGTTCCAACATTTACAGAAGAGCAAACATTGTTTGTTACAGCGAGCGCTTCTGGAATTGAGTCAATCAATATTCTATCTGCGTTTGTGATTCCTTTTTGCACAAGAGCGCTAAATCCACCAATAAAGTTCACGCCTAATTCTTGCGCGCATTTGTCTAGAGTTTTGCAATATTCTACATAAGACTTTGCACCGCTTGCCGCAGCAACAAGTGCTATTGGAGTTACTGAAATTCTTTTGTTGATTATAGGTACACCGAATTCTTTTTCAATATCCTGCCCAACCTGCACAAGATTGCCTGCGTACTTCATTATTTTGTCGTAAATCTTCTGGCAGCTTTTTTTGCTGTCATCACAGGCGCAGTCTAAAAGTGAGATTCCCATTGTTATGCAACGGACATCAAGCTTCTGCCTCATAAACATGTTTACTGTTTCTTGAACTTCTACAGGTGAAAAAATCATATATTACCTCTGGGCTTTTATTTCCAAGCGTTTTTTAATGAACGTATACTATAGTAAATAATAGTTTTTCACAACAGCCCCGCGGTTTTATGTATTGACTATCACTATAATTTAGACATTTTTAACTAGTAAAATTAGTTTTTCTAGAGTAAAATTACTTAACTAAGAATTAAGAGGAGCGGCTATGAAAAGACAAAAACTTATTGCACTTGGAATAATATCAGCAATGTTTATTTCTATTGCAAATTTAAATGCAGAATCTACAGCAAAAACAGACGCGGCTAAAGAAGGAAAAATTATGTACGCAGACAAATCAACAGTAAAAATTATTGGCAGAACTGTAGCAAAAAACAATGCGCTTTGGCTAACACAATCAGCAAGCGGTATTGAATTTACAGTCACAGCTTCTTCGTTAAGCATTCAGCTTACTGGAGATGTAACAGCACGACCTTCACGCAGCACAACGCCTACTAATTATGCAAGGTACACAATTTATGTAGACGGTGTTGAAAAAGTTACAGGCACAATGAACAAGCAGAAAAAAGAAGAAATTGTTTTTTCAGAGGACAAGCCTAGAACTGCGACAGTGCGCCTTTTAAAAATTACAGAATCAGCACAGTCGCTTATGGCAGTTAAATCAATTACAGTTGATGACAATGGAACAATTGCGCCAACTGCTGAAAAAAATCTAAAGATAGAATTTATTGGAGACAGCATTACTTGCGGATACGGCGTTGAAGCAAAAGGTCCGTCTGAACCATTTACAACAGAAAAACAAAATGCAACTAAGACTTATGCTTTTTTAACAGCACAAGCTTTAGACGCTGACTGGAGTTTTGACAGCTTTAGTGGATTTGGAATAATTTCTGGCTACACTGGCGACGGTCAAATAAACACACAGGCACTTCTTCCGCCAGTTTATGAAAAGGTATGCTTCTCTTGGGGCAACAACGCTTTTAATTCAACAGCTTGGGATTTTTCCTTTACGCCAAATGTTGTTGTAATAAATCTTGGAACAAACGACGCAAGCTACACTAAGGGCGATGAAGAAAAATGCGCTGCTTATGTAAAAGGCTACATTGATTTTTTAAAGACAATTCGCAAGGACAATCCTAAAGCACATATAATTTGCTCTCTTGGAATTATGGGCGATGAGCTTTATACTTACGTTGAGCAAGTTGTTGCCGATTATACAAAAGAAACTGGCGACAAAAATATTTCAGCATTCCACTTTCCACCACAGAACGCTTCTGTAGACGGGCTTGGATCTGACTCTCACCCTTCTAGCGCTACACATGTTAAGGAAGGAGCACTGCTTACTGAATATATTCGGTCGTTGAATTTGTCAAAGTAAACAAGGAAAATAAAATGAAAAAAACAGAACTGCCTTTTAGCGAAATGATTGAAAAAGCTATTGCGATGTTGAAATATTCGTATGCGCCTTACTCAAACTTTTTTGTAGGGGCGGCTCTGCTTTGTTCAGATGGCAAAATCTACACTGGATGCAATATAGAAAATGCGGCGTTTGGTCCAAGCAACTGCGCTGAACGTACTGCGTTTTTTAAAGCTGTAAGCGAGGGCGAAAAATCTTTTGCAGCAATTGCAATTGTTGGAGGAAGCAAAGGCAAGATTGAGTCTTACTGCGCTCCATGCGGTGTTTGCCGTCAAGTCATGGCGGAATTTTGCAATGGCGACTTTAAAATTATAACTGCAAAAAGTGCTGATGATTACAAAATACAAACTCTTGATGAACTTTTGCCAGACAGTTTTGGCGGTTCAGAAAAGATTGGTCAAAGATAAAAGAGATTCCTCCACTTCGGTCGAAATGACATTACAAACATACTAATTTAATTCCAGCCACGGCCAAAATGTGCTGTCTTCTTGTCCTATTCTCCAAAATGCAGTCTTTTTTATATTTTTGCTTTCGTACATTCTACAACGTTCCACTAAAGAAAATGAATCATCAAAATAACCTGTCACTGTAACTTGCGTTGTAAAAGTGAATGTTGGAATTCCACGCTCGTCACGGGTAACTGTGTGCATGTTTCTTTCGTTGAACATATTGTTTATGCCTTTAAAACGCCAAGCGCTGTCCAAGCTGTCGTCTACCCATGTTCTTCCATAAAACGGAAGCCCCATAACTAACTTTTTCTGTGGAATAACAGAAGAAGCGTAGTCTGCTACTTTTTCGCACCAGTCCATGCTTGCAACTGGCCCTGGTTTGCTGCCCGACCAATGCTCGTCGTATGCCATTACAATAATCCTGTCTACGCAAGAGGAAATCTTATCATAATCATACACGTCATCAGAAAGTGTTTTTGTTCTTGCGGGAAGTGCTACAGAAAACCATTTTTCTCTTCCAATCCTTCCACGCACATCTAATAAAAATGTTTGAAAATTCTTTTCATCTCGCGCGGGCACAAGTTCAAAATCTATTTGCAAACCGTCAAAGTCTTTTGAAATTTTTACAAGACGCGAAATTAGTTTTTGTCTTACTCCGTAGTCAGGATCTAAAATAAAATGAGTCAATGACCTGCTGTCACATGTTACAATAAGATGTTTTCTGCCTTTGAATTTTTTTATTTGAGATGAGTCTGGAACATAATTAATTTCTCCGTAGACATTGACACCTGCGCTGAACAAACATAAATCAGTTATGTTCATATCATCAGTAAGCCCGTCTGAATGCCCGTCTAAAATATAAGCCCAAACCTCATGGAATTTTACAGAGTCTCCTTTTGGCAAGTCATGCGAATATGCAATTGCTGGCTTTTCAAGTTCTTCTGTTGAAGGAGTGTCTGTAATTTCTTCTTGAAGAATTCCATTTGGGTCTTCTATTGCGGCATCTTTTTTTCCATTAGAATACGCATACTGTAGTGATGCTACAGTACATAAAATCAACAAAGCAGTTTTAATCTTTTTTGAGATAATTTTTTTCAATTTTCCCCTCTCATTTTTAATTTACGGCATGTGAATTATTTCTCTAGGCTTGCTTCCGTTAGCAGGCCCTACAATTCCTCTGTCCTCCATTTCTTCTACAAGACGTGCGGCTCTGTTGTAGCCAACTTTTAGCCTTCGCTGAATATAGCTTGCGCTTGCTTTTCCTGCCTGCACAACTATATCAAGTGCCTTTTCATAAAGCGGATCTTCTCCGTCGCTAAACAATGACATCTGGCTGTCACCGTCATCTTCATCATCATCTAAGAAGATTTCATCATCAATATATTCTGGTTCGCCCCATTCTTTTACTGCGTTAACAACATCTTCAACTTCATTGTCACTAACAAATGTCCCTTGAATACGAGTAGGGAAAGGATCTGTTGCGCTTGCAAAAAGCATATCTCCTTTGCCCAAGAGTTTTTCGGCTCCTACTTGGTCTATAATAATGCGGCTGTCTGTTTTGCTAGCAACCATGAACGCAATTCTGCTTGGAATGTTTGCTTTAATTAAGCCAGTGATAACATCAATTGAAGGCCTCTGTGTTGCAAGAACAAGGTGAATACCAACAGCACGGCTCATTGCGGCAAGGCGCGCTACAACTCCTTCTAGCTCTTTTCCTGTAGTCGCCATTAAGTCAGCAAACTCGTCTATAATTACAACAATGTACGGAAGTTTTTCTGTGCAAATTTTTCTGTCAACAATTCGCTTGTTGTAATTGGAAATATCACGTACACCAAGTCCGTCTAATAAAGCATACCTTCTTTCCATTTCGCAAAGGCAGTACTGCAAAGCCTGCATTGCTTTTTTTGGCTCAGTGATTACTGGAGTCAGCAAATGTGGAATGTCGTTGTAAAGTTTAAGCTCAACAATTTTTGGATCAATTAAAATCATCTTCACGTCGTTAGGGCTTCTCTTGTACAAAATGCTAAGAATCATGCTGTTAACACAAACAGATTTTCCGCTGCCTGTGGAGCCTGCAATTAAAAGGTGAGGTGTTTTTACCAAATCAATAATTTGAGTTTCACCCTGAATGTCTTTTCCAAGAACAACCGGCACTGCCATTTTTTTCCAAGCAGGCAAGTCTTGTTCAATGCACTCACGGAATGAAACAATTGCCCTGTCTTTGTTTGGCACTTCTATACCAACAGCGCGCTTTCCTGGAATTGGAGCAACAATACGAACACTGCTTGCGGCAAGACGGAGCGCAATATTGTCCTGAAGAGCAACAATTTTGCTAAGCTTAACGCCAGGTGCCGGTAAAATTTCAAACATTGTTACAACAGGACCTTTTCTAATTCCTATAACATCTGCTTCAATTTTAAATTCGTTAAGAGTCGCCTTTAAATTTTCAGCGGCTTGTTTCGTTTCGTCATCAATTACCCAGTAAGGATTATCTGCATACTCTGTTAAAAGTTCTGTTGGAATTTTATATGAGCCATGCTTCTTTTTCTTAAAGCTCTGAACTGGAGCAACAACAGCTGTTCTTACTTCAGGAACATTGTTTTTATTTGCTACAGTTTTATTTGAGTCGTCAACAACTTTAGAAATTTTATTCTTGTCTTCTTCTGTCAAAGAGTCTGATTTATTAAAACCGTTAGTTTCACTTTCTGAGTTTGCTTCATCATCTTGTAAAACATCAGAATCATCTGATGATAAATTTTCATCAGATGCAACTTCACCAACATCTGTTGATAAATCTTCATCATCTTGATTTTTATTTTTACTGAAATTTGTTGGCTGGTCTTCTGCGGCACTTTTCATTTCTACATCAAGCTGAGCGTCTTCGTCCATTTTGGAAAAGATGCTGTCTAGTGAAGAAAGAAGCGCATGTCCTTTGGAATTTTTGGGCTCTTCCTCAATTCCAGAACCCTTATCAAAATTTACATGAGTTTTTTTTTCATCAAGTGTTTTGCTCTGTCCTGATGTTTTAATAGAGTCAGTTAGAGTTTCAAAGTTCTGTGTAAGCTGCTGTTCTGCCGGAATAGATTTTTTTTCTGCATACTGTTTTACTTCATCAAGAACAAAAGACTTTTCAATCTTTGGCTGATAATTTTCTTTTGAAACACTTTCTTTATCATCATTTTTTATTTCTTCAACTGGAGCAATTTCTTCCAACGATGCAACTTCGTCAGAAGTAACTTCGTCTACAGAACTCACATCATCTTCAGACGCATCTTCATTCATTGAAGTAACTTCATTCATTGAAGTAACTTCATCATCTAAAGTCGCTTCTTCTACAGAAGATATTTCTTCGTCATTACCATTTGATTTTGTTTCTTCAACAAGCCCCGCAGGATCTGTCATATCAATTTCTGTAGAATTTTCTAAAGCTTGGTCTTCTGGCTTTTTGTTTTTTCTAGATTCTTTTACAACTTTGCCTAGATATACAACTTGAGCATTTGTTTTTTTATTATTCACAACATTCCACGGGTCAGCCTCTTCATCTGACGTTGCTGTTGTTGCTGAAAGTTCTTTGTTCTTTGAAGTTGTGGCAACTCCTGTTACATTCCACGGGTCATTATCATTTATATTTTCTGAATCCTCTGTTGCTACATCTGCATTTTCTTCATCGTTAATTTCATTATCTGCGTCATCTAGTTCTGAATTATCTTCATCTTCTTTATTTTCTTCAGCATCTGAAGCCTCATCTGAATCTTCATTTGATTCAACTTCATCAAGAGACATTATATCTGAAGAATCAGGCAAGTCGTTTATATTTAAAGAATCTTCATTGTCTGCCTCAACTTTATTTTCTTTAACTTCTTCCACATAGTCAACTTTCTGTGACGCGGCATTTTCTGTCAAAGAGGCATTTGTATCAAAATCGCCATATTTTTTCTGAGTTCTAGATTTTTCATTGTCAGAGATTTTTTCATCTTTAACAGATTCTTGTTTAATTCTGTTTTCTTTAAGCAGTCCTTCCAAAGTCCAATCAGGAGAAACAGCTTCGTTAATGCTCTTGTCAACAGCGTCGTTTATTTTTTCATCTTCTTCGCTTTCTTTATTTTTTTTAGAGAACATAGACATGAACGGCCATTTTGATTTCTTTGCTTTAGAGTCTTCCTCTTCTGCTACTTCATCAGAACCATCTTTTTCACTGCCTTCTTCTTCTGCCTCTTCTGCTTTATAAGATTTTTCTGAATTTTCATTATCATC
>JBAXYY010000110.1:0-8549 GCA_041670585.1 Treponema sp. | reverse complement strand
TGGCACCATTATAAAACGTTCTGCGTTGTTGCCACCTGTTGCGCGAATTGCGTCCAAGCATGTTTGCTCATACTCTGTGATTATTGCATTTGCTTCTGTAGCAGTAGGTGTTGTTGAAGATCCAACCCACCATTCACAGCTTTCTCCAACACAGCGCGGCTCGTTTAAAACTTCAAACACAAGATGCTCGTCGTAGCTGTTGTTGAATGTTGTTGCAATCTGTTTCCATACAGCTTTTAAGTATGCGTTTGAATCTGTCTTGTAGCTGCTGTTTATGCAATAGCCATAGTAGTTGCTCATGTTGCTTGTAGAAAAATTGTCATGGTGCACATTAATTATTACGTAAAGTTCTGCGTTGTATGCCCAGTCAACAATTTGTTTTACGCGTGCCATCCATGAAGAGT
Source organism: Treponema sp. (assembly GCA_041670585.1). GTDB lineage: Bacteria > Spirochaetota > Spirochaetia > Treponematales > Treponemataceae > Treponema_D. The sequence goes on along the minus strand of JBAXYY010000110.1, from coordinate 8,145 downwards.
CTATTGTGTAAGAAGAATCTGTAATGTGATTATGCCATGAAATAGGAATTCTTATTGTTGTAAAGCCCGCTGCTTTTATTCCTTCAATGTTGGCTTTTGTTGTGTAGTTGTCAGTTTTGTCACCGTCGCCGTCATAGTCTGGAAGCCATGAAATTTCTGAAGCAAGCCCTTCGTTTTTTTTACCGCTTGAAGAATGTGCGTCAAATGTGTTGCCTAAGTTCCAGCCAATCTTCATGTTCTGTGCCATTGCTTTGCTTGAGCCAGCGGTAATAGTTGTTGTTCCAGAGTCTGCGTTATCAGTTGTTTCTCCAGAGCCTGTGTTTGTGCTGTTGTCAGAAGGGCATCCTATAAAGCACAAGAGTGCTGCTGCCAAAAGAAGGCTAGAAAGAACGCAAACGAATTGTTTTGAAAAACTTTTAATTTTCATAAAGACTCCTTAGAAATTATTTTTCCACTGATTTTGTGGATTTGTTTATTACACATGTTGAAGTGTCAACACCAACAGCTTCCATTGCGGCTTTTATCATGCTAGGAAAATACCAAGTGCTGTCTGTGCGGTCGTAGTAGCCGTGCTGTTCGCCAGAAGTAGGAACTGGTTCGTAGCAACCGTTGTCCCAGAACACAACAGTCATATTGTTTTTGCAAGCCTCGCCAAAGAAATAAGATGTCCATTTTACCCTGTCTAAAAGATTCCCTTTGTTAGTTGCGCTTGCTTCTCCAATTACAATTCCCACTGATTTGAATTTAGAAGGAATAGCATTGTTGAACAAATAGTTAAGCTCATTTTTGTCAGAGTCGTCAAAAGTCTTGTCTTGTTTTCCAGAGTACATTGCAAACGGGTAAGGTGAATATGCGTGGAATGAAAGAATAAGTTTGTCTTTTGCAGAGTCAGTAGGCAGCTCGTATGTTTTTAAGAAAGAAGGGGAGCCTGCGTATGCCGGTGCCATTAAAAACCTGTCTGCGTTTTTTCCACCAGTTGCGCGAATTGTAGAAACACAAACATTTTCATATTCCGTGATTATAGCGTTCGCGTCTTTTTCTGTAGGCTTTGTCTTGTCGCTTACATACCATTCCGCTCCGCCGCCACCAACATTGCTTCTTGGTTCGTTCAAAACTTCAAATACAAGATGCTCGTCATAGTCATTGTTGAATGTGGTTGCAATCTGCTTCCATACTGCTGCAAGATAATTCTCTGAAACTGATTTGTATTTTTCATCAAGACAGTAGCCGTAATAATTAGGCATGTCCTTTGTAGAAAAGTTGTCGTGGTGCACGTTCAGAATTACATAGAGACCTTCATTGTAGGCCCAGTCAACAACTTCCTTTACACGTGCCATCCATTTTGGATCAATTGTGTAAGAAGAATCTATAATGTGATTGTGCCAAGAAACAGGAACACGAATTGTGTCAAAACCTGCCGCCTTTATTCCTTCAATATTTGCTTTTGTTGTGTAGTTGTCAGTTTTGTCACCGTCGCCGTCATAGTCTGGAAGCCATGAAATTTCTGAAGAAAGCCCTTCGTTTTTTTTACCGTTTGAAGAATGTGCGTCAAAAGTATTGCCCAAGTTCCAGCCAATCTTCATTTTTTTTGCCATAGCTATGCTTGAAAACTCATCAACTGCAGCTTTGCTTCTTTCAGAAGTTTTGCTTTTTTGCTCAACAGATTTTTCTTTTGCCGAAGATTGTTTTGCATTGCTTGAAATTGGAACATCAGAAGATTTCCTTGATATTGTGTAAGTGAAAGTGTTAAGAGTAAGAGTAGGAATCTCTTTTTTAGAAACGCAAATAAATCCTATGCGGTTGTAGTAAATGCCGGCAGAAGAAGAGCTTTTGTTTGCATCAAGGGTGAATGTGTAGTTAAAAGTTTTGTTGGCCGCAATTGAGGTGGCAAATTTATTGTAAGAGCTTAGTTCAACCCAGCCCCAGCCAGCACCTGTTTTTTCACCATTTTCAACTAAGAAAGCCATTATGTAGTCTATGGAAGTGTTTGCAGTTCCAGAAATTGTAATTTCAACAGAATCTTTTTTTAGCAGTTGAACGTCTTCTGGAAAAATTGACTGCAAGGACAAACAGCTGTCACCGTTCTTTGTGAATTCAATCTTTTCACTTCCAGTTCCAGTAAAAGTCTGTGTCTTCTGGGCTGAAGCAAAAGAAAAAGCAAATGTTAAAAGAAAAACAACACTCAATAAGCGGGCTGCTGATTTAAACCTAAATTTCATAAATACTCCTAATTAATATAAAAATTCTTGTGATACATAAAAAATTCTATGGCTTCATATTCACTAAATAATTTTACAAGACAGTTAAACAAAAAACAATATGAAAACTATTGATAATTTAGATAATAATTTTAGAAATTAAGGGAGCCTCTAAAAACTTCAGCTTTTAGAGATGCCCTTAAGCGTTGTATTAAACTATCCTTATTTTATTGGAATAATTACAGTAACAGAGGTGCCTTTTTCAACTTCAGAATGAATGCTGCACTTTGCTCCAATCTGATCAGCCCTGTAATACATTGAACGCAAACCAATACCAACTGACTTTAATGAGCCGCCTTTTGTTGAAGATTGAAAATCTGTAAGAGTAGGGTCTTTATTTAAAAGCGTACTTCCCTTGCCGTTGTCCTTAACTGTTATTTTGATCTGATTTTTATTTTGACCTACTGTCACATTTATTTGTGTAGCCTTTGCATGCTTAATTGTGTTGTGAAGCGCCTCTTGAATAATTCTAAACACATTTATTTTTTGCGCCCTGTCCAATGGCAATTGCGGCTCTGCGTTCCATTTGTATTTTACAGTAAGTTTGTTTTCACTTTGAGTTTCTACAGTGTTGCATAAATTCCCTATAGCTTCGTTCATACCAAGGCTGTCGAGTTCCATAGGAAAAGAGTCATGCGCGTATTGTCTTGTTCTGTGAAGTGTCTCATCAATTAAAGTGCTCAAGTCCTGCAAGTCCGGCTGCATTGCAGACATTCCTTTGCACATCATGCTTATTCCCGCAAGACGCTGGCAAATGTCATCATGCAAGTCCATGCTGAACCTCATTCGCTCCTGTTCGCTTATTTTTAATACTTCAGCTTCCACTTTAATTCTGCGCTGGCTTTCTTCTTCAAGCTTTTTGTTTGCCTGAACAATTTCATTTGTTCTTTTTTCAACTTCTTTCTCAAGTTCAAGACTTCTTTCTTTTTCTTTCTGCAAAAAGTGAATTCTGTTTATTGTGTTGCTAAGTAGAATTGAAATAGAACACATCTGCGGAAGAACTGAATTTTCTGACTGGTAAATAATCATTCCAATTTGCTTTTTATCAACATTTAAATAATGAAGAATAAAATTTTGAGAGGCGTTGTTAGAAGAGCATAATTCTGTAGAAAAAAAGTCTTTTAAAATAATTTTTTTACATGGTTTGTAAACAATTTCTTTTCCAACTTTGCTGTAAAAAAGAGAAGCGGAATCTGGAATAGATTTTTCATCATGGTCAAAGAGAATCAAATAAAATACAGAAATGCCTGTGTCGCCTAAAAAACTTTTTAAGTGATTTATTATTTGATAGACAGATGTAACTCCGTTCAATAAATGTCCAAAGTAACTTGCATGTTGTTGAATACGGTCAGCATTAATTTGGTTTTTTTGCATTTGAGTAATGTAGTCTTTAAGTTCACTGTTGGAACTTTGCTTTGTAGGTAAAGTGTCGCCTTCTGTTGTGCAACCGCAACTGTTTCTGATGATGAATGAAGAGTCAACTGTAATAAGCTTTTCAACTTTCTGCTTTTTGGCAAGCTTATAAATTGTTTCAACTGCAAGGCTTCCCATTTCTTGAGTAGGCTGTCTTATTGTTGTAAGAGACGGCTGTATGAACCGAGCATCCGGCACATCGTCAAAGCCTGTAACAGCGCATTTTGCCCACCGTTCATTCTGTTGTGTTTTAATAACCTTGATAGCTCCAAAAGCCATAGAGTCGTTCGCGCTGACAATTACATCTGCCGGGGCGTGTGGATTTTGCTCAATGTACTGTGAAATTACGTTCATGCCAAGATAAGAGTTGAAATTTGCATGAAGTATTACGCTTGTTATTGAAGGGTTGCTTTCATGCGCCTTCTTTATTGACTGTTTAAAAACAGATTCCCTTTCTATATTGTCCTGATGATTTTCTGTTCCGCCTAAAAAAATAAAATGCTCGTAATGGTGGACATTTAAAAGATGATCCATAAGAGTTTCTAAGGAATCCTGTGATTTTGGAATTAAGGAAGGAATGCCTGCAATTGCAGCTCCTAATGAAATAACAGGTAGATTGCCAAAAATAGAATTTAATTCTTTGCCGTAAAAATAAGATTGTTCGTCCATTAAAACAGATGAAAGAAGAATAGCGCCGTCTACAGAAATAAAGCGGAGTGAAGGAAAATTCAGCAGGGAACTGTTCAAGTCATCAAGTCTTTCCTGCTGAATGCAAAGCAAGTCAATTCCAAGTTCCTTTGCCCTGTCGCTTATACTTCTGTATGTTGCGAGCTGATATTCTTCATCAAGATTATTTACATAGACTGCAATTTTCACGGCATTCGCTTTTATATAAAATTAGTATTTGTAAATTGCATACACAGAAGTGTAATTATTTACCGCCATCTTTAAAAGTGAAGTAATAATTTCATCAGTGCCAGAAAAATCTAGTTTAACACCAGCGCCGTTAGCTTTAGTGTTAAAGCTCAAAGTGCATGTTTTTCCGCTGCCTTTTGCAATTGCCTCTTTTATTCCATAGCAATAACCGTAATATGTAGCAACAGGTTTTATAGCATCAGTTGAAGGTGTTCCCTTAAAACTGTAAGTTGTTGTTCCAGTGTAGCTTGAATTTGTTACTTTTAGTGCAAGTTCTGCTGCAAGCGCATAAGTGTCCTGGGGGCAGTTGTCGTACATTTTGATTGTAGTTGTTTTTGTTGAAGATGATGTTAAACTAGAAGTTGAAAGACAACTTGTAAGTGAAAGACCTGTAGCAATAAGCAATACTGCTGCTAAAACGAATGAAAATTTTTTCATAGAAATGCTCCTGTATATAAAAGAAATTTATCAATTTCAAAGTATAGCGAGTTTTTTTGACATACACAAGAAAATTAAGTTGATTATGTCATTCAAAAAGAGTAGTTCCGTCATTCCGTCCGAAGTGTAGGAATCTCTTTGGTTTAAGTGATTTGTTGGACGTAAACAACTTGAATATTTAATTATACTAAAGAAACTTTAGTTTTTATGCAAAAATTCATTGACATTTTGCCTTTTTTGGGCGTAAAGTGTCTTTATCATGAAATATGAACAAGAAAAATCACTTACATTTGAACAATATTTGTCGCTTTTAAAGAGGAGGCTTGAATGCTACTTTACTCTGACTGAAGGTTCTGAATATAGAGGAATAAAGTTTGACTTAGCAGCAGAATTCAAGTCACGCGAAAATGAGACTCTGTTTACAAAAAATCAGGTAATGGATTTTCTTGATACAAAACAGCTTTGCTTGGTAAAAAGAGTTTCTTCTGTTGATGAAGTTAATGAAATTCTTGCGGAAATTTCAAATATCGCTATTGAATATACCGGTGAAGTTTCACGCCATCATAAATCAACTACTGTTACAGTCGCATTTGTAGAGGAAGCTGGCTGTTCAGAAGATGAGGTCAAGGCTGTTAAGCATTTTCATTTTCATAAGTCGCATAAGCTGGGCTTTTGTGGTTTTACAGACGGATTCTCACTTCTTGTGGATCTAGAGACAAGCAAGATTTACGGCGGCGGTGGAGAATCAAGCACTAAAAAGATTTTTATTCCCGTGGAAAAAAAGCGGGCATAAATGGGCATCTCTGAAAACTGAAGTTTTTAGAGGTCCTTATAAAAAAGTTTGGCCTGCTCTAGCAACAGACCATGGAGGAGTAAAGGGATGAATTCTCTTGTTTTACTAATTGGCGGAATTGCAATTTTCGTCGTAGCCTATATCTTCTATGGTGGATATTTGGCAAAAAAATGGGGTCTTGATAATAGCAAGAAGACTCCTGCGGAACGTCTTAATGACAACATTGACTATGTTCCAACTGATGCCCGTGTTCTTTTTGGACATCACTTTTCTTCAATTGCCGGTGCTGGCCCTATAACAGGCCCTATTCTAGCCGCGGCGTTTGGCTGGATTCCAGTGTACCTTTGGATTGTCATTGGCTCAGTTTTCTTTGGCGGAGTACATGACTTTGGTTCACTAGCCGCTTCTATAGACAACGATGGAAAGTCAATTGGTGAAATTATTCATTCTAACGTTTCTACACGTGCTAAGACGATTTTCAACTGGTACGCTTGGCTTACAATTGGCCTTGTTGTAGCGGCTTTTACAGATATTTGCGCAAGCACTTTTGCTTATAATCCAGAAAACTGTAACTTGACTGGCGCTCAGGCTGGAACTGCTTCTATGATATTTATTCTTCTGGCATTTGTGTTTGGATTCTGCCGCAACAAGCTTCACACAGGCCTTGGCATTTCTACAATACTTGGTGTTATTCTTGTAGCAGGCGCAATTGTACTTGGCTACTTCTGCCCAGTTTTAAAGTTCAACAAATTTACATGGGACATTATTCTTATTGTTTATATTTGCCTTGCTTCTGTTCTTCCTGTATGGCTTTTGCTTCAGCCACGCGACTATCTTTGCAGCTTCCTTCTTTATGCAATGATGGCAGGCGCAATTATAGGAGTTTTTGTAAAGCATCCTACAATGGACTTGACTCCTTTTGCCGGCATGTATGTTAAAGGCAAAGGGTGGCTCTTCCCAATTCTATTTGTAACTATTGCTTGCGGGGCTATTTCTGGCTTCCACTCTCTTATTTCTTCCGGCACTACTTCAAAGCAGCTTGCACATGAAAAAGATGCCCAGGCAATTGGCTACGGCGCTATGCTTGTTGAAGGGTTGCTCGCAATTGTTGCCCTTATAGTTGTTGGCTATGTTTCTAAAGACGGACTTACTGCTGTTTCTGACGGCTCTAAGCTTGCTTCTCCTGCTGTTGTTTTCTCTAACGGAGTTGCGGCGTTTATGCACGCGTTTGGCATTCCAGAACAGGGCGGCAAGGTTTTTGTAACTCTTGCTTATTCCGCTTTTGCCTTGACTTCACTTGATACAGCGACACGTATTGGACGCTACTTGCTGCAGGAACTTGCACAGGGTGTTAAAAAGCCTAATGTCGTTTCCAAGGCATGCAGCAATATGTACGTTGCAACTGCTCTTACAATTGTAATTTCTGTATTACTTCTTGTTGCAGGCTATGCTAAGATTTGGCCTATATTTGGCTCTGCTAACCAGCTTCTTGCAGCTCTTGCTCTTCTTGCGGTTACCGCATGGATGCTTCGTAAAGGAAAGAAGTCTTGGGAAACAATTATCCCTATGATTTTCATGTTCGCAGTAACATTCACTGCTCTTATAATGCTAGTTGTTCAGCATGTAGGCGCACTTGCTTCTGAAATCAGCAAAAAGACAGCCACAACAGCCGTTTACTTGAATCATATTCCACTTGTTATAATTGCATGTGTTTTGTTTGTTCTTGCAATTTTACAGGTTGTAGAAGCGGTTCGTGTATTGTCCAAAACAAATAAAGCTGCTGCTAACTAAATAAAAGTGTCATTGCGAGGAACGAAGTGACGCGGCAATCTCTTATACAAATGTGCATTGTTGGATAAAGAGATTCCTCCACTTCGGTCGGAATGACAGAATTCACTTAATTTACGGACATAGCTTAAATAAAAAAGGCTCTCATTTCTGAGGGCCTTTTCTTTTTTTATAAAAATGTCTTATTTGAAATTATTTCTTTGAAACTTTTGCAAGACGAGCTTCTGCTGCCGCTTCCAAATCAGCCGCCATCTTCTTCATTTTTTCTGTAACAGTGTTGATGTTGTTTACCATTAAGATTGGCTGTAAAGTTGCGTCCAGTGCATCGCGCCACAAAGAACCTTCAACATCAACAACGTTGCGTTTAAGAGTCGCCATCTTGATTGGAATATGAACATATTTGTCGTGAACAAGTCCAATAACAATTTTTGTTTTTCCAGCCATTGCCGCGTTAACTGCGTTGTTGCCAAGGCGTTCGCAGTAAATGGAATCGTTTGCTGTTGTAACAGCAGCGCGAACCTGGTAGCCAGGATCAATATA
>JBAXYY010000109.1:0-8555 GCA_041670585.1 Treponema sp. | reverse complement strand
GTATCGGTGATATTACTTATTATTAAATTCAAAAAAACAATTATAATTTAAGGTAGAGGTAGCCATATGAGAAAATTTTTATTTGCAATTATTTCACTTTCATTCTTATTCACACTTTCTTTTATTTCCTGCGACTCAAACTCAAATCAAGAAACTGAAACAAACGAAGACGATACATACTGGCTAAATGCAACTTCATTAAAAGACACATACAGCAGTTACTTTGATAAATTTGGAATTGCAGTTGAATATGACAACTCTTACGGTGATGAATTGATCAGCACAATAATTCAGCAAGGTCTTGTTCACCACGCAAACAGCATTACAATGGGCAACGAATTCAAGCCTGATTTTATTTTCAACTGGGCAACTCCAAACACTTCAGGCTCTTTCACAGGTTCAAATGGAACAACAATTTCGGTTCCTACAAATACACCTAACTGGACTAGGCCAGATGCAATTCTTAAAATCTGCAAGGACACAGGCTTAACAATGAGAGGTCATGTTTTGGTGTGGCATTCACAAACACCTTCTTGGTTTTTCTACAAAGATTTTGACACAACAAGCACTCTTGTTGATACGGCCACAATGAACGCACGGCTTGAGTGGTATATAAAAACTGTTCTAACTCATATTTCAGACTGGGAAAAAACAAATAATAACGGTGAACATATAATTTACACTTGGGACGTTGTAAATGAAGCAATGATTAACAACGGTAAATACTCTGACACTAAGTGGCTTCGTGGCTCAGACAATGACAACTCATCAATGTGGTATAACGTTTATGGCAACAGTGATGAATATATAGTAAACGCTTTTCGTTATGCAAACAAATACGCACCTTCAGACGTGCTGCTTGCTTACAATGATTACAACTGTTTCTGGGACGGTAAAACAGATTGCATTTTAAAATTAATTGATGACGTGCAATCTCATGAAGACAACAACAGTGACGGCTTTGATGATTCAGACGGCACAAGTGTTCCTTCAAGAATTGACGTTATAGGAATGCAGTCACACATTAGCACAACATGGCCAACTGTAGATTCTTATGAAGAAGCAGTAAAAAAGTTTTTGGCAAAAGGATTAGATGTTCAAGTCACAGAGCTAGATATTTCTACACCGGAAGAATATGTCGCTGATGAATTAAAATCAGTTTACAAATCTTACTTTAAAATGTTCATAAACAATAGGAAAACTTCATCCTCAACAAATGGAATTTCAGGAGTGACATTCTGGGGAATCACAGACGGCAACTCTTGGCTAAACAGCACTTCAATGACGGCAGGCTACACACGCTACCCGCTTTTGTTTGATGAAAACTACTACTGCAAACCTGCGTTCTACGGAGTGATAGAAGCTGCACAATAATTATGGGCATCTCTAAAAGCTGAAGTTTTTAGAGGCCCCTTATATTTATAGTTTACTTTCAGACATTACTTATTGCTAATCAGAGCGTACATTCTGTGCTTGCATTTTACTGTGTTATTTTCTAAAATCAGAGTGAGATAATTTTTTTAAGGTGGCACTATTATGATGAGAAAAATTCAACCAGAATCAATTACAGACAATGCTTTTGAAATGATTGGCAAAGACTGGCTTTTAGTTTCTGCATGTACAAAAGAAGTTCAGCCTGATGGTGAAATAAAAACTGGCAAAGTAAATACAATGACAGCAAGCTGGGGCGGTCTTGGAGTTTTATGGAACAAAGATGTGGCGACAATTTATTTACGCCCTACCCGCTACACAAAAGAAATCATAGACAAAACTGATTCTTTTTCTATAAGCGTGCTTCCTACAACTTTTAAAAACGCATTGAACTACTGCGGAACACACAGTGGCCGTGACTGCGACAAATTAAGAGAAGCAAAACTTGATGTAAATTATTCAGCAGACGGAACACCGTGGATTAAGCAAGCGCGTCTTGTTTTAATTTGCAAGAAAATTTATGTTCAAGAATTTGACCCTAACTGTTTTGCAGATGAACTTGTATGCAAACAGAACTACAAGAAGAACGATTTTCACACAATGTACATTGGCGAAATTACACGCGTAATGTTTGACAGAAGATAATTGTTGTACATAACGAACTACAAATAAGAAAGGCCACTATTCTAAAATGAGTAGTGGCTTTTTTATTTATAAAAAAGACAGCCTAGAAATTTCGTTCCTTACAATGACACTATTACTTGCGGCTAAAAAGTTTTCTAAAGCTGGTGCGGTGTTTTTTACTGTCAGAAGCATCCGTCTGATTTAAGTACCCATGAATATCGGTTTCTGTACCGGCAACTAGAATATGCATTCCTGCTGTGAAAGTAAAATCTGCATTGCTTATAAATTTAAAGTCCTCTTTGTTGTCATTTCTAAAAGCGACAACATTCAGTTTAAAGGTCTGCCTAATTTTGCTTTCTGCAAGAGTTTTGTTTTCTAGTTCCGGGCGAACCGCAACTTCTGCTAATGCAAACAAAGATGAAACCTGCATGTAGTTGAACAGCACTGAAGAAATAAGCATAGGTGTAATTCTTTGAGCCGCGTCCAAGTCTGGGTAGACGACCATTGTTGCTCCAACAAGCTTTAGTATTTCACCATGCTCGTCTGAACGGGCTTTTGCTACAATATGTTTTACACCCATCTTATGAAGATAGTTTGTTACAAGAATTGAAGTTTCAAGCTGCGAGCCTAAGTCAATAATTACAGCGTCAACATCTTCTGGAATTATTTTTTTAAGCATGTCGTTGTTGATAGCATCTGTAATGTAAGCGTCACGGGCTTTGTCTTTGTATTTTTCTACAACAGCCCTGTCTTTATCTACAATAATTATTTCAGCGTCAGAATCTGTTAATTCATCAATTACACGAGTACCAAATGACCCTAATCCCACAACCGCAATTGTTACCATATTATTGCCTCCGTATTTTTGCATCTTTATAATTGCAAGTAAATAAAGTGAATTCTGTCATTCAGACCGAAGCGGAGAAATCTCTTTATTCAAAAGCATATGCTTATTAAGAGATTGCCACGTCGCTTCGTTCCTCGCAATGACACTTTTGTTTACCCGACCAAGACACTTTCTTCTGGATAGTCGGTGAATCTTTTTAGTTCAGACGCGCCGCTATGAATGCTTATGGCAAGCGCAATTACTCCTGTTCTTCCACCAAGCATTATAAATATAATTACAAGCTTTCCTACTACAGAAAGTGAACTTGTTACTCCGCAAGAAAGCCCTACTGTTCCAAACGCGGAAATTGCTTCAAACACAAGGCCCCACACAGAGAAAATATTTTCAGAAAGATGAGCGTTCTCTGCAATGAATAAAATTATAACTGTTGTGAATAAAAATAAAATTGCTTTTATTACAAGGCTAGTCGCTTTTCCAATTGTGTCGTTAGAAATGTCGCGCTTAAAAATAGAAAGCTCATTTATATCGTCATCTCTTCTGAACGCATAGCAAATTGTTAAAAAGAAAGTTGTTGTTTTTATTCCGCCAGCCATGGAGCCAGGGCTTCCGCCTATTATCATTAGTATTTCCGTAAGCAAAGAACTTGCAGAAGAATACTTAGCTTGTGGCACTATTTCAAAGCCCGCTGTTCTTGTCGTAACACTTTGAAAAAACGAAGCACCAATTTTTTGCCACAACGTCATATCTTTAAAAGCGTTGTTGTATTCTAAAATGAAAAATATAATTGCAGGAACAAGAATTAAAAAAAATGTCACATATAAAACAATGTGGCTGTGAAGTGAAAGATGAAGCCTGTTTTTTTTATAGATTCTATTTTTTATTACAGAAGTAATATCTGTCATTACAGTAAAGCCCAATCCGCCTGTCACTATTAAACATGCTACTACAAAGCATACAGGAAAATTATCTGTGAAGTTGCAAAGGTTGTTTGAATAAGGCGCAAAGCCTGCGTTGCAAAAAGCGGAGACTGAAATGAAAAACCCGTAGAATACAGCGTGATCTTCGCCTGCGCGTGAAAGGAAAATTGAAAGCAGAATACAGCCTAAAAACTGAATTGCTAAAGTGTAGATTATAATGTTTGCAATAATTCTTTTTGGATTAACATCTACATCTGAAATAAAATAATCTTTTACAAATTTTCTATTTATCAAAGAAATTTTTCTAGAAGGCAGAACCATGAAAAACATGAAGAATGTTATAAGACCCAAGCCGCCCGCTTCTATTAAAAGCATAATGACAAGGAAGCCTGCGTTTGTATAAACACTCATGTCCACCGAAGAAAGGCCTGTAACACAAAGTGCCGACACCGCTGTGAAAAGACAGTCAATGTACGGCACTGCATTTTTTGAAATATAAAGAACCGGCAACTTTAAAACTAACGAGCCTAAAATTGCCAACCCTATGAAGTAAGAAAATAAATATACTGTTGATGATGATATTTTTTGTTTCATTTACGAACAATATCATATTAACATTTTATCTTCTTTTCAAGACTAACTTTTTTTATGTTTGCATAGCACCGTCGAAGTGAACTTCTTACTTCAACAACAACAGATTCACTTCGGCAAGCGCAGAGAACTATTCCTCTGAATGAATTATAAAGTACTTAATACCTTCATGCGGAAATTTTTCCTTTACCGCTTTCATTACAGCTTTTAATGCGTCAAGATAATTATCATCTATGTAACTGATAATCATAAAGTTAGTTTCTGGCCATGTTGTTGTGCCAAGCTTTCTGTCATCTCCACCGCGGCCGTAAACTTCAGGGACAATTGTGTACAAGATTTTTGGAATTGTTTCTTCCAATGCTTCCTGAATGTCATCCTGCACTGATTTATTTGAAATAATTTCTACTCGGTACATCACTTGCCTCCGTTGTTTTTATCATCAGATTTATTTACATCTGACTTGCCGTTTGTTTTTTCTGAATCAGATTTGCCGTCAGCTTTATCATCAGAATTTTTTTTGCTCTCAACATCAGCAGCTTCTACTTCTTCAACTTGCTTTTGTGTAAGAGAAACTCTTATGCGGCTGTGCGTCTGTTTTTTCTCTTTCATAACAAGCGAATAGAACACTGGAATAAAGAACAAAGTAATGAACGTTGAACTAGTCAAACCTCCAACAACTGCAACACCAATTGGCTGAACCATGCCTGCACTTCCGCTAGAAGCAAAGCACATTGGAATCATGCCTAAAATAGTTGTAAGTGTTGTCATAAGAACTGGACGTAGACGGCTTGTGCCTGCTTCAAGACAAGCTTCCTTCATTTTCATGCCACGGTCAATTAACAAGTTCGTGTAGTCAACAAGAATAATTCCGTTGTTTACAACAATACCTACAAGCATTATCAAGCCAATTGCGCTCATCAAGCTAATTGCCTGCCCTGTAATTTTGTAAATAAACACAACACCTATAATCAAGAATGGAATTGTAGTTAAGTTGATAATAGGTGCTTTAAAGCTTTCATAAGTTGCAGCCATTACTCCAAAGACAAGAATTATTGCCATAAGAATTATGTAAATATAAACAAGAATTTGAGACTGCATATCTTGCCAGGAGCCTTCGTATGTTACTGTTACACCATCTGGAATAACAAAGGTATTTGCAATACCCTTCTTGATCTCGTTTTCTACAACGTTTGCATTTTTGTCTGTGAGAATGCTTGCTGTTACATGGACAATACGAGTTCTGTTTTCATGGTTGATGCTTACAGGTCCCAATCCCTTCTTAACTTCAGCAAAGTTTGCAACGCTCACCAAGCCGTTTGTTCCCTGAACATAAATCTGCTCAAGGTCAATTACCTTCTGCCTGTCTTCTGGACGAAGCATTACATACACAGTATAGTCTTCACCATCTTCGCGGTAAGTTGTTGCAGAAGCGCCTTCTATAGCGTAGTAAATTTCTTTTGCAACAGTTGTTACATTAACACCAAAATTGTATGCACGCTGTCTGTCAATTTCAATTTCTACTTGAGGAAGACCTTCGCTTGTGTCTACAGTAGGCTCTCCAATATCAGGAATCTGCTTCATTACATCTGAAACTTTATTTGCAACATCAAGCGCGTTGTCCAAGCTGGAGCTTCTTATTGCAATGTCCAAATCGTCGCCTGTCATTTGCTGCCGCATGCCTTGTCCAAATGTGAATGTTACATCTGTAAAATCAGCAAAATGTTTTCTTAACTTGCTTTGAATTGTCATATCATTATCAATTTGCTCAGAGCTTTCTGGTAGACAAATCTGAATGCTGCCACTGTAAGAAGAGCCACTCCTTCCTCCAGAGCCAACGCTTGTAATTAAAGTTGTATATCCTTTTATTTCTTTTTCAATAATCTTCTGGAACTGATTTACAACACTTGTTGTTTCTTCAATGTTTGTTCCTATAGGCAAAGTCATTTTTACAGTAACGCTGTCGTCATGCCCGCCTGTCATCATATTTATTCTCATTGTTGGAATAAATGCTATTGAAATTAAAAGCGCGCTTACACAAATTATAATTGTTACAGCCCTGTGATTTAATGCCGCCTTCAATGCTTTTGAATAAGCGTTCTTTACAACATCCTGACATTTTCCAAAGAAGGCGTAAAGCTTAATAAAGAATTTGCTCTTCAAAGGTTTCTCATCGCGGTTTGTCAACGGCAAGAAGTGTCCTGCTAAAACTGGAACAAGGAAAATTGCAACGAACAATGAACTCACCAAGGCAATTACAATTGTAAAAATAATATCCTTGAACATCTGTCCCATCATTCCCAAATCTTTTATAAAGAAAATGAAAGGAATGAAAACGCAAATTGTTGTAAGGTTGCCAGAAATAACAGACATCATCATTTCTTCGCTGCCCAAGATTGCCGCAATTTTTGGTTTAGCGCCCCTCATTCGGTATGAGTAGATGTTGTCTATCATAACAATTGAAGCATCAACAATCATACCTACACCAAGAATAAGTCCTGTCAATGTCATCATGTTTAGAGAAATGCCCGCAATGTTCATGCAAAGCAAAGTGATTATTAAAGAGAGCGGAATTGAAATGCCAATTATGATTGTGCTTTTTATTGAGCACAAGAAGATGTACAAAATTAAAATTGCAAGAACAAGTCCCTGCCATGCTGAATTAAGAAGAGTGCTAATAGTGTCACGAATACTGTCTGTGTCGTCGCGGATTATTTCAAGAGTAACATCGCTTGGCAAAGTTTTTTGAACTTCAGCAATTTTTTTGTAAACTGCATTTGCAACGCTCACACTGTTTTCTCCAGACTGCTTTGTAATTGAAATATACATGCCTGGTTCGCCGTTAATGTAAACTTCACTTGTTGTGTCCTCAAAGCCCATGTACGCTCTGCCCAAGTCGCTAAGTTTTACATCGTAGCCATTCTTTCTTGTAATTACAGTATTGTTAATTTCATCTATGCTTGAAAATTCGCCAACAGTTCTGATTGAATAATTAGTTGTGCCTTCTGTAATTGTTCCACCGCCAAGCTCAAGGTTTTGGGTCGCAAGGACTGAAGAGACAGAAGAAAGTGTTAAGCCGTAAGCCTGAAGCCTGTTCTGCTCAAGTTCAACTCTTACAATTTTTGTTCGACCGCCCATTGTGTCAGCTTCACCAACACCTTCTGCCTGTTCAAGAACATCAACAACATCATCTTCTGCAATTTGCTTTAAGTCTTCTAGAGAGCGGTTGCCTCTTAACGCAATGCGCATAATTGGCATACTGTCGCTGTCCATTTTCATAATTGAAGGAGAAACACCATCTGGCAAAGAGTTGTCTACACGGTCAAGTTTGTCACGAACATCATTTGTTGCAACATCAAGATCTGTGCCGTAGTTAAATTCCAAAGACACCATGCTGGAGCCTTCAGAAGAAGTTGATGAAATTGATTTTAAATCGCTTAAGCTAATAAGCGCATCTTCTATAATTGTTGTTACAGATTTTTCTACAGTTTCTGGACCTGCGTTAGAATAGCTTGTAAAGACCATTAAGTAAGGGTTGTCTGTGTCTGGCATTTGGCTTATTGCAGTATTCTTAATTGTAAATATGCCCATTACACCAAGCAGAACAAACACCATTAAAACTAAAATTGGATGCTGTAATGTTTTTTGACTAATCATTTGCTTTCCTCATGTTTTTCTTTTGAAGTGTTTTTATCAGATGGCTCAGTCGTGTTTTCAGAAGCGGCAACTCCATTTGTTATATCAAGAATTTTTGAACCGTCTGTAAGCACTCGCATACCTTCCACAACTACAGTCTCACCGTCTGAGACTCCTGTAAGAAGTTGAATTACATTGTCAACAGTTTCTCCAATTGTAACTTCACGTTCGCTTACTGTTTCGCCATCTGCTTTTACAACATACACATATTTTTTGTTGCTCTTTTCTATAATACAGTCTTCAGGAACTGTAACTGCATTTGAATAATTCAAAGTGTACAAAGTAACTTTTGCAAACATGCCGGCGTTTATTCTGTCATCCTGCTTATCAAAATTTAGAATCACCTCTTTTGTTCTGCTTGAACTGTCCACAACAGGTGACACACTAGAAACCGTCGCCGTAAAAACAACATCTGGGTAAGCCTCTAGAACAATGTTTGCCTTTAAGCCAAT
>JBAXYY010000108.1:0-8782 GCA_041670585.1 Treponema sp. | reverse complement strand
AAGAGAAACTAACAACATTCTTTCTTCTAACAACGGTGAAGAAAAACCAGAGCAATGCCGCGACTTGTGCTTAAAGTGCCTGCGCCCAAAAAAGAGCTGCTACTGCAAATATATAAAGCCTGTTGACTGCAAAGTGAAGTTTGTTTTTCTTATGCACCCAAAGGAAGCAAAGCATCAGAGGACAGGCACTGGCCGTCTTGCGCACCTTTCTTTGCCAGACAGTGAAATTTTAGTTGGAGTTGACTATACAAAAAATGCAAGGGTGTGCGAGCTTTTGTCTGATGAAAAATACTACCCAGTTCTTCTTTACCCAGGCGATGACGCTTGGACGTGTAAGAAGGAGGGCTTTAAAGATGCTGTTGGAAATAAGACCCTTCTAGTTTTTGTAATAGATTCAACATGGTTCTGCTCAAGAAAAATGATCCGCTACAGCACAAATATTCTTGCTCTTCCAAAGCTTTCTTTTTATGGAAGCTACAAAAGCATTTTTACTTTTAAGCATGAGCCAAAGGAATACTGCGTTTCCACAATTGAGTCCTGCTATTATTTAATCAAGGAATTGCAATCCGCAAATATTGTTGATTCTAAAGTTGACCCAGAGCCGCTCTTAGATGTGTTTAAACAAATGGTTAAGTTCCAAATTACAAAAGAAAATGAACGAATAGAGTCTGGCCTGCCTGGAACCCACGAGAAAGACATGTACTATCTTAAACCCCGTGAAGTTCCAAAATTTTAAATTTATTTTTTTACATAATAAGTTGTGCTGTTTTCATAGCCCGGAGTAATGCCTTTTGCAGCCGTTACAATCCATTGTGAAGAAGAGTTTGTTATTTTCCCAGAAGAAATGTCTGGCTTTAGCAATAAAACATTTTGCCGCGAAAAAGAGCGTGTTGTTGCGGAAGAAGTTATATTGTCGCTAATTACTGCGCTTTGAACACTGCATGTCGCGTTGCTTTCTGTGTCTACCCAAATGCCAGATGCTTCTACGTCTTGAACGAACTGTTTGTAGCTTGCGTCCCATTCTTGAAGAGAGCTTTCTGCAAAAACAAATGCGTCTAAAATTTCACTGTTGCCGCTGTTGCGTAAAATAATTATGTCGGACGAAGAAAGCCGTGCTGTTTTATTTTGAACCCAAAAGTCCCTTGCTTTGTCAGAGCTGTCTGTCGCGGTTGAAAGTGCAATGTTATTTTCCAATTCATCAATGCTGCCTTCTTCTAAATTACGTAAATGTATTAAAATATATTCGCCTGCTAAAACATTTACTGCGGGTAGAGAATATTTTTTTTCTTCACCGTCGCCCGCGCTCACTAGTTCCAAGCCAGAAAGATTTCCTTCTTTTAAAACATAAAGCTCTATGTATTCGCTTTTGTATTTTTTTGCACCAGTGATTTTGTTTGTGCTGGAAGAGTAGGCGTTTCTAACTTCTGAAATTGCAATTGACGGAATAGAACTGTTGTAGCCTTTGAACGGAATACTGAAAGTTAACGAATTGCCATTTTCATCGTTTACCATTCCCTGAATGATGTATTTTTTACCAGTTTCTGTTTTTTGGCTGAATGTGAATGTCGCTGTTTTGTTTTCATTTGTTAAAATATTTGCCACTTCAGCTTGACTGGACTCTTTATTTTCTAAGAACACAGTTGCGCTTGTTTTTACAATTGGCTTGTCAAATTCTAGTTTTACACATTCGTTGCTTTGAACTGTAAACGTTTGAATTTTTGGAACAGAAAAGTCTCCTGTTAAAAGCTGAATTCCTTCTTCTGTAATTTTGCAGCTGACAGGTGAAATTGCCAAAGTAACAGAAGCCGTTAAAACAAGAGCCGGCAGAATTGTCTTTAAAAATAATTCTCTTATTTTCATAAAATCTCCTTCATTTAAAACTTGAAAATTTGTTTGCAAATTTCCTATATAGATATATCTTTTGAATTGTCAAAAACTGCAAAAAATTCCACTTTTTTTTAGTAGAATTTCTATAAATTTACAAAAAATACAAACAAAAAGGCACGCTCAGGAAAAGCGTATCGGGTGCCACTCTCGCTGTGTTAGATAAAATGCAATTGGCTAAATAAGAAAAATCATATAAACTTAAAGCATGGAACAAGATTACACGGTTAGAAATTTACAGTTGTTTGAAAGCATAGAATGTGATGGCGTTGAAAAAAATGGCCGCCTTTATAACTGCACAACAGCTGTTACAGAAAAAAATCTAGAGCCAAAAGCAGAAGATTACATAATTGTAAATCCTGACGATGAAAACAAAGTAATACCTTCTGGAAAGTATTTGTTTTTACAAGGTATTCTTTCTGAAAACAGCGACCTTGTGGAAAATGAGCAGGAAAAGAATTTTCCAATCACACATGAAGTAAGAGAAGCCGCCATGGAGCTTTATCTTCAAATTTTGTGGAACGAAAAAAAGCCCGCAGACAATACAATTTATCTACGGGTTTTGCATGAAGAGCATGGTTTTGTATTTCAGCTTATTAGAAAAATTCTCTCTGATGAATAAGGGCATCCCTAAAAGCTGAAGTTTTTGGAGACTCTCATAAGATAACTAAAATCTAACAGTTTCAACCATATATCTAATTGAAGTTCCTGACTCATCTTCTAATGTTTTTTCAACTATAAACACAACGCTTTTGCCTGTTTTGTCGCTAAAGATTCTGTTTATTTTGTAAGAAGAAATTCCTTTTCTTTTAAAGTTTGGAGTGCCTACAACGTACTTGCTAATTGAATTTCCGTTGCCGTCTTTCTTTTCCAAATTTATATAGTATTTTGATTTTATATTTTTTCCAGAGCCTTCGTAGGTTGGAACAAGTTTTACATGATAGTAAATTTCTTGTTCTTCTGTGGAACCTTCGTAATCTTTAAAAACAATTTCATCAGTTGAGTTTTGTTTTTCGTCCGTGCGAACATAAAGTAAGTTTGCCGCATCTGACTGTTTGCAATTGTATTTTGCAATTTTCCATTCAGACTTTTCTTTTAAAGATTCAAATGCGTTTTTACCAGAAATATTTTTTGTAAGATTTGAAGGTTTTGTTATGAAAACTTCGTCTTTAACATAGTTGTTTTTTGCAACATCAACAGTGTAAATTTCAGCCCACGCTTCGTATGTTTTGTCTAGCTTGCCATACTGTCCAAAAACATAAGTCTGCCCGTCATTTGAAAAACCTATATTTTCAAAAACGGCTGCATCTCCTGCAAAAGCAAAAATAGATATTGATAAAAGTAAAACAGTAAGAAGTGTTATTCTTTTCATAATTCCTCCCAGAGAATTATTATGGGTATCTCTGAAAACAAAATTGCATGGAGATTCCCTTGTGTCTTCATTTAATTATCGGAATTTAAACAAAAGTCTTTACTAAAAAGTATGACTAATGTATTCTTTTATCATGACTTTAAAAACAAGAGACAGAATATTTTTTTCATTTTTCATTTTAAGTATAATTGCTATTATTTTTTATGTAGCTTTTCTTATTTATTCAATTGTAACAAAGAATCTTGTAGCTCCTGTAAATGAAGTTAGACCTTTGAATTTTTCTGTTGGAAAAAGATTATATACATATAATTTTACAGCGTCTTTAATTTCAATATTAACATTTTTAGTTTATGTTTCTGTTGTGACATTTGTTTTGTTTTCTGGTTTTGAAACAACACAGTCTACAGAAATTGTATATTTTCTAGGGTTTGTGCTATCTTGTTTTATAGAAGGGACACGCTTGTTTTTACCAATATTTGGCTTGTGGAAAACAAATTCTATTCTTGTATATTTCATAGGTCGTTGCGTTTTTGCGGCAAGAATAATGGCTCCTCTTAGTTTGCTTTTTTCTGCAATCTTTAGCGATGCGGATCTAAGGCAGGATGTTGATAAAAATATTATAATACTGCTTGTGATTTCAATTTTATTTGCTGTTCTTGTTCCAATAAATACAACTTATTTTTTTACAACGTGTACTGTTCCATGGAGCTACAGAGAATTGTTCAATGCAATGAGGATTGTTTTTTTCTGTCTTACTTTAATAACAATTATAGTAAATGCAATTAAATCTTCCAGTGTGGAGCTTAGAGAATATTGCTATGGCTTTGTAATTTTAATGATTGGATATTCTTTACTGCAAGTTGCGGATAACTATTTTACTTTAATTTCTGCTGCAGTTTTGTTTGGTGTAGGAACTACCGTTTATTTAAAATCAATTCACACAATTTACATGTGGAAATAAATTTACATTATTGTCTGTGCAATTCCACCAAGCAATATTGGTATTAAAATGTTGTCAAAATCCTTTAAAGGCATTACTTCAATGAACATGCCGCATGACGCAATCACAAGTGATGTTGATGCACTTTTGCTTACACTAAATGATGAAATAAAAATAGCTATAAAGCATGTAAGACTTCCTGCTACTGTTTTGCCTTCTGTAAATGGAATATGAATTTTTCCAAAAAGTTTACCTGCAAGGCTTGCAAGACCGTCTCCAAAAGCAAGTGCATAAATTC
The DNA here is from genome assembly GCA_041670585.1 of Treponema sp. Taxonomy (GTDB): domain Bacteria; phylum Spirochaetota; class Spirochaetia; order Treponematales; family Treponemataceae; genus Treponema_D. Next base: position 4,288 of record JBAXYY010000108.1, on the reverse strand, counting down.
CAATTGAAGCTGGTATTGGCTTCCAAATAAGTGCGCATAATAAAATTCCTAAGACTAAAGTGACAGGTCCTAGAACAAATTTATTTTCATCACGTTTGCGAGCGGCGGCGGCTGTTATTGCGGAAATTAGAGGAACAGTTTTATTGTGAAGTCTTGCCAGTTCAGAAAGCGAATATAAAATTACAACAACAGTAAGTGAAATAATTACAACCCAATAGCAATGTTTAAGAAGAAGTGGAATCAAAGCGCTGCATAAATGAATTGATTTTCTAAACAGTTCCTTTGCAATGTCATTCAAACGTTGCTTGTAAGCGATGCCTGTTTTTTCTGGACATTCGTTGTTGCTTGCTCTCATTGCTCAAGACCTTTTTCACCGTTTAAAGTTCTAGGAATTTCTGTAAAGATTTCTGGAGTGTAGTCTGAAGTTGGCTGAGTAATATATTTTATGTTTTGTTCAGGAAGGTTAGAGCCACCAAGCCGCACCATTGTTTCTTGGTTACGAGTAAGTGCGTCCCATGCGCGTAAACTTACAGAAAGATTTACAATAGCTTCTGCGTTCATTTTGCTGTTGCCAGTAGCATTTGCTATTCTATTTAAAGTTACGCCCAAGTTATTAGCAGCTTTCATGTATGTATCAACAATGTCTTCTTGATCCTCTCTTACTTGAGGAAGCATGACTCCGTGAATTTCTTTTTCCTTATCAAGCTGTGTGATTAGCTTTTCATAATAGCCTTGAGCCGCATAATTATCATTTCGTAAGCTTAATGTGTTAGCAAGTGAAAGAAGAAGGTGAGTGTCTTCGCCTTTTGTTTCTGAGCTTCTAATAAATGAGCCCAGCGCATTGGAATAATCTTTGTTGATGTAATTTATATAGCCGACTCTGTAGCGCACAGAAGCGTTGTCGTTTTTATTTTCAATTGATTTTGTATAGTCATCAAGAGCGTTGTCATAGTTGCCGGAAATAAAATAATTTATATCGCCTAAGTCTGAATATAATTTGCCAATATTTTTGTCGCTGGCAAAACCACTAGACTCATTTTCTTTTTCAAACAGCGAAATGCCGTCTCCAAAAGTTTGCTCTGCGTTTATATACTCTTTATTGTTTAAATACTGTTCGCCAAGTAGCCTATATGTGTTTATATATTTGTAAGTGTCGCGTTTGTTTCTAATATTCTGTTTTGCAAAAGAAGAAAGTGCTGAAGTTAAATAAGAGCTTGCTGCAGAACTGTTGTCTGTTTCTACAAAGTAGCGTCCCATGTTGTAAAGTGAAACAGGATTCTCTGGATTGGCTTTTACTGCGCGTTCAAGCAAGTCTCTGACATCTTCTATATTAAAGCGTAAATTCTGTTCTGCTGATGAAAGTGTTCCGTATCGTTTGTCTAGAAGATAGCCGCTTAGCTCTGTGAGATCGTCTGCGTTCAATGCTTTTTTTAACGGCATAAAGTGCTCTTTGTATTGAAGAACTTCACGCAAATTGTCTGTGCGAATATAGTACTTCATCATTCTAGAAAGATACAGATTTTGATCTTTGTTTCCGTACAGCTGAAGAAGAAGTGAATACTGTTCTTTAGCCAAGTCTAATTTAGAAGTGTCTTTTTCTGTTCCCCATTCAAGGTAATTATCCCCCAAAAGAAGAAGCGCGTCAGGATCATTTATATGAAAGTCAAGAACTTCTCGTTTTAAAATACGCTCCGCTTCTTCATAGTTGAATCTGTCCTTCATTTCCATATCTGCCCAGTCAATGCCAGCTTGCTTTTCATGGTTGAATCTTTGAAGAATAGCTTTGTACATTTTAGAGGAACGGTCGTATTGTTTATGCTCACGGTAGCCAGCTGCATATTTAAAGAACCATTTTTTTATAAGCTTGTAATTTAGAGCTTTGTCAAATTCAATTTCTGACTGAGGGTATTCTTCCCTTTGAATACAGTTGTAGCCTTTTTTATATAAGTTGCTTGCCATGATTGGAGTAACAACAAAAGTGGTGAATATTGTATAAATGCAGTAAATTAAAATAGCTGCTGCTGCTGTAATTATTGCGCCTGGAATAATTTTGTTCTTTAACTGGTACTCGACTGATTTTTTATAAGCGTTGTATTCTTCTGCCGTTCGGCGTTCGTAGTCGCGTGGAACATCAAGCGTAATGTCAAGCATCTTTTCCAAATCAGAGGCTAACGAACGTGCTGAAACTTTTCTTAAAACTTTTTCTAGAATTTGAAAAACTGCGTCATCTGTAAATTCATTTTTTACAATTAAGTCTTCAAGGGCAATTCTTACATTGAGAGGATACTCTGCAAGATTCTTTTCAAACCGTTCATATTCTGCGTCTGTAAAAGTGTTCTTTGGCTTTTTATTTATTTGTGCGCCAGTAAAGTCTGGCGTTGCAACAGTCTGTTTAATTTTGTTAAGGTCAGCTGTCTGCGTGTCTGAAAATCCAGGAATTGCAAAACTGTCATTTTCTGTAGAGCCAATGTTTCCTAGCTCAAAGTCTGTTGCGCCAGATTCGTTTGAAGAAGGTGGTGTTGTGTTGTCTCCAGAAAAATCCATAGCGTCAATAGATGAGGTGTCAAACTTTTCTAAAGGCGGCTCCTCTTCAGGCACTTCGCTTACAGATGGCGTTTCTTTTACAGCAGGCTCTTCATTTTTAGAAGGAGTTTCTTCTGCTTCATTTTTTTCCACATCAAAGTTTGGAAGATTGTCTAGGGCTGATGTGTCAAATTCATCTAAGGGATTATTTGAAGTTGTGCTTTGTTCAGATTCTTCTTTTGGCTGCTCAGAAGAGGACTCTTTCATTATGTCGTTTAGATCATTGAAAGAAGGAGGCTCTGGTATGTTTGGAATATCGTCTGCGCTAGATTCGTCTATAGGTTTTGAAGTTTCTTCTGATTTTTTATTATCGTCAGTAGGCTCTTCTTGTGTTGCTTCAGATTCTTTCTTTAAAGTTACAGGTGGCTCTTCGTTTAATTCGTCAGGAAGGTCTGCATTTAAATCTATAGAATCTCCATCAAAATTAAAATCGTTTTCGTTGTCAATATCTGTACTGCTGCTTTCTTGCTTATCTTCTGGAGCTTTTGTAGCATTTTCTTTTGCAGAAGGCTCTGTTTGTTCTTTATCAACTGGCACTTCTTCATCAACTGACTCTAAAGTTTCTACAGATTCTAAGTCTGGTATATCTTCATCAGTGGTATTTTTATTTTCTTGTGAAGATGATTCAAATTGTTTAGGTGGAATATTTTCTTCTGCAGTTGGAGTTTCAAAATTAGAAGTGTCTTGAACGTTTGGCTCTTCAAACTTTGGTGTCTGTTCAGAATCCATAAGTGATGAAAAATCAAAGTCTGGAACATCTGTAGAAGCTTCTTCTTTTTTTTGAGGCTCTTTTTGCTGATGCTTGTTATTTTCAAACAGCGCCTGTAGCTCTGGAGGCAATTCGCTGTCATCTGCTTTAGGCTTTATTTTTGCTTCTGATTTTTTAGGTACGTCTTGAGATGATGAAGTCTGAGGCTTTTGTTCTTGTGTAGGTTCTGCTTTGGGCTTGGTTTTATTAGAAGGCGCAAGAAGTGAGTCCAAGTCCAAATCTTCAATAGGAACTTCTTTTGGCTTAACGGGCTCTTTTGGTTTTGCAGGCTCTTCAAATGCGCTTAGGTCAATATCTCCAAACTGTTCGTCAGCGGAAGGTGTTAGCAAGTCAGAAACGTCTGGAAGTTTTGAAGCAGCAGGTGTTTGTTGATTAGATTCAGTGCTGCTTTTTTTGTCATCAGTAATATCAGAGAAGTCGTTTGCTTCTTTTTCTTTTTCAAGGGCGGCCGCTTCTGACTGAGCAAGCTCGTCTTCAGAAACTTGTGGCATTCCTAAAACAAAGTCATCAGAGTCGTCCCTGTCTTCTATGTCGTCTGGAATAGGAAAGATTGGCGCTTTTTCTCCGCGAGTGGCTCGAATTTTTTGTTCGTCGCCAAGAGTGAGTATATCTGTATTAAATTGTTTAAGCTGGTTTAAACCTGGCATTGTTGATTATTATACTCCGCAAAACTACATTATTACAAGTTATGGAAATCACTAAAACTCGCAGGCATCTCTAAAAGCTGAAGTTTTTAGAGGCTCCCTCAAATAGTGTTTTAAATGTTTCCTTGATGAATTTATAAATTCATCTTTACATTCTACATTATCGGAAGAAATATAATTGTGTTTAGATAAATTTAGAGCAATGCAAATCTTTCTTTATAAGAAGAATATAAAGTTTTACTAAATGTAAAATCATTATTTGCCGAAGATAAATATATGAAAAGACGAATTT
>JBAXYY010000107.1:0-8789 GCA_041670585.1 Treponema sp. | reverse complement strand
GAAATATAATTGTGTTTAGATAAATTTAGAGCAATGCAAATCTTTCTTTATAAGAAGAATATAAAGTTTTACTAAATGTAAAATCATTATTTGCCGAAGATAAATATATGAAAAGACGAATTTTTCTTACATTGATAATTTTTTTGTCAGCAGCATTTTCTTTATATGCAAAAGCAAAAGAGCTTCCTGTTGTAAATGATAACAACGACATTGCAATTCTTGCTACAAATGTTGACAGCCTGGAGCCGCCAAAAGTGCAGGGCAATTATGCTATCTTCACAGCAGACAATAATGCGCGGTTTGTAGGCATAGCTTTTGATTTTGAAAATTTTAGAACAATTCACGCATTTAAACTTAGAAAAATTACAGACGCTGAATATAAAACGGTAAGCTCCGTATATTTTTATATTTTAGAACTGCCAAAAAATATTCAGACAATAGAATACAGGCTTATTGTTGACGGTCTTTGGACAACAGATCCTTTAAACACAAATGTAGTTTACAATGAGAAGACAGGAATAAAGCTTTCGTGCTTGGATATTTCTAGAAAAATTGTTCCTGTAACAGAAGAAAAAAAAGAAGGCATAATTCATTTTATATATAAGGGAGAAAAAAATCAGCAGATACGTTTGGGCGGAAGCTTTACAAACTGGGACAGTTGGATTTACGAGCTTGCAGAAGTTGCGCCTGGTGTTTATCAGATTGACTTGCCATTGCCTCCTGGAAAATACGAATATGCTTTTTATAACGGGCTTACATCTTTAGTTGATAAAGGCAACCCCAACAGATGCTACACTCAAGACGGAAGGGAAGCCTCATTTATTTTAGTAAACTAAGTTTGTTATTACAAATGAAAATTCATAACTCAAAAAACTTTATCTCTTGTAAAATTACAGCAGTAACGCTAAACTATTTTATCTTACTGTAAAAAGTGAAGGAGCAGATTTAAAATGGCAAAGACCACTAAAACAACAAAAGCTGCAAAAAAAACAGCTGCAAAAAAGACAACAAAAACTGCCGGTAAAAAAACAGTAAAAGCTGCCAGTACAAAAAAAGCAACAGCAAAAAAGCCTGCTGCAAAAAAAGTTGCATTTAAAGCAAATGCAAAGAAACACATTGACTGGAAAAACCTTTCATTCGGCTACGTTAAAACAGACAAGCGCTTTGTAGCAAATTTCAAGAATGGAAAGTGGGACAACGGAAAGCTTACAACAGACGACAAGGTTGTAATTACAGAATGCGCAGGTGTCCTTCAGTATTCACAATCATGTTTTGAAGGCTTAAAAGCATACACTACAGAAGATGGAAGAATTGTTACATTCCGCCCGGATTTAAACGCGGCCCGCATGGAAGATTCTTGCAAGCGTCTTGTAATGCCACCTTTCCCTCAGAAAAAATTTATCGACGCGGTTCTTTCTGTAATTAAAGCAAACAAAGCTTGGGTTCCGCCTTATGGAAGCGGCGCTACACTTTATGTTCGCCCATACATGTTCGGCTCAAACGCTGTAATTGGTGTAAAGCCAGCAGACGAATATCAGTTTAGAATTCTTGTTACTCCAGTTGGACCTTACTTCAAGGGTGGCGCAAAACCTATAACTGTTCGCCTAAGCGATTTGGACAGGGCAGCACCACACGGAACTGGAAACATCAAGGCCGGACTTAACTATGCAATGAGCCTTTACAATATTGTGGACGCGCACAAAAACGGCTTTGCAGAAAACATGTACTGCGATCCTGCAACACACACTTATATAGAAGAAACTGGTGGAGCAAACATTCTCTTTGTAACAAAAGATGGAAAAATTGTTACACCAAAATCAGACAGCATATTGCCTTCTATTACACGCCGCTCTTTAATTCAAGTTGCAAAAGACTATCTTCATATTCCTGTTGAAGAACGCAAGGTTAACAAGAACGAGCTTAAGGACTTTGTAGAGTGCGGACTTTGCGGAACAGCAGCTGTTATTTCACCTGTTGGAAGAGTTAACGACCACGGAAAAATCATCACATTCAAAAACGGATGCGATGAAATGGGACCTGTTGTAAAGCAGCTTTACGACACACTCACTGGAATTCAGATGGGCCGTCTTCCTGCTCCAAAAGGCTGGATTTACGAAATAAAATAGTTTCTGATTTTTTATAAATCAAAGGTCATCTCTTAATTGAGGTGGCCTTTTTTTTATTTTAGGACATAAACTTATAATGAAATAAATCAACTAAAAATATAAAAAAATTATACTAATAATAGACTTTTTAGAGAAAAATTGATAAATTAAAGTATATTTTAATGTTCAATAAAATTTTGACGAAAATATAGTCGAGAGTGGAGTGCACTACCAATTTTATGCAGTGAGGTTTTTATGAAAAAAACAAATTCTACCTTAGCTTTTTTGGCATTTATTGTAATTGTAATAAATTTGCTTTCATGTCAAATTGGTTTAGGCTCTTCTGTTGATACAGAGTCCCCGGCTATTGCTATTGAATACCCAGCGGCTGCGTCTTGCATAAAAGGCGAATTTGTTTTGGCAGGAAGCTGCTCTGATGACAAAGGCGTAACGTCTGTTTCTGTGAGCATTACAAATTCAACTACTTTTAAAACTTATGGACCCTACGAAGCGACTGTGAATTCTAAAAAGACATCATGGTCGGTAAATTTAAATAAAGCCAGCACAGACTCATCTGCTGCAAACGGCTGGTCTTTTCCAGATGGCAAGTATGAAGTTGCTGTTGTTGCTTCTGACCAGGCAGGTCATTCTTCTGGAGAAACTTCACGTGTTTTGAAATAGACAACACAGCGCCTGTTTTTGTAATTACTAGCCCAGGCATTACAGACATTGCAAACCCTACGGAGTATGGTTCTGAATTTAAAATAGAAGGAACTATTTCTGACGACCATTTTGTTTCTACAATGAAAGTTTCTGTTTTTAATAAATCGGGAGTTGAAATTACAGGAAGCCCATTTACTGAAACTGACATAGAGACTGCTGGTGGAACAAGCGTCACTATTGCTAAAAATATTTCTGGCGGCACGGAAGAAGTTAACAAAAGATATGAACAAATTTACGGCAGCAACGAAGGCGATGTTCCTTTCTATCTTACAGTTGAGCTTGTTGACTCTGCTAAAACTTATATAAATCCTAAGGAAACTGAAAACACCACTGTTGGAAATTCAACTTCATCATGCTATATAAATGATGATGTATATTCAACTTTGCTTAGCACAAAACTTACAACAAGCTATGGAATTTCTTATAGCGATATAAAGAATATTTTAAATGGAACAATTTCTGCTGATACCACAGTTGGAACAATTGTTACTTTTCCTGCTTCAACTTTATTAAAATTGCTGAATGAAAAAGTTACAGACACAAGAATTAAAAAACTAGCTTTTTCTTTGAACCCTGATGCAAACCCCCGTTATGTGGTTAGCGGCTATGCTTTGCCACAAGACTTGTCAAATATAGAAACTGGAACTAGAAATCAAACAGTTACTGTTGTGGCCTCTGCTGGGTTGGATGGCACTAGTATTCTTCCTGAAACTTTAAAGGTATGGATCAAACAGTTAAATTCAATTTCTGACTCTTCATTGTATTCAGAATTTATAAACAATCCAAGTGAATCTACTGGTGGAATTCTAATTGCGGACAACAGCAGCTACAATTCAAGCTCTAGGTCTTCTTACACATATTCAGTAACTCTACCAAATTCTATTGTTACAGGAAAATATTATATAATTGCAGTTACAGGCACTGACGCTGACGAAGAGGCTCTAGTTGCGGATTATGTTTACGGCCTTTTGGGTGATGTTTCTGGATCTCCTCCAAAAATTTTTGTTGACACTCCAGCGGAACTTTCTTCTGCTTCTGATTCTGATGCTTTGACATTTACTGGTATTGCTAGTTCAACTACTGCGACTGTTTCTACAGTGACGTGTTCTGTGGTTGTGATCGATGAAGCTAAGTCGTCTTCTGAAGCGGGCTACTCTGTTGGTACTATAACAGGAAACGCATCTCTTGATGGAACTGCGTGGAACTTTACGCCTTCTAACGCAACTGGTTATGACTCTTGCGCGGCAACTTCAGGTTCTGGAAAGAGGTATTTGTACACAGCTACCTTTACCGCAAACGATTCAAACGGCAACTCAAGCTATGTTACTAGAAATATACATGTTGACTCTGCTTCTCCTGAAGTAACAATTTCTTCTGTGTCACCTGTTGTTTCAAGAAAATCAGACGGCGTAAAATGTGTGAACGGAACAATTACAGTAAGCGGAACTCTTCCTGCCGCAGAAGGCTTGTACGACATTCTTCTTACAGCAACAGATACTGTTGGAACTTCTACAACTTACAATTTAACTTCTAACTCTTTGGTTGTGGCTGTGGACTCAGGCTCTCCTACACTAAAAGTTACTTCTCCTACAGACGGCAGCTACTGTGGCAATTCATTTACAGTGACCGGCTCAATTAATGACACAAGTGTGACATTCAATGTCCCTGTATGCTATGTTTACAACTATGCGCAAAATGCTTATGCAAAAACAGACTCTGTAACAGCAACAACACCGAGCGTAACAAATGGGGTTTGGAAGAGCACTGTAACTTCAAACGCAAGCGCACAGTACCAAGTTGTGTTTACCGCATACGACAAATTCGGTCAAGTTGGAAGCGCAAGCCTTAACTATAAAATTGATAATGTTCCTCCAACATTCTCTGTAACAAAGCTTGGCTCTGACACAGTTGCATTAAGCGGTGCAGGTTCTGCTACTTCAAAATACGCAAAAAAGAGCATTCTTTATGCAGTGAACGGAACTGTAAAAGACACTGGCAGCAGTGAAATTGGCGACTTTGTTTATTATAACATTGCAACTTCATCGCCTGCTGTTGTTGGTACAGGCTCTGCTTCTTATTATGATTTATCACAGGAAGGATGGACTAAGGTTACAATTACAAAAAAATCTTCTGGCAACACATGGTCTGCTAATTTGGACTTTAGCGCGGATTACACAGAAGGCACTGCTTACAAAATTTACCTTGCCACAATGGATAACGCAGGAAACATTTCTTTGATTTCTGCAAACCCAAGCGCTTGTGTTTCTATTACGCCAGATGCAACAGCACCTGTTGCAACTTCTGTTGTTTCAACACCATCTTCAATTTCTGCTTTTAACAGCAACGTTGATGTTGTAATAACCGCTTCTGTAACAGACAGCTTATGTGGCATTTCTTCTGTCTCTCTTTATGAAAACGGCAGCTCTATTGCCACAATGTCTTTGATGAGCGGCGCAAATTATTCTTGCACACTGTCTAATTCAAATATAAAAACAGGCACACATACATATATTGTTCGCGCGACAGACTCTGTTGGCAACACTTCTTCAGATGACACTTACGCGGTGACCCTTCAAGTGGACAAGACAGCGCCTAATTTGTCAGGTCTTGGTGTTACACCTTCAACGACAAGTGGCAAAATGAACGGAGTGCTTACAATTTCTGCAACTGCAACAGATGAGACTTCTCTTGCGTCAATTTCTTGGAGTGTTTGCGATTCTGTAGGAAATGATATTGTTACAAGTGAAAATTATTCTGCTGACTCTTACTACAAAGCGCCAACAATAGGTGCTTCTGAAAAACTTTACAAGAGCTTCAACTTTAAAATTGATTCAAGAAAAATTTCTAAGGGACGTGGCGATTATACTTTAAAAGTGTACGCAAAGGACGCGGCTGGCAACACTTCTGCAACTGCAACTTACTCTTTGCCGCTTGATCAAACAACAGACAATCCTGTAATAACTTTGGACGCACCTGCTGATGTTACTGTAACTACAGAAGGTGGTATTACTTCAACAAAAGGCTTGTTTAAATCTACAGAAAGCATTTCTGGAACTGTAACTGATGACGACGGCATTAGTGAAATTACAATTGCTTTGGACAGTGAAAAAGATGTTGCTCCAACATTTTCAAGAGGCGCAAAGTCTATTTCATTTACACAAGCTCTATCCGGCTTAACTACAGGAACTCTTACAGAAGGCGCGCATAAAATTTCAATCACAACTAAAGACACAGAATTCAACACTTCAACTTCAACAGGCACATTCTACATTGGCGTTGACGACTCGGCACCTGCTTTGGACGTAACAACAGAAAGCGGATTTTATTACAATAAAGAATTTACTGTTGAAGGAACCGCAACCGATTCTTATTCAATGGCTGAAAATAATCCAGTGACATTTGATGGTGCTGCTGTTACTTCATATACATCAGGAACAGGCGCTTGGGCAAAGAAAATTTCTAAACCAAACACAAGTGAAAGCCAGACAAAAACAATCACTGCTACAGACAAGTTTGGACGAACAACTTCTGAGTCATTTAAATATACATTCGACTTGGACAATCCAACTGTCAGCATTTCCGCAATAGACGACAATGGCAACGGCAACACTCTTACAGAAAACAGTGTAGCAACAACTTATTTTGACAAGACAAACAGGCTTGTAGTAACAGGAGCAGCTTCTGACTCTACTTTAAACTCATCATGCCAGTCAGGGCTTTCTTCTATAAAATGCATTCTAGCAGGTGGGGCAAATGCTTCACTTCCAGCAGATACAGCTTCTTGGACTACTTTAGCGGCCTCAAGCTCTTGGACTTTAAACACAGACCTTTCTTCTAAAGAGGACGGTGCGTACACTCTTTGGGTAAAAGTTTCTGATCTTGTAGGAAACACAAGTTCAACAAGCAAGAATCTTTATGCAATTGGTGGCGCTCCTGTTTTGGAAGAAACAACTCTTGGCTCTGAATCTGTATACAAAAAAGGTTCATTCAGTTTAGGAGGAACTGTAACTTCTGGTACATCAGTTTTAAGCGACATGCTTTCTTTGAAATACACTTATAACGAAAACACAAACGATGTTACAGGCTGGACTTCAGGAAGTGGCACTTGGAGTTTGCAAGGTTCAGGTTATACAGAAAAAACATACTCTTACACAATAACAGCAACAAACAAAGCAAAACTTTCCACGACAATAAAACGCACAGTTGTTATTGACAAGACTGCTCCTAGCGCAACAATTTCAATACCTCTTGAAGAAACATATTACACTTCTGCAAACATGACAGTAAGCGGAACTGCTTCTGACGCAACGGCTGGCTTGAAGTCTATTCAAATAAAGTATGACTCTGACGCAGATTACTCAGACGTGGCTGTTTCTAAAAATTGGATTGCTAATAAAACATTCACAGAAGGCGAGCATACAGTTCATCTTCTTGTAACAGACAATGCGGAAAATACTTCTACTATAGATAGAAAATTCTACATGGACTTGGCTTCTCCAACTTCAACTTTAACATACGACACTTCTGCAGGAAGTTTGTACAATACTTCAACAGGAAAAGAAGGCGGCGCTGTTTCTTCTATTAGCCCAGACACAACTTATTTAGCGGACGCTTCATTTAAAATCTCTGGCGTTATTACAGAAACATTCATGGACACTGCAACACTTTCTGTGAGCAAGAACGGCGGCACTTCTTCAACTTTGTGGACTTATTCAGATTCAAAAACTTGGAGCTACACACAAAGCGCAGCAAATGCAGACGGAACTTATATTTACACTCTTTATGTAAAAGACAAGGCCGGCCAGACATTTACAAAATCAGTGACTGTAATTGTAGACACAACTTCACCTACGCTTGATGTCACTTCACCTGCGGGAAATGAAAGTGTTGAAATAGCAACAAAGACAGCAAAGGGTACTGCTTCTGACGATGGTTCTGGAGTAAAAGCCGTTTCATATAATTTGTATACATCAGATGGTGTAACGCTAGTAAAATCAGACAGCAAAAATGTAACAGGAAATGCAAAATTGATTGGCGAAAGCTGGTCAGTTTCAGACATGCCTCTTGGAACAACCGAAGGCACTTTAATATTAAAAGTTACTGCCACAGATAAGCTTTCTCATTCTGCAGAAAAAACAATCACATTCTACTACGACAAGGCGGCTCCAACACTTACAGAAACAACTGTAGGCGTAAGCGGACTTACAACAAATAAAGCTGTAACGTTAAGCGGAAAAATATGGGACACAAATGAAATTTCATCTGTTGCAATTTCCGATGGAACAACAACATGGTCAAGCAAGACAGGAACAGGCAGCGATGATTCTACTTTAGGAGTTACAACATTCACTAAGGCAACAAGCGAGCCTTCTTCTTCAAACTGGAGCAAGACTTTTGCTGTGGGAAACGGCAACTCTACAAAGAAAAATTATCTTGCAGACGGAACACATGTTCTAACTATTGTAGCAACAGACGCTGCTGGAAAAACAACTGCTCTTACAAGGACTGTTGTAATAGATACATCTATTCCTTCTGTAAACAAGAAAACTATTACAACTTCAAAATCAACTATAGGCGAAGCAACTTGGTACAGCACAACACAGCTTGCGGTGGAAGTTGCAACAACGGACAATGGAACAGGCGTTTCTTCTGTGGAATATTCAACAGACTACGACACTTCCAATGACACAGGCAACTGGAACTCTTTAACAAAAAGCTCCGCTGTCTGGAAGGGAACTGTCTCTTGTACTGCTAAAACAGAAAATGTGTACTACATTTACTTCAAGGCAACAGATGTGGCTGGAAATACAAACAAATATGCAACATGCTATTTGCAGCCGAACATTGACACTGGTACACCAACTGCCTCTTTACATTCGGTTGACACTGACACTTCATTCTCTGGAACAAAACTTGTAAACGGAACAAAGACTGTTAAAGTTGAAATTTCTGCTTCTGATG
>JBAXYY010000106.1:0-8798 GCA_041670585.1 Treponema sp. | reverse complement strand
TCTGCATAATGCTCTGCATAATTTACATTTGCGTTTGGATTTTTATAGTTTATGTAAAGTGACCATAACACTTGCGCAATGTCGCTTCTATATAATGTTGAATGTCTGTCGCCAACTTTTCTAGAAATATCAGTTGAGATTATTTTTTCTGATTCTAGTTTTTTTGCAATATCTTTTGCTCTTAGTGTTTTACCGCCTGTGATTTTTACTAAAAGATTTGTTTCGCTTTGAATTAAATTTATCATTCCTTCTGCTGACAATATTTTTGCAGTTGAGTCTTCTGTTACTGTTCCTACTGCGTTTTGCAGGACCCATGAAGTGTCGCGTAATTTTCCATACGCTGTTCTGTAGGCTTCGTCAAGTTGTGAAAAGGCGTTGTCAAAAGAGGCAGCGGCTTTTTTGTACTGGCCCATGTAGTAAAAAATTAAAGCTTGCTCTATTTCTAGCTGCGCTGTATTTTCTTCAAATGTTGCTGGCATTTTTTCTAAGCGTTTTGAATAGTCATTTTCTAAACGTAAAGAAAGTATTTGCACTTGCATGTCATCTGGAACAATTTGAAATGCTTCTTGGTAAATTTTTTTTGCTGCAACAGGCTTTGAGTCTAGCAATGTCGCTCTTCCTAAAAGCGCTAGAAGCCTGCAATGAAGTGGTCGGCTCATTTTTGGAGAAGCAATTTCTTTTTGAAGTCTAGTCATGTAGCTGTCTACATCTGCTTTTAATGAAACAAAGTCTTCTTTTGTTTTTATATTTGCGGTTTGTGTTGAAGACTGTGGTGAATTTTGTGCTGCAGATTGTGCTGACGTAGAAGTAGAAAGTCCTGCGTCTTGAAGCGCCAAAGCTCTTCCGTCTAGCTTTATAAGCTCCAGTTCATATTGCTTTGTTATTTCTGCAATTTGCTCATCGCTTACTGTTGTTTTTACTTCTGTCTGCATTGTTGTGCATGAAGTTGCGAATAATAAAACCGTTGCTGCAAAAACAAATGAAATTATTTCTGTTGGATTTTTATTTTTCATTTTGTTAAAACCTTCTTTGCGTTTAGTTTATTGTCCATTGAAATTGTTACACACTCATTTCTTTTGTCGCCGTTCAAGTCTGCAAAAACTGGAGCGCCGCGCCCTGCCAATGGAAAGTTTTTTATCATCTCTAGATTTTGAGTAAATGCAAAAATTTCATTGCTGTCTGCGTTTACAAATATTTCTGTTTTACCGTCGCCGTCATAGTCATAAACAGTTAACATCTGTTCAGAGGCTGTTAAGTTTGGTATTTTAATTGATAAAAGCTCACCTTGTTTTGACACTTTTGTTAGAATTGCGTCGCTGCTTAGAACATAAAAACATTCTTCGTCCGTAACGGCATTGTTATAATATATATTTTCTAAGTTTATTTGGAAATTTTCTATAATGCTGCCGTCTAAATTGTAAAGTGTGAATATTCCGCTTTGAGTGATAAAGCCTATTACTATAGAAGAATTTTTTTGTCCGCTGCAAATTGAAGGGCTTCCGTAAGCAATTCCTTGCACTGGAATGCTTGTAATTTTTTGTTCATGAGTGAATGCGTTTTCTACAATTACAATTGAACCAGAAAGACTCTTGCTATAAAAAGCTAAAGTTTTTTCATAAACAGCTGGTGTTGATTTTATTTTTCCTTCGTAAGGTATGTTTAATTTTTGCACAGAGCAGTCGTCGCTCACCAAATAAAAGTTCTTGTCGTTTGAGACCACAAGAAGTTTATTTTCAAAAAGTGCTGGCTTTACAGAAACTGCAGCTTCTATTTTTACAGGATAATTTTGAACTAAAGAAAAATCTTTATTGAACAAATATATTTCACCGGTTGTAGTTACCGCCCATAAAATATTTTGCTCACCTTTTGAAGTTGGAATCACAAAGACTTTGTTTTTACATTCAAAGGAAGAAGTTGCGCTTGTGTCTGCATTGTAAAATTGTATTTTATTTTCATCTTGCACCCAGAAAAAAAAGTTTGGTTTTTTTAAATTGTTCCTGCAAAGCTGTTCGTTTTTTGCTCCATCAAGATTTAGCGGATAGCCCGCAATTTCATTTTCATTTTTTGCTTCATTAGAAATTGCCTGCAGTGTTATAAAAAGATTTCCCTCACCTTCACCATTACGCTCAATTCTTACGTCGGCACGCCCTATGTTGTATAGCTGCAATGCTTTAGAAACAGAAGTATTTGACTTTAAGAAAAACGGTATGCTTCTTAAAAGATTGTAGTAAATGCTTAAAGAAGTTTCATCTTTCTGCAGAGAAGAAACATCCTTAAATTTTCCTGTCTGGTCAAGAGTGTCTATTCCAGAAGAAGAAGCTAATTGAATTAAGTTTTCCGCAGACTCTGAAAAATATACAAAACCGTCGCTTACAAAATAATACGGCTTTATTACATTTATTTTAAACTGTTTAAAAAGAGCTTGGAACACTTGTGGCAATTCAATTCTTGGAATTCTTTCTCCATCCAGCAAAAGAGAATCTTGCTCATTCAACAAAAATGACGAAAATACTTTTGAAAATACATTTTGTCTTTTTTCTTCATCTGTAATCTGGACTGCAAAGACTGGATCTTTTTTACCTTCAAGCCCTAGAACAGCAAGCTCTTTTCCTGTCCATGAAAATAAAATATCTTCTACAGAAAGACCAAAGAGCATGTTCGTAAAAGTTTCTGCAGTTTGTAAAGTCGAAGAAACATTTTGACTGTTTGGAATAAAGGGCAGCGCTAAATTGTACATTTGTTCAAGTGGCGCTAAATTTAGCAAAGTGTAATATTGAACACAATCTGGCATGTTAAAAAGAAGGGCGCTTTGAGTTGAATTATTTTTTGCTACATTTAAGATTGCGTTTGAAAGTTTTGTGTTGCTTTTTACTTCATTTAAATTTTCATCATTCAACTTTTTTAATGGAAGTGTTAATTTTAAGTGCATTTTTTCATCAGCAATTGAAGTGCCTACAAACGCCAATGTGTCTTGTTTTAGAAGAGGCTTTATTAAAGGCGCATATCTATTTTGAACAGTTTCATCTAAGGCCAATACAGTATTAACATCGCAAGCAATTCTTAATGGAGAATTCATTTTTTCTTTAAGCTGTGTTTTTCTTTCTGCAGAATATTCATCTAAACAATTTGCAGCGCACATTTTTTTAAATAATTTTTCAGATGAAGAAACCAACAGTAAGTTATGGTAAGGCTTTGCATAAATTGTAATTTTACCAGCGTTGTATTCAAAGTAAGACACGCCCTCTTTTGTAATAAATGATAATTTTTTTATAGAAAGTTTTGGCACAACCAAAGGCGCAAGTCTTGTAGCTGCAGAAAGCGGGCCTAAATTAACTGCAACGCAAAAAGAGCCGTCTGTGTAATAAGTTCCATCTATTCTTCTGTCCAAGGCAAATGCTACATATTTTTTATTTCGCAAATCTGACGAGCGGAAATTCACAACAGCGTTTCTTACTTCACCATATTTTGGATCTGTTAAGAAAACATCAAGCGCTTTTAAATCAACTAAAGGATTAACTGTTTTCCACAAATGGTCTGTTCGTACATAAGCTGCAAAATCATTTGGAATTACAGAAAGGCTGTCTTTTTTATCTAACGCAGAAAATGCTACCCATGCCGCAAACGCAATTATTATTGCAAGGAGTAGAATCAAAATAAATTTTAAAAACACAAGCAATGGATTATGTTTTTTCTTACCTGTTTTTGTTTCTTCTGCTTCTGACATTTTTTTCTCCTTTGCTTTAGAAGTTCATCTATTTTTTTAATGGCAATGTTCCCTGCGGTGTGTACTCGCCGTTCAACGCTCCGAACAACGCTTCAAAAGAATAATTTGAATAGCTGTAGCCGCACAAAATAATATCAGCCCAGTCATTGTTTAATTCATAGACAGGTGAAAGTATTGAAAGAATAATCACCTTCTTTCCCATGCCACGAAGTCTTTCTGCAATTTTTGCAGTGTGAGAACTGTAGACGCAAACAATAATTGTGTCGTAGTTTTGCGCGACGCTTGCAAAGTCATCTGCATTCCAAGAAGAATAGTTGCTGTTGTCAGAAGCAAGCTCGTATGCGTAGTGATATGTTTTTGCAGAAGGGTAACGTTTTTTTCCTTCATTAAACAAAGAAGTGAACGGGCCTGCTATAAGAATTTTTTCCCCATCTTTTGCATGGTAAGGAAATTCATTTGATTTATAAAGTGTAATTGAACGGCAAGCCTGTGACAAGAAAAACTTTTGACCGTCCTTGTCTGGAATGTAATTTGAAATAGTTTTTGAATCTGGATAAAGTGGCGCATGGTTTTCATTTTTAAAATAATTTAGTTTTGTGTAAATTACTCTTCTTGCGGCGGTTTTAACTGTCTCTTTAAATGAAGAGTCTGTTTTCATTAGTGATAAATTTTTTGTCCACAACGCTTCGTTAAGCTGTGCTGTTGTTGAAGAAATAATTATATCGTTGCCAGCTTTTATTGCCAAAGTTACGGCGTTGTTCAAAGTGCCTGCGTACATTGTGGCTCCGTTCATCATCATGTCGTCTGTAATTATTAAGCCTTTGTAGCCAAGCTGATTTCGCAGTATATCAGTTAGAAATGCTTTTGAAAGTGAAGCAGGCTCTCCGTTTTTTACAATTTTTGGAAAGCTCAAGTGGCCGCTCATAATTGCAGGAATATTTTCTTTTATCAAATATTTGAAAGGAACAAGCTCCCTGTTCATTAATGTGTCGTAGTCAATATATATTTCTGGAAGCTTGCCGTGGCTGTCTGCGCTAGTGTCGCCGTGTCCTGGAAAATGTTTTGCTGTTGGAATTACACCCGCCGCAAGTGAGCCTTCTGCAAATGCCGCTCCTAATGCGCCAACACTGTTTGCGTCTGAGCCAAATGAACGCGGGCCAATTACTGTTGAATACAAGTCAGTGTAAATATCTACAGCAGGTGCAAAGTTCATGTTAATTCCAAGCGCACGAATTTCCCTATTGATATAAAAGCCGCTGTAGTAAGCGTCTATTGGGTAGCCAGAAGCGCCAATCGCCAAGTTGCCTGGAGTGTCTGAAGTTTCACCTTTCACATGTCTTATCCATCCGCCTTCCTGGTCTGTTGCTACAAAAAGCGGAATCTTATATTTTCTAGTTTGTGATTCCTGTTGAAGCAGCTTTACAGAGTCTGCAACTTTTTTTATGTTGTCTGTGTTCCAACCAAAAACTTTTACACTGCCAAGTCCTCTGTTCAAAACCCATTGATTCAAAAGCTCGCTAGGTTCTGCTCCTGCCCAGCCGAACATTAAAATTTGCGCAAGAAGCTCGTCATCTGTCATTCTAGAAACAAGAGTGTCTGCTAAAATATCTGAAGAATAGTCGCTCCAAAAATCTATATTGTCTGGAAGAATTGCCATTTCTGAAGCAGAGGATTTTTCTTCTGCAAAAAGAGAATTCTCAATTTGAAAAGGCAAGAATGTGCTAATAAAAAACAAGACTAAAATACTTTTTTTAAGTAAAGAGATTCCTCCTCTTCGGTCGGAATGACAGATTAACTTTTTGTTATGAAGAAACATTATTTGTAAACCTCGTTGTTCAATTCACGAATATATTTTGCGGCTTCATTTGCGGCAATTGCGCCGTCAGAGCAAGCTGTTACAACTTGTCTGAATGATTTTGAACGGACATCGCCCGCAGCGAACAAGCCTGGAATTGCAGTGTGCATATTTTCATCTGTTTTAACATAGCCGTTTTCATCAACTGGCAATGTTTGAAAAAGTGAAGTGCGTGGAATCATGCCTACAAAAATAAAAACACCGTCTGCTTCAATTTCTGATTTTTCATTTGTAACAGTGTCTGTTAGCACAACAAATTTTACTTTTGCGTCGCCGCGGATTTCACTTACAGTGGCATTAAACTTAACTTTAATGTTAGGGTTGTGCAGCACTCTTTCTGCAACTGCCTTCTGCGCCCTTAGCTGGCTTTTTCTATGAACAAGTGTCACTTGAGTTGAAAGGGTTGAAAGATATGTTGCTTCGTCGCAAGCACTGTCGCCGCCGCCTACCACAATAATTTTCTTATTTCTAAAGAACGGGCCGTCGCATGTTGCGCAATAAGAAACTCCCCTTCCTGCAAATTCCTTTTCTCCTGGCACATTAAGCTTTCTATGTTCTGCGCCTGTCGCTAAGCAAAGTGTTGGTGCAGAAAAGTTTCCAGCTTTTGTTTCAAGCACAAAATCATTTTTTATTTTATCTACAGAAGAAACATTTGTCTGAATAATTTCTGTTCCAAAAGAAAGCGCCTGTTGTTTTGCGTCTTCTACAAATTTCATGCCGCTTACTGCGGGGAAAATTCCTGGGTAGTTTTCAAATTTGTTTATATTTAAAACCTGTCCGCCTGGAATGCTTTGGTCAATTAAAAGTGTCTTTAAATTTGAGCGTGAAGAATATTGCGCGGCCGCCAATCCAGCAGGACCTGCGCCTATAATAATAAAGTCGTATGCTTTGTTTTCCATACTGCAAAGTATACAGCTTTACTTTTTTTATTTCCACTATTCAAACTAGAAGAGAATTTTGTTTGTAAAAGTAAGTTTAAAAGGTTCTTCTAAAGAATGCAGATAATATTGAACAGACAGGCCTATATGCGAAACAAAATTTGAAGAGGCAAAGACACCGCTGTTGTATGCTAAATCAATAATAAATTTTGCCTCTACATAATCAGAAAGTGTCATACCGTCAAGAGTTGTAATATCAGGGGCAACATTTTGAATTTCAAAAGTTTCATTTTCATGAAGAACATCAACGCTGTAATTTAGAAGGGCTGTGAACCTGTTCGCGTACAAATTAAAGAGCATTATGCCCTTCTGAATTTCTTTAGAGAACACAACAACTTCCGCGCTTGAAGTCAGAAAAGAATCTACGTCTGGAACAAGTGACGCTGTAAACGCAAAAGGTAAATTGTATGTGTATCCGTAAGCACAATCAATAGGAATTAGCTTTGGCATTTGAAATGAAATTGTTGGAAAAATATTTTGATAAATATTATCAGCGTTAAATGAATCTTCTATTTTGCCAAAGTAGCATATTTGATAAGTTGCAAGAGCAGTCGCCCCTAATTTTTCATAAGTGCCAGGACCTACTTTATGAATATTTGAAAGTTGAATAGAAGTCTGGCTTACTCCAGAAATATATTTAGTTGAATCTTCTTCATACTCAACATTCATTAGATTAGCAAACATTTTCATAAAATCTTGCTGTCTACCAAAAAAAACAGATGCCTGCTCAACAAAAGTAAGAGCAGTTACTTTTCCAATCATTATGTTATATTGAACAGAATCTACACTTGAAAATTGCTTAAATCCATTGCCGTCAAAAGTACCGTTCGCAGTTACATTGTAATTAAAAGTTGAAGTTGGATTATTTCCATACAAGCCTAAAGAAGCGCCACCTGTAGTTGTAAGAAAATCATATCCTGCACTTGCTGTAAAAAAGTCAGAGTCCCACGGATTGCTTGTAATCCAAGTTAAGCCTGGAAAAGTAAGTGAATTTGTTAAGTTGAAAGTTCTGTCATACAAAGAGACAGTGCCCATAGGAAGCAAAAACCCCTTGTTGTAATAAAAGTCGTTGTAAGGTTTTGCATTTTTCAAAATAGATTTTTCATTTTGATTTTCTAAATTTTCTGTTGATGAAATATCATCTGCAGAAGCTGAAGGAACTACAGAAGCAGTTGTTTCTTCAAAAGGAATCTTTGCGCTGTTCATTACAAAAAGTTTTTTATCTTTAGAAAACACTGTGCTGTACGCAACAGACGGAAGCTGCCCTGAGTTGCTGTCTGCCGCCCTGTATGCAACTGGATAATATACACCGCCAGAAATATCATTGCTCATTAGTTCAAACATTTTATTTTCACCTTGAGTAATTAAAAATCCCAAGCGTGGCATGGAGCCTGTTACAGTGTATGAAAAAGCGTAAGTTTTCTTTGGCTCATTTGACTCTAAAAACCTTGTGTGTGATTCATTGCTTACAAGAGAAACATTTCTAATTCTCATGTTGTCTTTTGGAAGAGCATAAACAGTTGTTTGCATTGGAGCGTCGCCGCAAATATTTTCTAAGATTTTAATTGTCCAAGTCATTTCTTTTTTGCTTATGAACACAACGCTGTTTTCTCCATTGCTAGAAACGCTGTATGATATTTCATTTTGCTCAAGAGGAATTTCTTTTACTAAAGAAGATGATTTTATTTTTCCGTCATCAAGCAGAAGCTCGTAAATTGCAATGGACACTTTTTGTGAAACTGATTTTACACATGAAGCATAATATTTTTCATTCGCGTTAAATATTGCAGCGTCCCTAATATTTTTATCCGGCAAAGTAAAGAAGCCTTTTGTCTTCATGTTGTATATAGAAACTGATGTTAAATAATTTCCAGAATTTGTGTCGTACTTGCTGACTGCTAAAAACGCGCCGTCTTCTGAAAGAGAGATTTTTGACATTGAAGCATCATCAAAAAGACAATGAGGCTTTTTAAAAGTGCCATCTTCTTTTTTTTCACAAAACCAAACTTTGTTTGCATAGTCGTCAATGTAAGCAATGCCTTTTTCACTTTCTGTTAGGCTTGAGTACAAAGAGCCTTTGCTGTTTTTTTGTGAAAGAACTTTATCATCAGAGTAATCTTCACCAAAATTAAAGAAGTCAGAAATGCCGTCAACTGTCAGAGGATTTGAATCAACTGAAGGGACTGCTATTGAGTCTTCAAATTCTTTCCATGCAACGTCCATGTTAAAACCGTATGCTTTATAGAATGAAGAATTCAATGTAAAAGAATTGTTGATTGCG
>JBAXYY010000105.1:0-8834 GCA_041670585.1 Treponema sp. | reverse complement strand
TTTTAATGTAAGAAAATCATTCCAAGAACGCCTGCTGGAATTAAATAGCATGCAAACCATTCAAGCTTGCCCTTGCGAATAATTTTCATAAGCCAAGTAAGCGCAATATAACCGCTAGCAAATGCCGCAGCACATCCTGCAATAACAGGTTCCGCTCCAATTGTAGAAGCAACTTCACCTAAATCTTTAAGCTCCAAAATAAATGCACCTAAAATAGCAGGTATAGAAACTATAAAAGAAAAGTCGCCAGCTTCACTTCTGTTAACTCCGCAGAAAAGAGAGCCTGCAATTGTAGAGCCGCTTCTAGAAACTCCAGACAAAGTGCCAACACCTTGAGAAAAACCAATCACAAGAGACTGCCACCAGTTAGGTGATTTTGCAAAAGGCAGCTTCTGCTTTTCATCAACACTAGTTGAAGAAACAGAATTATTTTTTTTAGCATTATGCTTTTCAACAACAGAAGATAAAATTAAAATAAGCGCTGTAAAAATAAAACCGCCGCATACAAATTTAATTGAAATGTCGTGCAAAAGTTTTTCTGTAAATATTCCAATGCATCCTGTAACAGCAGTGGCAAGAACAATTGCTAAAATATACATGCGAAGATTTTTTTCTGTAGCAGCGGACTCTTCCGCAGTAAGAGAAGTAACAGTGCCATCTTTGTTTTTAATTTGAGTAGGAGCTGGCCTATGTGCAATAAGACGACCAAAAGCGCAAAGCAAATACCAAATCTTTTTTCTAAAGAAGAGTATTACAGAACACAATGTTGCAAGATGAAGAAACACATCGAACAAAAGTGGAACATCGTCCAAGCCAAATAAGTTTTGAGCAACAGCCAAATGTCCGGAAGAAGAAATCGGCAGAAATTCCGCAACTCCCTGAAGAATGCCTAAAAGAATACCTTGAATAATTGTCATAAAAAAATCCTTTTGTTAAAAACAACGCTACGCTAATTTCATCAGCGAACAAAGCAATTAACAAAAGGACTATAACATATTTGATAATTATTTGGAATTGCAAAACTGCTATAATTTAAAGCTCTTCATTTCAGAAGAAAGCTCGTCTATACTTTCTTTGTTTTTGCCAGACGACTTATTTACATCATTTATGGCAAGAAGAATTTGATCTGTGCCAGAAGCCATCTCTGACATTGAGTTTGTTATCTTCTGTGTTGTATTAGTAAGAACACTCATTTCATTTACTATTTGCTTTCCACCAGCAAGCATTTCTGTAGAGCCTTCACGAACTTCAACAGTTGAATCTGTAATGTCTTTCATAGCCGCAAGAACTTGCTCACTGCCAGAAGCCTGCTCCTTCATTGCGTTCATTACAACATCTTCCTGCTGACTAACTATTTTTGCAAGATCAAAAATTACTTCAAATTGCTTTTGCAAAAGTTTTGTTCCACCAGAAACATTGTTAATTGAGTCCTGCAACGACTGAAGACTTTGTGTAATATTTTTTCCTTGAGTGTTGCTCTGTTCAGCAAGCTTTCTAATTTCATCTGCAACTACAGCAAAGCCTTTGCCAGACTCACCTGCATGAGCCGCTTCAATTGCAGCGTTCATTGCAAGCAAGTTTGTCTGGTCAGCAATATTTTGAATTACAGTTGAAGCTTCAAGAAGCCCGCTTGATTCAGCAATAATTTTATTTGACATTGCTACACTGTTCTCAACTCTTTTTTTACCTTCATCAGAAGCACTGCCTAGTTGAGTTACAGCAATACCGTTCTTTTCTAGAATCTGAGTGACACTTCTTATATTAGCAACCATCTGTTGAACTGCGGAAGAGCTTTCTTCTACTCCTGTAGATTGAGTTTCTATATTAGAATTAAGCTTTTCTATATTTGTCATTATTTCATTCAACGTTGCAGTTGCTTCGTCAACACCGCCAGACTGATTTACCATTTGTTCTTTTACATTGCCTATGTTAGCAACAATTTGCTGAACGCTTGCCGCAGTTTCTGTCATGTTTGAGCTAAGTTCTTCAGCAACTTTTTCACTTACTGTTACTGTGTTGTTCAAACCAGCTAAAAGTTTTTTTGTGTTGTCGTAAAAATTGTTTAGGTTATTTACAAGAAGTCCAAATTCATCACGACTTTCTACAGTAAGTTTTTTTACTGTATAATCGCCATCTGCAAGTGCACTGCTAAATCCATCTAGTTTTTGAATACGCGACTTAATTCCATGAGAAAGCAAATAGAAATCTGAAATAGAAAAAATAAATCCAATAACTATTTGTGGTAAAGATTTTGACAAAAGAATTATT
Organism: Treponema sp.; assembly: GCA_041670585.1. Taxonomy (GTDB): domain Bacteria; phylum Spirochaetota; class Spirochaetia; order Treponematales; family Treponemataceae; genus Treponema_D. The sequence goes on along the minus strand of JBAXYY010000105.1, from coordinate 6,566 downwards.
GAAATATCTCCTGAAATATTTTTCTTAACACAAAGAGGTGCAAATGAAACGCAAACCAAACCAAGCCCTGTAAAGAAAGCAACAAGAGTATTTCTTACTTCAAGAGAAAGCTTTACATATTTTCTTTTTAGAGGAAGCTTTTCTTGCCACTTTTCATAGTGCTGAAGGAATAATATATAGAAGAAAAGTGAAAGCAAAAAAGTTGCGCCTATAGAAAGAAGCATAGAAGGTACAAATTTATTCTGATAATTTGAACCCATAAATGATTTTCCGCACAAAGGAATTAGAACTGCAATAATTGGCGGCAAACCAATAGTCAAGTTTGGAAAAAGCTGTGCCACAGCGTTACATTCGTCGCAAGATTTGTCTGTTCCGTCAAAACTTCTAATTTTATTTATTGCCACATAAGAAGTAGCTAGCGGAAGAATAACTGCCAACGCAAGGGGAATTAGCAATGAAACTAAAAATGTAATTATTTCAGAAGTGGTGTAAATGTTGTCATACATAGAACCTGCAAACAAATAAAAGAATGGCGCTAAATAAGTAAAAAACAAATAGATGTAAATCTCTTTTGGCGCTGGCGAAATAAGCTTGCCATCAGAACTCATAAAAACTCCTCGAAGTCAAAACACTTTTTTTTTACAATAAATTTTCTTTGGAAAATTTGTAGCACACTTTTTTGATTCAACCTCAATTTTTATATATAAAATATAACATTTATTATACAACAGTTTTACAGTAATTGTCAAAATGATATTTCTATAGATTGATATTTCTATAGAATATTGCTCACTAAATTATATACACATATTTACAGAATTTCTTGATTTTTATTAAATCAGATTGTGATTTTTTCTTACTTTATTTAAAAAGCAAAATTTCAGACAGTAAATCAGTATAAAATCATCAAAAAATCCACAAAATTGCATAAATTTACAGAATTCGCTGTATTTTTTTCCATTTTCACTTGCATTAAATTACAGTTTTGGTTTATTATCGATTTTGCAAACAATGACGTTTTGCTAGACACATTCATTATGCCCTTTTGGAAATGATGCAATGCTTCTGGCAAAGCGTCATTTTTTTTGCTCTGAACTTTTGTTAGCACTAACTAACTTATAGTTGCTTTCTTAGCACTAACTAACTTATAGTTGCTTTCATTGTTCAGATATTCTTGAACTCTAGTAAAGGGGGTTGCAAATGGTAAAGGAATGCTTTAAAGAGGGCAACATTCACATTCCAAGCGGATGTGCAATTAGCGGAATCTTTAACAAAACAGGCGAACGTGTTGACGGCTCGCAAATCATCAAATCAATTTCTGTAATGCACGACCGTTCAAACGGACTAGGCGGCGGTTTTGCTGGATACGGAATTTATCCTGACTACAAGCAATATTACGCGCTTCACATTTTTTATGATGGCATTGACGCAAAGCATGACTGTGAAAAATTTTTGGAAGAGCATTTTGATATTATCGACTTGTCAAAAATTCCTACAAGAAAAATTTCTGCAATTACAGACGAGCCGCTTATTTGGAGATACTTTGTTACTCCACTTCCTTCTAAACTTACTGCTTGCCACCTTGATGAAAAGGAATATACAGGTCAGTGCGTTAACCATATCAACACTGAAATAAAAGGCGCCTTTGTTGTTTCTAGTGGAAAAAACATGGGCGTGTTCAAGGCAGTTGGCTACCCGGAAGATGTTGGTGAATTTTATAAGCTTGATGAATATGCCGCTTACTCTTGGACAGCGCATGGCCGCTACCCTACTAACACTCCTGGCTGGTGGGGAGGAGCGCACCCTTTTGCTTTTCTAGATTTCACTGTTGTTCATAACGGAGAAATTTCTAGCTACGACGCTAACAGACGCTTTATTGAAATGTTCGGGTACAAGTGCACTCTTCTTACAGATACAGAAGTTATTACTTACATAATTGACTACCTTGTTCGTAAGCAGGGTTTGACTTTGGAAGAAACTTCTAACGTTATTGCGGCACCTTTCTGGTCAACAATTGCTGGCATGGATGAAAAAAGAAAAGAGCAGTTTGAATTTTTACGCAAACAGTACGCTGAACTTTTAATCACAGGTCCGTTTAGTATTCTTCTTGGATTTGAAGGCGGGCTTATGGCGTTGAACGATCGCTTAAAGTTAAGAAGCATGGTTGCTGCTGAAAAAGGCGACACCACTTACTTTGCTTCTGAAGAAAGCGCCATTCGTGTAATTCAGCCTAACCTTGACCGCGTATGGTCACCTGCTGGCGGCGAACCTGTCATTGTTCGTCTTAACAAGAACGTGAATCTATAAGGAGTAAAGCTATGTTACCACAAGATTATATTGGCCCTGAATTTGAAGTTGTCCGCAATCAAGATAGATGTATTGCATGCCGTGTTTGTGAAAGGCAGTGCGCTAATGAAGTCCACAGTTACGATGCTGAAAAAGGAATAATGCTTAGCGATGAAACTAAATGTGTTGACTGCCAAAGATGTGTCTCTCTTTGCCCAGTTCATGCTTTGAAAATTATAAAAAGCAACGGCACTTTTAGACCAAACGCTAACTGGAGCAATCAGACTATAACTGAAGTTTACAAACAGGCTTCTACAGGAGCGGCGCTTCTTTCTAGCATGGGAAATCCTGTTGACCTTCCTGTTTACTGGGACCACATTTTAATTAACGCTTCTCAAGTTACTAACCCTTCAATCGACCCTTTACGCGAACCTATGGAGACAAAAGTTTCTCTTGGCAAGAGGTCGCAGAATGTTACTAGAAATGAAGATGGAACTCTTAACACAAAAATGGCGCCTCATATTGATTTAACAACGCCAATTATGTTCAGCGCAATGAGCTATGGTTCAATAAGTTACAACGCGCATGAAAGTCTTGCTCGTGCTGCAAAAGAGTTGGGAATTGTTTACAACACTGGAGAGGGCGGACTTCACAAAGATTTTTATGAGTACGGTCCAAACACAATTGTTCAAGTTGCTTCAGGACGCTTTGGTGTATGCAAAGATTTTCTTATGGCGGGATGTGCTATAGAAATTAAAATGGGTCAAGGTGCAAAGCCTGGCATTGGAGGACATTTGCCTGGTGCAAAAATTACAGATGCTGTTAGCGCAACTCGTATGATTCCAAAAGGCACTGACGCAATTTCACCTGCTCCTCACCATGACATATATTCTATAGAAGATTTACGTCAGCTTGTTTATTCGCTTAAAGAAGCTACAGGGTACACAAAACCTGTAATTGTAAAAATTGCGGCTGTTCACAATGTAGCGGCAATTGCGTCCGGCATTGCAAGAAGCGGCGCTGATATTATTTCAATTGACGGCTTCCGTGGTGGAACTGGAGCGGCACCTACCCGCATTCGTGACAATGTTGGCATTCCTATTGAGCTTGCACTTGCGGCAGTTGACCAGCGTCTTCGCGATGAAGGAATACGCGGCAATGTTTCTGTAGTGTGCGCTGGTTCAATAAGAAGCTCCGCTGATGTTGTAAAAGCGATTGCGCTTGGAGCAGATGCCTGTTACATAGGAACTGCGGCTCTTCTTGCTTTAGGCTGCCACTTATGCAGAACATGCCAGAGTGGAAAATGCAACTGGGGAATTGCAACACAGCGTCCTGACTTGGTAAAGCGTCTTAACCCAAACATTGGCTGTCAGCGTCTTGTGAACTTAGTAACAGCCTGGACCCGTGAAATAAAAGAGATGATGGGCGGCATGGGAATTAACAGCATAGAAGCACTAAAGGGCAACCGCCTAATGTTGCGTGGTGTAGGTCTAAATGACACAGAGCTGTCGATCTTAGGAATAAAGCACGCGGGACAGTAATATAAAAAAAACATCCGTGTTTTTTTTATATTAGCGGAAATTGTATCGGTTCGGTAACGAGCTCACCGATATTTTTGCAATTATAAGAGCGCGCATCCTGCGCTTACAACCACGAGCACCGCGGGCAGGACGAGGCACGCCTGCGGGAGCGGGAGCATTTCTGGCATGTGTGGGAAAAAATATTTTTTGGAGGTATAAGTTTGAAACGTGTTTATGTGAATGAAGAGTGGTGCTTAGGCTGCCACTTATGTGAATATAACTGCGCTTTTGCCAACAGCGGACTAAAGGACATGGTAAAGGCACTTAAAGGCAAAAAGATTTATCCGCGCATACAGGTTGAAGGCGATAACAACGTAAGCTTTGCTGTAAGCTGCCGTCACTGCGAAGAGCCGCTATGTGTTAAGGCATGTATAACAGGCGCACTTCATATAGAAAACGGAATCATCTGCACAGACAAAGACAAATGTGTAGGATGCTACACTTGCATTTTAAGTTGCCCATACGGTTGCATAATGCCAGCAGAAGACGGACAGGTAATTCAAAAGTGCGAGCTATGTATAAAGAACGCAGAAGGAAGCCCCGCTTGTGTAAAAGGATGTCCAAACAAAGCAATTGTTTTTGAAGACAATGAAACAAGAGAAAATGAAATGAAAAAATCAGAGGCAGTTAAATGACAACAAAATATTTAATCATTGGCAATTCAACAGCAGCTGTAGGTTGCGCAGAAGGCATACGCACTTTGGACAAATCAGGTGCAATAACAATGGTGTCTCAAGAAAAATACCAGGCTTACTCTCGCCCACTAATTTCTTACTTGCTAGAAGGCCGTACAGACGAACGGCACATGCTTTACAGAAGCAAAACTTTCTACAAAGACAACGGCATAAATTTAATAACAGAAAAAACAGCAGTGGAGCTTGATGCAAAAACAAAAACCGTCACTTTAAACGACGGCACAAAAATCACTTATGAAAAACTAATGAACGCTACAGGCTCACATCCGTTTGTTCCACCAATGGGCGGTCTTGACACTCTTCCAAAATATTTTACTTTTCTCTCACTAGACAGTGCAAAAGAATTGGAAAAGGCGCTTGCAAAAAAAACACGCGTCTTAATTATTGGAGCTGGCCTTATTGGAATGAAGTGCGCTGAAGGAATTGCAGACAGATGCGGTGGAATAACAATTGTAGAAATGGCACCACGATGCTTGCCAACAGTTCTAGAAGAAAAGGCCGCGTCTATAATTCAAAAGAAAATGGAAGAGCACAACATTTCATTTGACTTTGGCGACAGTGTAAAACAGTTCACACCAAACTACGCTAAGGGAACAAAAGAAGGAGACGAAGCTTCTGTAAGCGACAAAAACTCTTTTGAAAACAACGGCAAAAAATCAACACTTGGCGGAACAGCGCTAACTATGAACGGCAAGACAATAGAGTTCGATGTTTTAATTTGCGCAGTAGGTGTTAGACCAAACACACAGCTTGTAGAAAAAGCAGGCGGCAAAGTTGAAAAAGGAATTATCGTAGATGAAAACTGCCACACAACTTTACCAGATGTATGGGCCGCAGGAGACTGCATTGTAAGCCACGACATTACCGCTGACGTAAATAGAATTCTTGCCATTCTTCCAAACGCATACATGGAAGGAGAAAGTGCCGGAATAAATATGGCAGGCGGAGAAAAGCCTTACAATAAAGCAATGCCAATCAACAGCGCAGGCTTCTTTGACTTGCACATGGTAACAGCCGGAAGCTACACAGGCAAATGTATAGACGCAAGCAAAAACGGTGAGTTCAGAAAATTCTTCATAGACAACAACTTGCTAAAAGGATTCATCATAATAGGTGATGTTGCGCGCTCTGGAATTTACACATCTCTTATTCGCGACAAAACTCCAATAGACTCAATTGATTTTGACACAATAAAAGATGAGCCTCGTTTATTGGCGTTCAGCAAATCTAGACGCGAATCAATTTTGGGTGGAAAGGAAGAAGTGCCAGCCGCTTCATGGAACTTTGCCACAATCTGATAAACTATTTTGGAGGAAACATTATGTTAAAAATTACAGCTACACCAGAATTAACTTATGACATTCTAAATGAAAAAATCCGCACTTCAGAAGAAAAGCATATTCGTATTTCAAACGCAACAGGTCAGCGCTACATTGGAGCAGGACTTTCTGGACGCAAGATAGAAATTGAAGGCACACCAGGAAACGCTTTAGGAGCTTATCTTGACGGAAGCACAATCACAGTTGACGGCAATGTTCAGGATGCAACAGGCGACACTATGAACAGCGGAGAAATTGTCATTCAAGGAAACGCAGGGGACGCAACTGGTTACGCAATGAGAGGCGGTGCAATCTACATTCGCGGCAACACAGGCTACAGGGCAGGCATTCATATGAAGGCATACAAAACACAACAGCCCGCAGTAGTAGTTGGTGGAATTGCCGGCAGCTTCTTAGGCGAGTACCAGGCAGGCGGAACAATAATAGTTCTAGGCTTAGACGCACCAAAAACAATCGACGGTAGAATAACATTAGGCGCACCTATGGCACGTCCAATCACTGGAGAATTTCTTGGAACAGGAATGCACGGTGGAGCAATCTACATTCGCACAGAAGTAAAGCCAAAGCTGCCAATCCAAATAAAAGTCTCTATGGCAAAAGGTTTTGAAATACCAGAAATCAAATCTTACATAAAAAAATTTTGCGAGCTTTTTCCAGACACAGAC
>JBAXYY010000104.1:0-8895 GCA_041670585.1 Treponema sp. | reverse complement strand
AGCGCATGGAGGCGCGTTGTTCTGGCAAGAATTACCACTTGCATTTTTGCTTCATAGATAATTCTTGCGAGAAATAAAAGACATGGATGTATTTTATTTCTCATGGAACTACAATCTGCTAGTGAATTTAATTCAAAAGTAACAATTGATTCCAAAACAGCCATAACTCAAGCCGGCAATGGCTTGGGTCCTGCCGCGACTCTCGCGGTAATGGCGGGCTGAACAGGGCGAAGTTGACACCTGCTATGTTTCCCCTCCGCCTCAAGTTCTGGTTATTTTTTTAGTAAGTTATTACGTTTTACAGTCTATAGAATTTGAATCAACTTCAAAGCATCAAAAAGGATTTATTATGAAAAAACAGACAGTACATATTTTACTTACAACAATTCTTGCACTAACAGCGCTTGTACTAACAACATTCACATCTTGCGTTTCTAGACCTAGAGTTGAACCAATTTCCCGCACACTTTATGACAGCGGAATAAAGAATGAAGCACAGCTTACTAAGTTCTTCATGGACAACAATTCTTCTGCTGACAAAAAGCAAGTCAAACGGCTGGCAAAACTTTACATACAGGAAGGGCTTGCTGAAGGAATAAACAGCGACTGCGCTTTTGTGCAGATGTGCCTAGAAACAGGCTTCTTAAAGTTCGGCGGCCTTGTAACACCAGAAATGCACAACTACTGCGGCCTAGGCTCCATGGATTCCGACCACCCCGGCGAAACTTTTGCAACAGAGCAGCTTGGTGTAAGGGCGCACATACAGCACTTGCACGCATACGCCACAACAGAAAACGTCACCCTAAACTTCACTTGCATAGACAACCGCTACAAATACGTCCGTCCCCGCGGCAAAGCACCCACAATTTACAAACTAGCCGGCACTTGGGCAATGGACAAAAGCTACGGCCAAAAATTAGACGCACTTCTTTCACGATTAGAAAAATACTAACAGTAACACGACAGCCACAGTGTCAATGAACTGGGACCTGCCGCGACTTTAGCTTGTAAAAATCAACAATAGAACTTTATTTCACCAAACAATTCTTTCCACTTAGCAAAAATTTCAAAAGAACGGGATTCAATCATACGCATAATATTATTTAATAGCGAGTTAGGAATTTGAGATTTATTATTTTCCAAAATACATTTACCACCTTTTGTAATCCAAATCTTTGTAGAATTAACAGAAGGCTTACCCTTTGAAACATGAACATGAACAGGTTCTCTAGGCTCTCCTTCATCAGTCCAAAAATAAACCCAATACCCTGCAATTTTAAAGACCTGAGGCATTAAGAAGACCTCCATTCTTTGCAAATTCAAAAATCAAATGTTTCTCTGAATCAACAAAATCTTTAAAATAATCCATTTGTTTCTGCGTATATCCTAAGACATCAACCCATTCATCTTCAGGCAACCAGCAAGTCGCATGATTGAAGCAATTTTTTTCATCAGGAGTTTCAATGTATACCTTTACATGATCCTTGCCATCTTTATTGATTATCTCTGAGTGACTAATTATTGTTTCATCCGGCAATTCCATAAAATTATATAGCATTTATTGCACCTCCTTTATAGTTAAAATATAACATCATATCGCATAAAAAAAAAGCTGTAGTTCAGAATCATCTTCCAAACTACAGCTTTCTTATGTAAACAACTTAGCGACACGGATGTCGCGTCAAATGTTACTTCAAACAAGGCCCTGTGCAACCATTGCGTTTGCAACTTTAACAAATCCAACAATGTTAGCACCGGCAACGTAATCGCCTTCTGTAGCATACTTCTTAGAAGCAGCATAAGCGTTGTCATGAATGTTAGTCATAATCTGCTTAAGCTTAGAATCAACTTCTTCAGCAGTCCAAGAAAGACGCTCGCTGTTCTGGCTCATTTCAAGTCCACTAACAGAAACACCGCCAGCATTAGAAGCCTTTCCAGGAGCGAACATTACTTTGCTCTTCTGAAGGAATTCAATAGCTTCAGCACGAGTAGGCATGTTAGCGCCCTCTGCAACAAGTTTAACACCGTTAGCAACAAGCTTCTTTGCATCTTCCAAGTAGATTTCGTCCTGTGTAGCGCAAGGGAAAGCACAGTCAGCTTTTACGCCCCAAGGCTTCTGACCCTTAAAGAATTTTGCCTTTGGATACTTCTTAACATAAGCATCAATCTTCTCATGTTTAGCGCGGAATTTCTTTATATAGTCAAGCTTCTTCTGGTCAATGCCGTCTGCATCATAAATGTAGCCAGTTGAATCAGACATTGTAACAACTTTTCCACCAAGCTGAAGAATCTTCTGAACAGCATACTCAGCAACGTTTCCGTCACCAGAAACAATGCAAGTCTTGCCGTTAAAATCTTCACCAACTTTCTTAAGCATGCACTCAGCAAAATAAATAAGTCCGTATCCAGTAGCCTCTGTACGAACAAGAGAGCCGCCAAAATCAAGACCTTTACCAGTAAGAACGCCTGTAAACTGATTTGTAATGCGTTTATACTGGCCAAACATATAAGCAACTTCACGTCCGCCAACGCCCTTGTCACCTGCAGGAACATCAGTATCAGCACCAATATGGCGATAAAGCTCTGTCATAAAAGACTGGCAGAAGCGCATAACTTCATTATCAGATTTTCCATGTGGATCAAAATCACTGCCGCCTTTTCCGCCGCCCATAGGAAGAGTTGTAAGGCTGTTTTTAAGAACCTGCTCAAATCCCAAGAACTTTAAAACATCAAGGTTTACTTCCGGGCTAAAACGAAGTCCTCCTTTGTAAGGACCAATTGCGCTGTTAAACTGAACACGGTAGCCGCGGTTAATATGAGGTTTACCTTTATCATCTGTCCACGGTACACGGAACATAATAATACGTTCTGGCTCAACAAAACGCTCAAGAACAGCTGTCTTTTCAAGTTCTGGCATTTTATCTACAACAGGAGAAATTGTTTCAAGAACAAGACCCGCTGCCTGAAGAAAGTGACCCTGATCAGCATAACGCTGGCTTAAGTCATCCCATACACGTTTGCAATACGCGTTTGTAATTTTGTATTCCATTTTGTAACCCCTAGCCTGCACAGTAAGCTGCGCAAGCTAAAATGATACTAGTACTTTTTATTTATTTTGAAAAGTGTTTTATTCATTGCAATGCTTGATTTTATAATTTTTTTTTGGACGTAGCTTTCATATTCCAAACCGGCTTTCCGGGGTTTCGGTGCCCTCATTGCTACGCAACGGCAGAAAATCTGCCGCCCCTGCAATCCGGCGTAAGCTTGTTTTGCATGAAGTTTTGTCTAAACAAACAACAAATTCCAGCAATCTCACTTAATTCCCAGAATTCACGCTGAATTTACTTTAGAAATCATTATTTTTAACATTCCACTAAAATAAATTCAGCATGATTTTTACATTTTTCTATTGCAAATAAAGCCAACAGAAAATTTATAAAACTTTATCTGCAATAATATTTTTTAAATATTTATAATATTTTATGCCGCAAGCTCCCTTAAACTTTCACCAACCGCACCTTCGCGCAATCTGTTCATAGCAGCAGCTTCAATTTGCCTTACCCTTTCCTTGCTCAAGTTAAGCTCAAGACCAACATCTCTAAGGCTTTCTTCCTTGCCGTCAATAAGCCCATACCGTTTGCTAAGAACAAGCGCATACTTTTCTGGCAAAGTCTTAAGAGCCGCTTTTATCTCGCGGACAGACTCTCTCTTTAAATAATCTTCCTCAGTATTATATTTGTCGTCAGCAAGAAAATCCTCAAGCTTATTCTGCTTTTCATCAGTGTCAAATGTTTTTTCCAAAGAAACAAAAACGTTCTCTTTGATTTTTCCAATCTTGTTTTCTGGAATAGAAATCATCCTTGACTGTGTAGAGATTGTGCGCATTATTTCACTTCTAATCCAAAAGCCAGCATAGCAGCCGAACTTGCCGTTTAAAGATTTTGAAGCGTCAAACTTCTTGGCCGCCCTGTAAAGACCAATGCTGCCAGCGCAAATCAAATCTTCATACTCAATGCCGCGGTTTCTGTACTTGTTTGCAATAAAATAAACAAGCTTCAAATTGTCTCTGACAAGCTCATCTTCAATTTTAGAACTCATGTAATTCTCCTTAATAAACGCAAATTTAAAACACATCTTTGCTAAGACATGCTTTAAAACAACATAAGTAAAAGCAAAATATTTTTGTAAAACATTTTGTTACACTTCCAATATAACAAATCAGGTGGGACACAGAAGGTCCCTCTAAGAAAATAATTAGAATTTTACTGGAAAAAATAACTTACTTGATAAGAATATGGACATCTCTTAAAACTGACGTTTTCTTTAGTTCCATATTTAGATAATTAGATACTTGAAAATAAATCATAACAAAAACTGTTATAAACACAACACTTTTTTTTGTCAAACGACAGAAATTTAAGCCCATAAAGGACCTCCCTTTTAGCAAGATTCACCAAGTCAAACCTTAGTTCCGCTCTGCAAGTATGGTTAAATCAGCGGATTGTAGAACATAATATAACGCAATATTAAAAAAAAACAACTTTTTTCTAATTTTTTTTCATATTTTTTTTCTAAAAACTATTGACTATCAAATAGATATAAAGTATATTCAAATCAGCTTGTAAATAAGCTGATAAACTCTCTCCGATGTCCATTAAATTGGACGGTAGCGGTTCTGGATAGCGTAGCTGTTTAGAACCGCTATTTTTTTGTTTAAATGAGTAAATCATCAAATTACGTATAAAAATGGGGAAATTTCTAAAATTTGGGTTTCTTAGAAGCTCCCTATATCTTTTTAGCATGAGCAATCATCAAACTGTCAATCTTGACAGCATGGTGTTGTGCATTTAAAATAGGCATATAAAACAAACAATAACAATCAATTTATAAGAGGATTTTTATGGAAAAACTTTCAATTCGCGACAAATACAAACCTTACTTTGAACAAATGGCGCAAATGTCATCTGCGGCGGACGTAATAGACAACACTAACGTTTACCAGCCTGGAAATCCTAAAACTAGAAAAATAATGGATCTTCTTATAAAAGAAAACACCACTTCTGGAAGCGGAATAAAAGGCAAAGAGAACTTCATCAATTTCTTTGACCAGGTAAAAGCTGGAAAGCACGGCCTTATTTTAATGGAGCATTATTCAAACACAGACTTGCCAGGCCTTCTTTGGAGTTTAAAAAATGACGGCGACGCTAAACTTTCTGAACTTTCAGATAAAGTTGTTGCAATTGCAGGAATGAAGCTTAACGAAGACAATCCTATGGTAAAAGCGTTTGCAGAAAGCTTTACTCGCGTTGTAATCTACCCAACAAGAAGCCTTGACGCTGTTGAAGAAAAAGTTCAGTCACCAGAAGAAAAGGCGGCAGAAGAAGCAAAGGCTAGAAAAATAAATATGGCCGCAATGCACGCAATGGACGACTGCAAAAGACGCGGTGAAGTAATTTTAGTATTCCCGTCTGGAACAAGGTACAGACCTGGCAAGCCAGAGACAAAACGCGGGCTTCGTGAAATTGACAGCTACTTGAGGCTATTTGACATTGTAATTTTAGTAAGCATAAACGGCAGCATTCTTACAATCGACCAAGACCATAGCAGCGACATGTTGGCAGATATTGTTTACCCTGCAAAAGTTGTTTACACGGCAAGCCCTGTAATTGAGTGCAAGCCTTTCCGCAAGGAATATATGGAATCTCTTCCAAAAGATGAAGCCGACCCTAAGCAGAAAATGATTGACCACGTTATGGACTTGCTTGAAGAGCAGCATGACAAGATGCAGAAAGAATACTGATTTTATAAATTTTCAAAATGAATACTGAGAAAAAAAGGTCAGAAAGAAATAAAACGCTGGACATCTCTGTTGAAGAAGGTGCCCAGTTTTTTTCTAAGTGCATTTCTGTTAAAGAACAAATTTCTGTAGAAAAAATAGTTGATAAAACTATTTGCGGCGACACTTTATCTGTAATGAAATTGCTGCCACACGCTTTTGTAGACTTGGCAATTGTTGACCCGCCTTACAATCTTTCTAAAAACTACGCAGGCTCCACTTTTAACAAGACATCAGATGAATCGTACTCGGAATACACAAAAGAATGGCTTAACCTTTTGCTTCCACTTCTTAAAAGCAACGCCTCATTCTACATTTGTTGCGACTGGAAAAGCAGCATTGTAATTTCACAAGTGCTTTCTGAATATGAAAAAGACAACCGGCTTATAATTCAAAATAGAATCACCTGGCAGCGTGAAAAAGGCAGAGGCGCTTCTGCTAACTGGAAAAATGCAATGGAAGACATTTGGTTTTGCACAGTAAGCGGCGACTATGTTTTTAATCTCGATGATGTAAAAGTCCGTAGAAAAGTTATTGCGCCTTACAAAGTTGACGGCAAGCCTAAGGACTGGAAGGAAGAAAAGAACGGCAGCTTCCGCGACACATGCCCTGGAAACTTCTGGGACGACATTTCAATTCCCTTCTGGAGCATGAGCGAAAATACGGCACACCCTACTCAAAAGCCAGAAAAACTTCTTGCAAAACTTATCCTTGCTTCTAGCAGCAAAGACTCTGTTGTGTTTGATCCTTTCTTGGGCAGCGGCACAACTTCTGTAACTGCAAAAAAACTTTTGCGCCATTACGTTGGTGTTGAAAAGAGCGAGCAGTACTGCACTTGGGCAGAAAAACGTCTTGCTGACGCGGAAAATGACAAAGCAATTCAGGGGTACGAAGGCGGCGTGTTCTGGGAACGGAACACTAAGGCAACAGTGGGTAAAAACAACTAACAGTTTATCGCCTTTTCGGCGCACCTGCGCCGCGCCATCGGGATACACGGCCGATTAAAAAAAAAGCACCTACTTTTTATAGTAAGTGCTTCTATTTAATTTTTTGTGGGCCGTCTAGGACTTGAACCTAGGACCAAAGGATTATGGGTCCTCTGCTCTAACCAACTGAGCTAATGGCCCGAATTAAGCAATGAGATAATAGCATATTTCTTAATTACTGGTCAACGCTCAATGCTTAATTTTGTGATTATTTGTATGACTTATCGTGCACTCCTAAGACTGCCCTGCCGCTTGGCTCGTCCATGTTCTTCCAGGCTGCGTCCCATTCTAGGGCTTTGGCTGTGGAACAAGCTATGCTTGCTTCATGCGGAACTGTGCGGGCTGCTGTTTCACTTGGGAACAGCTTTGAGAATATTTCCCTGTAGTAGTACTCCTCCTTTGTAACAGGAGTGTTTATTGGGTAGCGTTTTTCTCTAAGTGCAAACTGCGCGTCTGTAACTTTGCTTTCTGCCACTTTCTTTAGAGTGTCAATCCAGTTGTAGCCTACGCCGTCGCTGAACTGCTCTTTTTGCCGCCAGCAAATGTCCTTTGGAAGCATATCATCAAATGCCTGTCTTAGAATCCATTTTTCCATGCGCTGTTTTCCATCTGGCAACTTTATGCTCATTTTATCAAGCGGGTTAAGCCGCATTGCTACGTCTATAAATTCTTTGTCTAGGAACGGCACACGGCCTTCTACACCCCATGCCGCAAGTGATTTGTTTGCACGCAGACAGTCGTACAAATGAAGCTTGCTTATTTTTCTTACAAGCTCTTCGTGGAACTCTTTAGCGTTAGGCGCTTTGTGGAAGTAAAGGTAGCCGCCAAAAAGTTCGTCGCTGCCTTCTCCGCTTAGCACCATTTTTATCCCCATGGATTTTATTACACGTGCCAAAAGGTACATTGGTGTGCTTGCACGGACTGTTGTAATGTCATAAGTTTCTATGTGGTAAATAACATCTGGGAGCGCGTCCAGTGCCTCTTGAATTGTAAAGTGAATTTCGTGGTGAACTGTGCCAATGTATTCCGCAGCTTCTCTTGCCGCAATCAAGTCAGGGGAGCCTTCTAGCCCTACCGCAAAACTGTGAAGACGTGGCCACCATGCTTCCTGCTTGTCATCAGACTCTACTCTTTTCTTTGCAAACTTCTGGGTAACAGCCGCAATTATGCTTGAGTCTAGCCCTCCGCTTAAAAGCACCCCGTATGGAACATCGCTCATCAACTGTTTTTTAACTGATGTTTCTAGTGCGTCGCGTAAGTTTTCAATTACGTCTTTATTTACAATTTTTCCTGTTGAGTCACATGCGCACTTGCTGTCTTTTACAGCGTCATAGCTTTCCCAGTCACGGTGGTACCATCTTACTGGCGCCTTGTCTTTGCTGTAGAAGTAACTGCCGTTTGGAAATTCCTCTATTGTGCAGCAAACGCCTTCCAGAGCTTTTAGTTCGCTTGCAACATAGTAACGGCTGTCTTTGTCCCAACCTTGATACAATGGAATAACGCCTATTTCATCACGTCCAATCAAGTAGACATCTTTTTCTGAGTCGTACAATGCAAATGCAAAAATGCCGCTTAGATCTTCAAAGAAATTCACGCCTTTTTCTTGATACAGCGGAATTATTACTTCGCAGTCGCTTTGGGTTTTAAAATTATATTTGCCTTTATAACGTTCACGCAGCTCTTGATGATTATAGATTTCTCCGTTCACTGCAAGAATTATTTTTCCGTCAGTGCTTACCAATGGCTGCTTGCCGCTAAGTGGGTCTACAATCGCAAGTCGTTCATGTGAAAGTATTGCATTGTCGCCTGTGTAAACGCCGCTCCAATCCGGCCCTCTGTGGCGAATCTTTCTGGACATTTCTAGAACTTGAGAGCGCAACGCTTCTTTTAAACCAGCGTCTATTGGCTGTGAGCCGTTTGACAAATCAAATGCACCTACAAAACCGCACATATTTAACCCCTTGGCATTTCTGCCATTTAAAAAAAGAAAGGCGCCTGCTTACTGCAACAAATGTTTTTAAACACACTTATTGCGTTAAACAGACGCCTTCGTCTTTTTGTAATATATTATTT
>JBAXYY010000103.1:0-9019 GCA_041670585.1 Treponema sp. | reverse complement strand
TACATTTTTTGTAAGGCCCAAAGCCTGCAAAGTTCTATTTACAGTTCCAAAAGTTCCATTAAGCAAGTTTCTCCAAACAAGCATTGAAATTACAGAAGGAACAGCATATGGCAAAATAAATATTACACGGAAAAGTCCTGAAAATTTTATATTGCTTTCTTTAAGAGCAACGGCAACTAAAAGCCCGCCAAAATAACAAGTGAATGTTGAAAGGACAGCCCAAACTAAAGTCCAAATTGCAACACGGGTAAAGCCAGATGACCAAGAAGATTTTCCTGTAAGCAAAGCACGGAAGTTATCAACGCCAACCCAATCTACCGTATTGTTCGGCGGAATATGGTCAGGCGCAGAATAATTTGTAAATGCAACCGCAATGCTGAACACAAGCGGAACTACTACAAAAACCAAAAGCATAATTACACATGGAGCAAGACCTGCTATTGGAAAAGCACGGTTTCCAAGATTCTCCATTGATTTTTTTTGTGACGCAAACTCTTTTGTGCGGCAATATTCTTTATAACTATTTTTAGCACTCTTAATTGAAATGACATATAAAACTATAAATACAGCAACTACTGCTAATATTAAAATTCCATCTATCAACATGAACATAGAATTACTTCTCTGCTTGATTGGAATATCAGGTTGAGGTGCACCAAGCGTTATCATGTCGATTATCTTTCTTACAGTAACAGGTAAGAAACAAAGGAACACTAACTCTACAAAAGCAAAAAGCGCTCCCTTTAGATATTCCTTTAAATACAGAAGATGACCTAATCCCATGAACAGGGATGAAGCAGCAACTATTTTTTTCTTTGAACTTCCATCAGTTTCTATCCGCATAAATACCTCGTGTTTTTACAGGCTATGTGCTGTTATTTCAAACAGCATCTGTCATTATAAACTGAAGCGGAGAAATCTCTTTTTACAAAGATGACCGCCTCAGTCAAAATAACAAAATTATTTTTTACTTACCAAGAATTGCGTTGTTGCAAGCATCAAGTTCTGTCTTAACATCTGCACCGTCCCAAATATTCTTTGAAGCGTTGTTCATTGCTTCCCAGAATGCGCCCATTTGTGGAATAGAAGGCATAGAGAAAGCGTAGTCAAGCTGTTTCATAAAACCAGCCATGTATGGGCTGTCTACAGTTGTGTTGATTGCAGGAAGAGCGCCTGTAATAGTAAAGCGGAGCTGCTGCATTTCTGGAGTAAGAAGGAATTTTGCAAAATCAGCTGCTTCATCAGGATGATCTGAATATGCGCTTACGAACATTGCACGTGTACCGCTGAATGAAGAACAAGGGTCTGTGTTGCCAGGAAGGGCAGGAAGAGAAGCTACACCAAAGTCAATTCCAGCTTCTTTGAAAGGCTTAACATTCCACAAGCCAGTAATGTACATTGCTGCAGTGCCTGCTTGGAAAGCTGCATCGCAAGTTGCAGTTCCAAGGTCTGCTGCTGGCACGTTAAGGATTGAGCGCAAATTCTGGAAGAACTGCATTCCTTTTACAGAAGCATCGCTGTTGATGTTTGTGTTGTTTGTGTCAGTTCCGCTTGGTCCAAAGAGGCGGTTGCCGTTAGATGTTGTGAAAATAATTGTATAGTAACCATTGCCAACGTCCATTACAAAACCGTATTTTCCAGGGTTAGCAGCATTAAAATCTTTTGTCCATTTAGCAAGATCATCCCATGTCTTTGGAACTTCATTTTCTTTAATCAAAGCCTTGTTATAGAACAAAGCGTATGTTTCTGCGCTAACAGGATATCCGTACATTTTTCCGTTATAAGTTAAAGCTGTTGAACATATGCCAAGAACTTCACCTTTAATTTTATCAGCATCAGATGTTGGAAGAACATGACCGCCAGAAACTAATTCACCAAGTTTATCATGTGGAGCGGCGAACAAATCTGGACCAACTCCTGCAGGACCGTCAAGCGCAATCTGACCGCAAGCATCGCCTAATTCAACGTTAACAAAGTTGATTGTTACATTAGGATTTGCTTTTGTATAAGCCTCACCTGCCTGTTTAATAAATTCATCAGGACCTTCCAATGATTCCCATACTGTAAGAGTTACACTTTTCTTAGCAGCTTCTTTTTTACTGCAACTTGTCATGCAAAGACAAGCGGCAAGACCTAGGACTGCAACCAATGCAGCCATTGTTTTTTTATTCATAATTTCCTCCTATGAATAACTTTTTTATCTGTGCAATTTATTTTAAACTGCACCCTTCTCTACTTTCTAATTTTGCAATCCTTTTTTATTAGAATTGCACAATCAGCAAGTTGAATTCCTAAGTTTAATCTGATACGCAACTTTTGTTCTTTGCGACACAGGTTTATTCTCAACCAAATCAAGCAGAACATTTCCGGCAGTCTTGCTAAGAACAGCAGCGCTAACACTCAATGCTGTAATTGGAGGTGTATGATTTTCCAAGAACGGACTGTCGTAAAAAGAAACAACTTGAACGTCTTCTGGAATTTCATATTCGTTCTGCTGAAGATACAAAAGCACACGCGCGCAAATAACATCGTCCATGCACACAAGGCATTGTGGTACTTCCCTCATAACATCAGGCATTTGTTTATTTACAGCTTCCGCATCATTTAAATTCCACAAAACATCAACTGGCTTTACGGAGTCGTCTTCAAAATCAGCAAACGCTTTTTTAAAACCTTCATAGCGGCTCTTGTTCACAACATGAGTTTCATCTCCGCCTAAAAGAATTAAACGCTTGCTTCCACTTTTCAAAGCCTTCATTGTAATTTCATAACATCCAGCTGTATGGTCGCTGTCAATCTGACAAATTGAATCATCATCTGAAGTTCCAAGAACAACATACGGTATTCTTTCACCAGTTAAAAATTCAGCGGCCCAGTCATTTTCTAAAAGCCTTGTTAAAATTACGCCATCAACTTTATGATTTCTAACCATTCTTTCTAGAGTGCTTATATCATCACCACTTACTATAGAAAGAAGAGCGTCATACCCTCTTCGCGCAATAACTTCTGAAATGCCAACCAAGCAGTCCTGAAAAAAAGGAACATCGCCTTTGTCTGAATCTTTTGGAATAACAATTGCAACATTGTAAGTCTTGCTGCTTGCCAAACCGCGCGCAATTGTATTTGGAGTGTAGTTGTGTTTTCTAATCCAGCTCTGAACACGAACTCTTGTTTCTTCGCCAATTCTGCCCTTACCGCTTATAGCCCTTGAAATTGTCGTCTTAGAAACGCCAAGCTCACGGGCAATATCTGCGATAGTTATTGAAGATGTTTTTCTTCCAAAATCGGCCATGAAATCTCCTACAAATTGCGTTACCGGTTGCACACGTGTTAAAATGTAATGGTTTACCGGTTGTTCATAAGAGTATTGTAACACGTGTTGATTACACCTGTCAACTTTTATTTTCATAAAAAAAAGCACTTCTTAAAATTGAGTCAACAACTTCAGAAGTGCTATAAAATATTGGGAGTCTCTAAAAACTTCAGCTTTTAGAGGCAACTTTGAAAAAGCGATGTTCTAAGTCGCGCTATTATATCGACTTAAAACTCGCAGGCATCTCTGAAAACCCATTGAAAATGAGTTTTTAGAGATGCCCTATTATATTACAATGAATTATTAGTTTTTAAGAATTGAAATGCTTCCAGAAACTGTTTTTGCCTTTACTTTACAACTTCCAGATTTGTATGAAGAACGTCCGCTGTTTTCTGCGTGGAAATTAAGAAAATCATCTTTTACAGAACCAGAAGTTGTCTTGTATTCAAAAGTGTAGCCATTATTTTCAGGCAGTTTAAAACTTACTGAACCAGAAACAGATTCCGCTTCTATTTTTTCAACAGGCATTTTCTTTGCATAAAAAGTTATGCTTCCAGAAATAGTTCCAAACTCTATGTCGTCAGAGTTGCAGTCAACAAGTATTTCACCTGATGTTGATTTTACATCTACTTCTTTTATTTCGCATGATTCAGTTTTTATTTCGCCAGATACAGTCGTCATTTCAGAACTCACCATGCGGCATTTTGAAACAGAAATATTTCCGCTAGTTGATTTTACTTCCAATGAATTTCCTGCAATGTCAGTAATAGATATTTCACCGCTTACAGTTTTTATTTCATATAAATGATTTGAGTTAGCAGCAAATGAGTATGGCAATTTTATTACAACAGAGTTTTTATAAATGTTCCAATTCAAAATATTATAAAGCTCTTTACTTTCCACACATAAAGTTGTGCCTTTTGCAAAAGCCTTTGCTCTGTATTTTTCTGGCATGTTTGAAGTAATTTCAACTAAGATTTCATTTCCGTTGTAAGGCATTACTTCAACATTATCATTTGTAAGCTCAGTTTCTATACTATCAATTTTAGCAGCGTCAAACGTATAAGAAAAAGTCTGCTCGTCAACTGCTTCACATTTATCAAAGTAATTAAAAATATTTGTGGCTTTCCAAACACTGTGCCCTTTGTATAATCCATAAGATAAAAAGCCCGTAAGAATAGCAGCTATAATAATCCAAAGAGTGGCTAAAAGTATTTCACCTGTATGCTTCATTATCTATTATCCTTATTGATGCTGTAGATAATTCTTATTGCCTGCTCAACTGCAACTGCAATAAGCCAAGTGAGCCATGTAATGTCCCACCTGCTTGTAAGAAAACTTATTCCTAAATAAATAATTGTAACTAGAAGCCAGTACAATTTCATTATTGAAGAAAAGACGTAGCTTGTATTTTGCTTAGACGGCGTTGTGTTTTTTGCAGAAGCCTCACTTTTATTTTCTGTAAAAATATTGCCATCTGATTTTACATCGTTAGAAATAATTCGTTCTGCTTTTACATAATCAGAATAAAAATCTTGTTTTTTAAAATAAGGAATTAACTCTTGCGGAATGCTCATGTTTGTAAAAATAATAAGTCCTGTTGCAATAGCCGCAAAAACAAAAAGCAGCACTACACCAATTTCTGCGCCCTTGTCATCAAACAAAATTGAAAGCGCTATTAAAACAGCCACTGCTAGAATATAAAGCATAATTGAAATTGAGAAATTTCGCGCCCGCTTCACACGGTACAAATTGATTTTCTCTTGTAAATCTTCCATAATAAGACTCCTTCTATTTATTGAATTTTTAATAGTCTACAAGAAATATATAGTTTAGTCTATTTAAAATATTAGATTATTTGTTCACTGTATTTTTGTGTCGAAAAACAATTTGTATTAGATACAATATTGTATCAATAAAAAAAAAGAAAACCTGCACTTTTTAAATATGTGTTATATAATTATTGTATGAAACAAACAAAATCTACTATTTTTATACAGCTTTTAATTCCTGTAATTCTAATTTTGGTACTACTTTCTTTTGGAATTGTAGCAACACTTTCTTTAAATTTTACAAACACATGGAAAACGCAAATTGAAGAACGCAATTCTGATGCTGCAAATTTCATGGCAGGCTCTCTTTCAACTTTTATGGATGGTGCTTATTCATTAGGAGAAGAACTTGCTTGTGATGATAGAATTCTAACAATGAACACATCTGTTCAAACTCCAGTTCTTTCTGATGCAGCAAAAAGAAATCCTTATTGCGAATTATTCTATGCTCAAGACATGGACGGAAATCAGACAGGCCGTTCTACAGGAAAACTTGGTAACCGCAAAAACAGATGGTGGTTTACACAAGTAGAAAAAGACAAGAAGCCTTTTATTTCAAAGTCATATTTTTCTGTTGGAACAAATGCACCATGCACTTCAATATTTTATCCAATGTATGACAAGACAACACAACAAATGATTGGCATTTTTGGTGTAGATATAAAACTTAACTTTCTGCAGGATCTTACTAAAAAATTTGACAACACAGACTCTGGAAGATATTCAATAATTATTGACGGCGAAGGTGTAATTGTTGCTCACCCTAACAGTCAATACTTGCAAGAGCTTTATAATTTTAAAACAATGACAAAAACAGTTTCTGTTCTAGATAAACAAGGGGTTGCAAAAAAAGATGACAAAGGAAATGTCCTTACAGAAAATATTTCATTGCAAGTTTCATCAGAATACAAATCTGTAATTTACAATGCGTTAAAAGGTAAAAGCGGAATTGCAGAAGTTGAAATTGATGGTGAGAACAGCTTTGTTGCATTTTCACCAGTAACATTAAAAGGAAGTTCTGACTCTTGGACAGTTCTAACAGTTCAAACAAAAAAATCCGTGCTTGGAGTAATTTATAAAATAGTTTGGATTTCTGTCTTAATAGCGGTTCTAATTTTATTTTTTGCGACATTTGTAATAGCATTTCTTGCGCATAAAATTGTAAAACCTTTGCAGGAAATTGTGCCTGTAGTTGAAGGAATTTCTAACGGAGACTTTTCTAAACGAATTGAAATAAAAGGCTCACAAAATGAAGTTACAAGCATTGCAAAACATATAAATAAAATGGTAGAAAAACTTCATGATTTAATTGGCACGGTAAAACAGGCTTCTCTTGATGTAAATTCTTATTCCGAAAAGCTTGATGAAAATGTTTCTACAACAATAAATTCTTTACAACAAAGTCAAAACCATATTCAGTCAGTTCAAGAAAAAGCTGAAGAGCAGCAGACCACAGTTAACATAGGAAAAAAAGCTGTTGAAAAAATACAAGGAAACGCGTTATCGCTTGCTTCTGTAGTTCAAGCGCAGACGGCAGCAGTTGAAGAATCATCGGCCGCAATTGAAGAGCTTATGTCTAACATAAAATCAATTTCTAAAAATACAGACAATGTAAAAACAAATGTTCAGGCATTACAACAATCTGTTGTTCAATTTGACTCTGTGCAACAAACAATTTCTAAATTAGTGCAAACAACATCACAGCAGTCAGAAACACTTCTTTCAATTAACCAGGCAATTGCGGATATTGCTAAGCAGACCGATATGCTTGCTATGAATGCCGCAATTGAAGCAGCACACGCAGGAGCATCGGGCGCAGGCTTCGCTGTAGTTGCAGATGAAATTAGAAAGCTTGCTGAAGAGACTTCTGTCCAGTCAAAGCAATCACGTAAAAATATTAGCGAACTTAACAAACTTGTTTCAGATATTGTAGAACAGACAAGTAAATTTTCTTCTATGTTTGATTCAATTATGAACGGCACAAAAAAAGTTCAAATGCTCACAGAAGAAAATGACAATGCTATGCAAGAAAACGCAGCTGGCACACAGCAAATCTTGGAATCAGTAAACACACTAAATGAAGTCACTTCTCAAGTTGCAGACAGCAGTAAAATCATACAAGAAAATATCTCACTTCTTGAAATCGATGTGAACAGCTTGCTAAGCGCTTCTGAAAAAGTACACGCAGAAGCAAAGAATGCTACAGATGGAATGAATGTAAGCTTGGAACAAATGTCTGACACAGGAAATGTTTCTAAACAGAATAAAGAAATTTCTGGTAAGCTTGCAAATGTTTCTTCACAGTTTGTAATATAGACAGTTTAAAAAATATAAGGCATCCTTCTTTTTTCAAAGTTGGATGCCCTTCGTTGTTAATTAACAATCAAATAAATTAGTTATTTGTTGTCTTCAGCTTTTTTGCCTGCATCTGCAGGTTTCTGAGCTGTTTTTTTGCCGTTCTTTTTCATAACGTTCCTCCACAAATCCATTTGCGGTGGTGTTTGCTTCATCAGTAGAAGCGGTTGCAACCCGTCGTGGCTTATAAAGTAGCACTTCGCATTACAAATTCAATCTACTATCACTTAATAAAAATGTCAATTAAATTCGTTAAAAAATCACTCTTTTTCACACGAAATCACAACAAAGATTTTATCTTGTATTTCTTTATATTGCTTGAAATTATCATCTTTATTAGGCTTTTCCATATTCATTTTTTCATCGTTTTTCATGACAAAACCTTTTATTGTTATACGCGTATTTACAAGTGCAATTAAGTCCTTCATTTCAACAGGCTTCATCATTTTGTCTTTAGGTTGATTTTCATTGCTTGGAGGAGCCGGTGGCTGTTCACCAAAATCATCACCTTTTTTGTCTGGAGGATTACTATTTTGCTTTTGATTTGTATCATTGCGATTATCTTGTCTGTCCATAACTTTAAGCGCATATTTTTTTCCATCGTCAGTTACAATTGCAACATAAGTGTCCGGTGCAGTTCCAAATATTTTTAATGTTCCCTTAATAGTTTGCATTTCTGGCATTTTGTCTGGCGACTGATTTTCTTTTTCATTATTTTTGTTAGGCTTCATTGAGTTATTTTCATTTGGCTTTTGTCCTTCATTTTCTGGGAATTGTTGATTTCTGATCTGTTGATTTTTATCTTGATGATTCATTTCATTTTTATTTTGTCTTTGTTGATTTTGATTCTGTTGAGTAAATTTATTTTCTGATAATTTTGCATCAACTGTTACTCCAATAATTTTTCCACCATCAGCAAAAGAAATTGTTCTTCCATTTAAATAATTATTCTCTGAAATATTTTTGTTGTAGTATATTTTATATCCGTTTGTTTTTATATTTGAAAATTTCATATCCTCAACAATAAATTTATTTAAGTAACAGTCTCCCGTTAAAATAATTTTTGCATTCTTTGAAAGTGTCAGATTCACAGTTCCTTCATTTGAAGAATTTATTGCTCCAGTGTAAGTTGTCTTTTTTTCAAATTTTAAATCGATTGAACTAATTGAATCACAAACAATATTTCCTTTTAGGTTTTGCTTTGTTGCGTTCACAGTCAGCGTGCAGCCGTTACCTCCTGCTTGCCCCCATCCACGCTCGCTGTTGTTTCCAGAACATTTTATTAGTATATCTGAATTAGAAATAAGTTTTGTATTTTCCAAGTTCATCACAGATTCTGTATTTGTAATATAAAAGAACGGTCCGTTAGAAGTGCTTTGCAAAGTTGAATTTTTTGAAGTAAAAGTGCTTACTCCAACATTTGCATCTCCGCTCATACTTTGATAAAGCATTACGCCTTGTGTGCCGGCTCCTGTTAAGTTGCTGTTTTCTATAAGTATAGAATTCTTTCCTTCAATTA
>JBAXYY010000102.1:0-9145 GCA_041670585.1 Treponema sp. | reverse complement strand
GGTCAGATAGGAAAGCTTCTTGAGCCAATGGGAACCTTGACTTTTGACGAAGCATACGGCTCTTACAAAAAAGCGGCGGTGGCGGCGGAAAAGGCTGGCGCTGACGTGGCGATTATAGAGACTATGAGCGACTTGTATGAAGTCAAGGCGGCGGTTCTTGCGGTAAAAGAGAACACTTCTCTTCCAATAATTACAACTATGACGTTCCAAAAAAATCTTCGCACACTGACAGGAGCCGACGTTCTTACTTGCGTAACATATCTTGAATCTCTTGGAGTTGACGCGCTTGGTTTTAACTGCGGCGGCAGCTTGGAAGAAGACGAGCTTTTAGCAAAACAGTTCTGCTTGTATTCTCACATTCCAGTTCTTGCCCAGCCAAACGCGGGGCTGCCTGTTGTTGAAAAAAACAAGACTATTTTTAAAGTGACGCCTGAAGAATTTTCAAACGCGCAAGTTAAAAATAAAAATGCAGGCGTTATGATTTTAGGCGGCTGCTGTGGAACAACCCCTGCCCATCTTAAAAAAATGATTGATGATGTTGCAGCCATAGGCAACGCTAATTTAAAAGAAGATTTAGATTTAGCAAGTGTAAACAATATTCATAAGAACGACACTTACATTTGCTCGTACAACAAAACAGTCCAATGCGGAGGAAATGCAGGTCCTGTAATAATTGGAGAAAGAATAAATCCGACTGGCAAAAAAAAGTGCAAGGAAGCATTGCTAAATAGCGACATGCAGTTTGTTTTAGACGAGGCGGAAAAGCAAATAAACGCAGGCGCGGATATTTTGGATGTGAACGTGGGGCTGCCTGGAATTGACGAAGCAGAGACAATGAAAAAAGCTGTGCGCACAATTCAAAGCACATTCAGCACTCCACTGCAAATTGACTCAAGCGAGCCTTCTGTTCTGGAAAGAGCGCTACGCTACTACAACGGCAAGGCTTTGGTGAACAGCGTAAACGGCAAAAAAGAGACTATGGACAAAGTGTTCCCGCTAGTAAAAAAATACGGCGGCTCTGTAGTTGCACTTTGCATTGACGAAAATGGAATAAGCCCAACTGCGGAAGGAAGGGCGCTTGTTGCAGAAAAAATAATAAAAGAAGCGTCAAAGTATGGAATAAAGCCGCGCGACATTTTTATAGACACGCTCACACTTACTGTAAGCTCTGAGCAAAAGACTGCGCTTGAAACTGTAAGGGCAATCTCTATTTTAAAAAACAAGTACGGCTCAGAAGGCTTAAGATTTGTGCTTGGTGTTTCAAACATTTCATTTGGACTTCCACGCCGCGACATAATCAACAGCCGCTTTCTTACTCTTGCTTTGTATGAAGGCCTTACCGCGTGCATTGTAAATCCTTTAAGCGAACAGATGATGGATTCTTACATGGCCTACAGAACATTGGCGGGCTATGACAAAAACTGTCTTGGCTTTATAGAAAAATACACAGGAACAGTTGACCCTTACTCAGAAAAAAAACCTGAGAATGTAAAAGCAGCGGTTTTGGAAAATTCCACAACACAGACATGCTCACAACAAAATATTTCAGCTGATAAAAAATCAAATGTTCAAAATGAAAGTGAAAGCTCAAGCAACAAAACTCCAGAAGAAAAAGACTTTATAGAAATAATAGAAAAAGGCTTTATGGAAAAATCATCAAATGCCGCTGAAAAACTTTTGCAAAAAGAAACTCCGCTTGAAGTAATTAACAACTGCATAGTTCCTGCTCTTGACTCCGTTGGAAAAGACTTTGAGTCTGGAAGAAAATTCCTGCCGCAGCTTTTACTTAGCGCGGACACAGTAAGCGAAGCGTTCTCTGTAATAAAAAGAAAGCTTGCAGAAAGCGGCGTAAAGCAGGAGCACAAAGGCACAATTGCAATTGCAACTGTTTACGGCGACATACATGACATTGGTAAAAACATAGTGAAGGCAATGCTTGAAAATTACGGCTACACGGTGATTGACCTGGGCAAGAATGTGCCGGCAGAAACAATAATTAAAACAGTTTTGGAAAACAAAATTGAGCTTGTGGGATTAAGCGCGCTTATGACAACAACAGTTAGCAGCATGGAAAAAACAATCATTGAGTTACGCGCCGCCTTGAAAAAACAAAACCGCACTTGCAAAATAATGGTTGGCGGGGCTGTTCTTACAGAAGAGTACGCAAAAAAAATAGACGCTGACTTTTATTCAAAAGACGCAATGGCTTCTGTCGCAGTTGCAAAAAAAGTGTTTGGTAAATAAAAAAAAGTTTAGAAAAAGAAAAGGAAGAAAAAAAATGAAAGATGATTTTAAAAACTATAAATCAAACAATCCAACAGAAGAAATGCTCTATCCTTTTAGAAAAGGAAAAGTTAAGCAGCCTTCACAAAAAAGAATTCAAAAAGTCAGTGGCAAAAAAATGAGCTCTTTTAAAGTTGCAATTTGCTATTTAGTTCTTCCTTTCAGATTAAACTCACTGCCAACTGTTATAAAAATGCTTTTTGTAATTATAAATAAATTCTTTCTTATACAATTCCTTGTAAAATTTCACATAATGAAAATACCTGTAACGCATGTAGACCACGCGCTTGATAAAAAAGTTCCTTTTGAGCCGAAACGAGTGGATGTTTACTTGGACTTTATTAACTTTTGGATCCGCCCTCTTGCAATGCTAATACACAGGTTTGGCAGCTTCAACGGAATTCCTCTTTGCGCAGAATTTATGAGGTACATAACATTAACTTATTCACAGGCCGCAAGAATGTACAGATGCAACATGACAACAACAAACAGACCGGACTACGAAGAAACAGCCGCGTTCAGGCAGATTCACAAAGCCGACCCGCACCTTCTTTGCGTGCCAAGCCTTCATATTGCAATTGTGTGCCTTGTGTTCAGCTTTTACAGAATGATTTTTGAAAGGGAAAATTTTACTGATGAAGAAAAAACACAGTGGAACAAAGAGCTTTACGACCACGCTATAAAAATTGCGGAAACAGTTTTGTATGTAAAGCAGCACAGCGTGAACTGCATACCAGCCGCGCTTTATATGATGACAAAAATAACGCCTGAGCTTTTTACAACTACAGACGCATTTAATTTTATAAACAGCTTGTTCTTGGATGCCCCGCAGAAGTCTCATGTTTCAAAAGAAGACAGAGATAAAATCATAGAGCACATTCAGTTCACATACGAAAGATTTTTACTCGAGGGAGCCGCAGAAGACGACTGGTTCAATCCAGTCCTTAGATGGGTCCGCTCGTACAAAGCAGAATAATTTTTGCATATTACTGTAAATTTAAAAACCCCTAAAAACTTCAGCTTTTAGGGGTTCATTTTCTAATCTAATTTTTATTTTGGCTATGTCCGTAAATACAGTGATTCCTGTCATTCCGACCGAAGTGGAGAAATCTCTTTATTCAAAAGTAACTATGTGTATAAGAGATTGCCACGTCACTTCGTTCCTCGCAATGACACTTTTTTTTCATCACTTAATTTACAGACATCGCTTTTCTCTTAATACTCTTCAGCAGGTCCTGACTTCTTCTTGTAGACAGCGGCACGGCTGTTTCTTTCTGTAGGAGTATGAACGCTGCTTCTAGAATGGCTTCCGCCTCTAGAGTCAGAACGGCCGCCTCTTCCGCTGCCACCGTTAGATGAACGTCTTCTGTCGTCTCTGTCACGGCCTACTGCGTATCTGTCACGGCTTCCAAAGCTGTCTCCGAAGTCACCGTCATGGCTTCCACCTTCGCTTCTTCTTCCAAAGCTGCCACCGCCACGGCCAAAGTTGTCGCCATCACCGTCGCCTCTTCTTCCAAAGCCGCCACCGCCACGGCGACCAAAGCCACCGTCACGTCTGCCGTCACCGCCAAAGCCACGTCCGCCACGGAAGCCGCCTCTGTCGCGTCCACCGCGTCCTCTTCCTCCACCAAAGCCACGTCCGCCGCCTTCATCACCGCCACTATTTTTTGTGTCCTGGTGCATATGTGGCAAAGAGCTGTCGCTTTGTGAAAGTTCAAGAGCTTTTTTTCCGTCAGCAATTGGCAAATTCAAAAGACAGAATTTATCTGCCATGTCAATTTTATCAACAAGCCTTCCCGGTATATTAAGCAAGTCGCTAAAGAAGTCAGCAATTGCACGTGGATTGTAGCCGTCGTGCCAGCCCATCTGAACATAAAGTCTAATCTGGTCAGAAGGCACAGCGCCGCCTCTTCCGCCGCCCGCTCCGTTGATTTTTCCATAGCGGTTCTTGCTCAAAGCGTTTCCGTAAGTGGCCGCAAGCAAAGACGCAACAACTTCCTGTGGATTCTGGTTTGTGCAAAGTTCAGCCGCAAGCTGGTCAAATATAGGGTCGCCCTTTTTTAACTGAGGGACAAATGATTCTTCTGTTTCATCAGCAGGTTTTTCTTCTGTTGATTCTGATTTTGAAGCGTCACCTTCAGCTGCGTCAGACTTTTCTTCTGAAGCACTGTCTGCATTTTCAGCAGTCTTTTCTTCTGAAGCGCCGTCTGCATTTTCAGCAGGCTTTTCTTCGGAAGAGGCATCTGAACTTACATTAGATTTATCATCTGCAGTTTTTTCTTCTGAAGGTTTTTCCTCTGTAGATTTGTCATCAGCAGGCTTTTCTTCTGAAGACTTCGGGAAAGGAACAACTTCTTCATCGTCAAAAGACTCCTGTTTTTTTGAAGCCTTCTTTTTTGAAGATTTCTCAGCAGATTTTTCATCTGCCACCTTTTCTTTATTTTCTTCTTCAAAATCTTCTGGCTTTTTAAGGCCAAGCTTTTCCTTTACTTCATCAAAAAGTCTGATTTTCTTAACGTCAAGAATTTCTTCAACAGTAGGAACTGATCCTTCTGTCATTTCGCCTTTTGCTGAACGCTTAATTGCGGCAACAAGGTACTGCATACGGCGGCGCTCTTCTGGGCGAACAAATGTAACTGCCATGCCAGCAGAGCCAGCGCGTCCTGTTCTTCCAATACGATGCACATAAGTAGGTCCGTCAAAAGGAAGCTCATAGTTTACAACATGTGTCAAACCGTTAATATCAATACCACGGGCCGCAACATCTGTCGCAACAAGAATACGTGTCTTCTTTGCTCTAAAGCGGGCAAGAATTTTCTCACGCTGACCTTGTGGAATATCTCCGTGCAAAGCCGCAACCTGGTAGCCCTTTTCATCAAGCTGTTTGCAAACGTAGTCAGCGTCTGTCTTTTTCTGAACAAAAACAAGTCCGTAGAAATCTGGTGAAATATCAATAAGGCGGATCAAGGCCTCAATTTTTTCACCCTGCTTTACAATCCAATACTTCTGCTCAATTAAAAGAGGCTCCTCTTCGTGTCCTTCCTCTTCAACAATTTCATACTCGCCCATGAACTTTGAGGCGATCTTTAAAATTGGAGCAGGAACGGTCGCGCTGAACAAAAGTATTCTGCTGTCTGGATTTGCCGATGTAAAGATTTTCTCAATATCATCAATAAATCCCATGTCCAGCATTTCATCGCCTTCATCAAGAATGAAGTAGTCGATTTTATCAAGCTTTAAAACACCGCGGTCGATCAAGTCCTGCACACGACCAGGTGTACCAACTACAACTTCAACGCCGTTCCTAAGCTCACGGATTTGTTCGCCCATAGAAGCGCCGCCGTAAACAACAGCAGTGCGCGGAAAACGTCCAGTTGTAAAAGAAGCCATTTCTGTGCAGGTCTGCATTGCAAGCTCACGAGTAGGCTCCAAAATAAGAGCCTTAACGCAGTCGCTTCCTTCACGAAGTTTCTGCACAAGAGGCAAACCAAAAGCGGCAGTTTTTCCAGTGCCAGTTCTAGCGCGCGCAATAAGGTTAGCTTCTCCGTTTAACAAACGCGGAATTGCTAGCACCTGAATTGGCGACGGTGTGACAAACCCTTTACGGGCTACAGCGGCAAGGGTTGTTTCATCAAGACCCAAGTCTTCAAAAGAGATTGATTCTTCTTCCATTATGTTCCCCATGGCTTTTTTTTTAAGCCAAACTCATGTTAGTCTTTGGAACCGCATAATGAAAAAAATTATAAGAAGGAGTTTTAATTCTGTGGAATCTTAATTCATTAGAATTACAATTCAGTAGAATTTTACTGCTTGTTTAAGAATAGATTTTCAAATCAGAAGCAAGATTTTACTCTGCTCCAAATGCCTCAAGCCTCAGGCGGTTGCATAGACTTACAAATAAAATAATTTTTTGCAGATTTACTGCAAACTTTATGTATTATAGCAATTGTTGAAAGATATTGCAAGTACTGACATTTATTACAGTTTTCCGCATAATTTCATTTTTTTTATAAAATTCAGTGAATTTTTTGTCATTTTATAAATTTCAAAAGATATATCTATATATGGAATATAAATTATTAAAAACGCTGATATTGATTTCGCTATATTTTTCAGCATCATTTTGCTTTGGCGAACAGAATGACTCTCTTTTTAAGCATATTGATTTGTACACAGGAGCATCTCTTTCTCTTCCATTAAATAAGTTGTTCGAGGAAGTGGAATTTGTCCCCTATGCAGAAACGCAGCTTGAGTCGTACAAACAGCCCGAAGACTACGCTGATATGATAAAAGCGTCCTCAACAACATCCGCAAAAATTGTCTTTAAGCATGCGACGTTTATTGCATCAGCCAGTTTGCCATTGTCATCTCTTTCTACATTCGCCTCTTTTGCCTCAAATGATTTTTCATCATTTTGCACTAACATAGCTTCTGCCGCAAAAACAAGCTGGGGCATTTCGCTAGCCGCCGGAACAGAAGCACTTTTGTACAAAGCCACGCTCTTAGCAGGAACACTTCATTATTCCGCCGACATCTCAAGAATGAAAAATCCGCGCCTAACTTCAACAAGCGCGCTCCGCCGGCTAACTCCACTTTCAAAAGGCCTGTCTTCTTCCCTTCCCTCCCGCTCATCTTCGTCAACCGCGCCGGCTCTTTCTGTGAAACTGTCGCCCTTTGCGCAAAAGACATTTCTTCCAACATTAGAGGCGGTCTGCTCGTCATCAGGCGAATTCTACATAAGCATTTTCTCAAACACAGAGGACATTGTTTTTAAAAAGATTAGCTTCTTCCCGTTCAGCATAACATCATCACTAACAGCTGGCGTTTTTTCTTCTTCTGATGATTCAACATTTTCTTTTACAGAGCCGTTTTTTTCCGACGAAAAATTCTTCCTTTTATCTTTTGACATTTCATTAACGTCGCCATTCTTACGCTCGTCAAATGCGTTTGGTTTTACAGAAGACCCGCACAATATTTTTGCTGAAACATCGTCGCTAGGAAAACAAAGAGATTTTACTTCATCAAGAGGCGGCTGGTTCCGCACAGAAGACGCGCTTTTATTCGGCCCTTTTAACATCACCCTAGGATTTTTTGCAGCGGACAAAAACTTAATAACAGCAAGCGGCACTTCATTGCGCACAATTTACCAAGCATTTGTAAACCCCCAGTGCATTTTTGCAGGTAAAGAAGCGCCGTTACGCGTAGGACTGCTATGCGGTTACGACCTTCGAACAACCTCCTCTGACCCTTACGCAGAATACGGAATTATAAAGTGCCGCATAGACTCAAGCTACAAAATAAAAAAAACATTGCTTGCGGCAAAAGCAGGATTTTCTTTTTCTGAAGACGACGGATTCCCTGTTTTTACAACAAGCGCTTCTTTTACAAAACCATTTGAAAAAATAAAAACATCATGCTCCACAAGCGCCGATTTCTTAAAGACAACGCAAACTTATTCTGCAAGAATTTCACTTTCTTCTATTAAAACATTTCTTACAGAAAGCAATTCAATTTCAATTTCTACAAGCAACGGCTCATTTAAAAACGGCAGCGGCAACCTTTCATTGTCAATTCAGGGGAGCATAAAACACGTAAAATGGAGTGGAAAAATAGCCTTTTTATTCTCTTTTTAACGTAAACTTTGATATTTCATAGAAATAGCTATTGAATTTAATGTGAAAATCTAATACAGTATTTAGACTTATCATTATGCGGAAATCTATCTTTTTCACAGAAGATGCATAATTCAGGAATTTTTTTTTGAGAGGTATACAATATGAGCTTTGATATTACTAAAGTTCGTAATATCGGAATCAGCGCCCACATTGACTCTGGTAAAACAACATTGTCAGAACGTATCTTGTTCTACTGCAACAAGATTCACCAAATCCATGAAGTACATGGAAAAGACGGTGTCGGCGCGGTTATGGACAGTATGGATCTGGAACGTGAGCGTGGTATCACTATTCAGTCAGCAGCTACTCAGGTAAACTGGAAAGGGACAACAATCAACCTTATAGACACACCAGGCCACGTTGACTTCACTGTAGAAGTTGAACGTTCACTTCGTGTTCTTGATGGCGCTATTCTTGTTCTTTGCGCTGTAGCAGGCGTTCAGTCACAGTCAATCACAGTTGACCGTCAGCTCAAACGTTATCATGTACCGCGCATTGCATTTGTTAACAAGTGCGACCGTCAGGGTGCAAATCCTCTTAGAGTTTGCAAACAGCTTCGTGAAAAGCTCGGCCTTAACGCTTACATGATGGAGCTTCCAATTGGACTTGAAGATAAACTTCAGGGCGTTGTAGATTTGCTCGCAATGAAAGCATACTACTTTGACGGACCAGATGGAGAAATTGTAAGAGTTGCTGAAATTCCAGCAGAACTTGTTGAAGACGCAAAAGCAAAACGTCAGGAACTTCTTGATGCAGCTTCTATGTTTGATGATTCACTCATGGAAGACATTATGGAAAAAGGCTATGACGCTGTTGATATTGAAAAGGTAATTGCAGCTATCCGTAAGGGCACACTAGCAGAACAGTTTGTTGGCGTATTCTGCGGCTCAGCTCATATGAACAAAGGCATTCAGCCATTGCTCGACGGCGTTCAGCGCTATCTTCCTGATCCAACAGAAGTACACAACTACGCTCTTGATCTTGACAACAACGAGGCTCAGGTTGAGCTTTTCAATGTTCCAGACAAGCCATGTGTTTCTTTGGCATTCAAGCTTGATGATGGACAGTACGGTCAGTTGACTTATGTACGTATCTATCAGGGCAAAATCAACAAAGGCGATGAACTTTTCAATACACGCTCACAGCGCAAGTTCAAGGTTGGCCGTCTTGTACGTATGAATTCTGCT
>JBAXYY010000101.1:0-9216 GCA_041670585.1 Treponema sp. | reverse complement strand
TGTTGAAAATTCAGCCACTCCTGGAATTCAGCAGGACTACAACAATTCTCTTTCTTGCGGAGTGTCGTTGCCTTCGTTAGGGCAGTGTGTTAAATTTAACAGCGACTTGGTGTATCTTTCAAACAATGAATTTTACAATGCAGCAAATGAATCAAGCAAGCATTATTTAAATACTGTGACTTCTACAACAACAGCGGACTTGTATAAGTTTTTAAAATTTAAACAGTCGCTTGGTTTGACGTTAAGCGTTGCAAATATAAATTCAACTGACGACGGGCAGCACACTCTTCCTTCTGGCACTTTGAGCGAGACAAGCAAATATTTTTTGAACAGCATTTTTTCTTTTAGCCTTCCGCTTGCATTTACATTTAGTGGCGAAAATATCGCGTTTGTTCCAAAGGCTGGCGTTAACGCTGACTTTAAAAAAGTGTCTCTTTCTTTGAGCGCGTACAGAATGGTTTTGTTCCCGGACTTGAACCAGCTGTACTGGGGAGAAAGCGCAACTGCTTCTGGCAACCCTGACTTGAAAAATGAAGACGGCTATGGTGCGGAGCTTTCTTGCAATGTGGATTGGATTGTTCCTTTTACATTGAGCGTGTACACGAACTATTACTTCAACAAAATAAAATGGGCAAGCGTTAGCGGAAAGTGGCAACCTACAAACATTGCGTCCGCATTCTACGCAGGCTGTGATTTTTCTTTTGAGAAAAGGTTTTTTGAGTGTTTGACTGTTAGCTTCAACTGGGAGTATTTGTACAATATGCTTTTAGCTGAAGGCACAACATATGGAAAAAAAATTATGTACACTCCAGACAATGTTGGCTCATTGAGCTTGTCATATAATAAAAATAATCTTTTTATTTCATGCGACGCGCAGTATGTTGGCAAGAGGTATATTTCCAATATGAACATTTCTTATTTGGAGCCTTATGTTTTATTGAACGCAACAGCCTCTTGCAAAATTAAAATTTCAAGTGATGCTGGTGGTAAGCAAAAATATTTAGAGCCTTACTTAAAAGCGGAAAATCTTTTGAATGTTGACTACGAAAGTGTTCCCGGCTACCCAATGCCAGGTGTCTCTTTGAAAGCTGGTGTTAGGGGAAAGCTCTAAGATTCTATTAGGTCTAACATTTCTCTTGGTGTAACATTTAAAATTTTGCATAAACGATGATATAAAGGCATATCTAAAAACTCATTTTAGTAATTTTTCAGATATGCCTGCGAGTTCTAAGTCTCTGTAATAGCGCTACTTAGAACATCGCATTTTCAAAGTTGCCTCTAAAAGCTGAAGTTTTTAGAGGCTCCCATAAATATAATTTGCAGCCTACACATTGGAAATGTGTTATATTAAAAGAAGTAAAGTGCAGGAGGTATTTATGTCATACGATGCGGTCGTAAAAGAAATAAAATCTTTGCCGGAAGAATATTTAGATGAAGTTTCTGCTTTTATAAATTCTCTTTTGATACGAAGAAAAAAATCCTCAGATAAAGAAAAAACAGCGGAAGGAATGGAATTATTGAATCACTTTGCTGGTAGTGTTTCTAGAAGCATAGATTACAATAAAGAAAAGATGCAGTACTTGGATGAAAAATATGGAAATACTAATTGATACAAATATTATTTTAGATATGTTCCAAAATCGTCAACCTTTTCTGATGATGCAAAACAAATAATTGCATTGTGTATTTCAAATGATGTTAAAGGGTATCTCTCTTCACATTCTGTTTGTGATTTGTTTTATTTCTAAGAAAGGATTTTAATTCTAAAGACAGAATGAAAATTGTAAAATTCCTTAGTAATTATTTTGAAATAATACCTGAAACAAAAAATGATTTTATTTCAATTACTGATAATTCGGGTATAGATGATTTAGAAGATGGGCTTCAAATGCAATGTTCTGAGAAACTTGAATTAAATTATATTGTAACAAGAAATATAAAAGATTTTTCATTATCAAAAGTAAAACCAATATTGCCAGAAGATTTTTTGAAATTATGTAATCGTTCTTAAAGCAACAGCCTACTGCGGCATGGAGTGGTGCGAAGCAGTGCAATAATCAGCAACGCTCTGCGTTGCTGATTATTGCACCGAGCGTAAGCGGAGCCACGGAACGCCGGCTGGAAAAAACAAGCAGGTCCAAAAAAAATTGTTTCTTTTTATAGTAACCCCTTGACAGAATGAACTGAACTCGCTATTCTGTTTTCATTATGACAAACACGACCCGTTGGGCAGAAATAATCAATACCTCATCGTTGGCTTACACTTACTTTGGCTATTATTGGTTTTCTCATGTCTGCGGAAGTTCGCTTGAAAAATAGCGCGTTTGTGTTGCCGTATTATTTTGGTAATTACAAGGAACCTTCCGTAAAACGAGGGTTCCTTTTTTTTGCGAAAAAATATTTTACATAAGGTTTGATGCTGCAGATTCAAATTGAGTGTAATTAAAAAATGTACTTTGGAGGTACAAAAATGATCGTAGTTTTAAAGCATGGTGTTTCTGACGCGCAGGTTCATAATTTTATTGATGATATTAAGCAGAAGGGTTTTGGCGTTCATGTTTCTAAGGGAGTTGACACAACAATAATCGGTTTGCTTGGCGACACTTCTAAACTTGAGCCGGAAAGTTTTTTGGCGAATGACATTGTGGAAAGCGCAATGAGGGTTAAGGCTCCTTACAAAATGGCTAGCCGTGACTTCCATCCAGATGACACTGTTGTCCATGTTGGCAACAAGGTTCGTGGAATTGACGAGTGTGTTTTTGGCGACCATAAGTCTTGCATTGTTATGGCAGGCCCTTGCTCTGTTGAAAGTGAAGAGCAGCTTAACACAATAGCATCTGATGTTAAAAAAAGCGGCGCGCGTATGCTTCGTGGTGGAGCGTTCAAGCCACGCACTTCTCCTTATGCGTTCCAGGGTTTGGGCGCAAAGGGAATTGAACTGTTGAAGGAAGCAAGAAAACTTACTGGCCTTCCAATTGTTACAGAGCTTATGTCTGTGACTCAGCTAGATTTGTTTGATGATGTTGATATGATTCAAGTTGGCGCTAGAAATATGCAGAACTTTGATTTGCTAAAGGAACTTGGCGGAACTAAGAAGCCTATTCTTTTAAAGCGTGGCCTTTCTGCGACTATAAAAGAATTTCTTATGTCCGCTGAATACATCATGGCTAGTGGAAATGAGAATGTTATTTTGTGCGAACGGGGCATTCGTACTTTTGACAACTACACCCGCAACTGCCTTGACTTGAGCGCTGTTCCTTTCTTAAAAAAAGAGACGCATCTTCCTGTTGTAATTGATCCAAGCCACGCTTGTGGAATTAGATGGATGGTTCCAACTTTGGCAAATGCCGCTGTTGCTGTTGGTGCAGACGGACTTGAAATTGAAGTTCATAATCATCCAGAAAAAGCTTTGAGCGACGGAGCGCAGTCTCTTACTCCAGACCAGTTTGACGTAATGATGAAAAAGCTTGCGGCGTACGCTGCTGTTGATGGAAGAACATTGTGATGAAAAAACTTTCAGATTTTACTTTTGGAATTGTAGGCTTGGGGCTTATGGGCGGCTCTTTGGCAAAAGCTATACGCGAATATGTTTTAGACGAGCATAACTCTACAGGAAAAATACTTGGCTGCGATGTGAATGCGGTTTCTGTTTCTCTTTCTGTAGAGCAGCATATTGTTGACAAAGGCTACTCTTCTGAACAGACGGATGAAATGCTAAGGCAGTGCGACTTTGTTTACATTTGCCTTTATCCGCACGCAACTTTGAAATTTCTTCAGGAGCATAAATCTGATTTTAAATCAGGCGCAATTGTTTCTGACATTAGCGGCGTTAAGTCTTTGCTTTTTGAAAACATGAATTCCTTTTTGCGCGAAGACGTTGACTTTATTCCAGGGCACCCAATGGCAGGAAGTGAAAGGGAAGGCTATGTCCATTCAAGCGGAGAGGTGTTCAAGAACCGCAACTATATTGTGCTGCCTCTTCCTTCAACAAAAAAAGAAAATCTTGAAATGTTCAAACTTTTAATCACAGCAATGGGCTTTACTAGAATCATAGAAACCGACTATCACGTGCATGACCATAAGATTGCGTTTACTTCACAGCTTTGCCACGTGATTGCTTCGGCTCTTGTTAACAGCGCGGAGGACACAAAGATTACGGCGTTCGGTGGTGGAAGCTACGAGGACTTGACAAGAATAGCTTTGATCAACGCGCCTCTTTGGACAGAGCTTTTTCTTTCTAACAAGAATGAGCTTTTGAATCACATAAATAATTTTCAGAAGTCGCTTGAAACTTTAAAGACCGCTATTGAAAAAGACGACAGCAATGCTATTGAAAAATACTTGGAGGACGTTCGTGTAAAGCGCACTGCAATGAGCAGAATAGACACTGTTGAAAAATAATAGACACTTATGAAAAATAAGACTACAATGAGATATTATGATAAAACAAACTGAATTATTAGACAAAGCTATAGGACGTGTGCCTGATTTTCCAAAGCCAGGCGTTCTTTTTTATGACATCACCGGTGTGCTTGTTAATCCAAAGGCATTTAAATATTGCATTGACCAGATGGTTGAATTGTACAAGGATAAAAAAATAGATGCAGTTGCGGGCATTGAGTCTCGCGGCTTTGTTTTTGCGGCGCCTTTTGCAGAACGGCTTGGCATTCCGCTAGTTCTTATTAGAAAGAAGGGCAAGCTTCCTGGAAAAACATATTCTTGCAAGTACAGCCTTGAGTATGGAACTGCAGAAATTGAAGCGCATGTTTCTGATATTAAAAAGGGCGAGAAC
Organism: Treponema sp.; assembly: GCA_041670585.1. Lineage (GTDB taxonomy): Bacteria > Spirochaetota > Spirochaetia > Treponematales > Treponemataceae > Treponema_D. The sequence continues at coordinate 4,424 of JBAXYY010000101.1, read as the reverse complement.
TTTCTTTTAGTTGATGATTTGATTGCGACTGGCGGAACACTTATGGCGGCAAAAAATTTAATTAAGCAGGGCGGCGCTAATGTTGCAGAAGTATTTGGCGTAATTGGACTTCCGTTTTTAAATTATGAAAAAGTTCTTGCGCCTGTAAAGGCAACGACACTTATAAATTATTCGGGGGAGTAATATATTATTTATGGAAGAGAATAATCAGAATAATACAAAAAAAAATATCACAAATCCAATAAGCTCTGTCATTTTGATTCTGCTTTTTACGGTAGTGGTTCCTTGTGCACTAATTTTATGCAATGCTCCTAAAGTAGCAGTGATTTTAATTAGCATATTGTGCGGTGTTATTTTAATATTTGTATATTTAAGAAAGATTTATTTTCCTACAAAAGAATTAGGCAACTATATTACTGCAATAAGCAATGGTGATTTTGGTGAAAGAATTGAATTGAAAAATTCTCTGCCAGAATTGCGTTCTCTTTCTAAAGAATTGGATTCATTTGTAAATAGTTCTCTGAACAATTTGATTTCTGATTTAAAAATAGAAATACTTCATACCCAGGACACTTCAAACGACTTCTTAACAAAAGTTCAGGATGCAGTTACAAATTCTTCCCGCATTTCATTAGGTGCAGACTACATACTCGAGCGTGTTAAAAATCTACAGACTCTTGCAGATGGCAACACTGCAGAAAATAATCTTATAAGGCAGAACATTGCAGAATATAGAATTCTTGTTCAAAATCAGTCTGCGAAGATTCAAGAGACAGGCATTACAATTGATGAAATAATTGCTAATCTAAAATCATCTGCGCAAAAGCTAAATGAAAAAAAAGAGCTGTCTTCTATGCTAAGCTCAATTACAAACGACGTTTCTGTTAAGGTAAAAGACACAACTGACAATGTTGGAAAAATAAATGAAAATCTTGACATGCTTCACAACACTATTAAGGTGATTGCTTCTGTTGCTAACAAGACAAATCTTCTTGCAATGAATGCATCTATAGAAGCGGCTCATGCTGGAAAATCCGGAGCGGGCTTTTCTGTTGTCGCTGAAGAAATTAGAACATTGAGCGAACAGACAAACAAGCAGGTAAAGGCTATTACTTCTTCTTTAAAAAATATGACGGAAACAATTCAGCACGCTGTTGATTCAAGCCGTCAAACAGGTGTTGCTTTTGATGAAATAAAAAAACAGGTTCAGAATTATGTAGAGACTTTTGACACTGTAATTGACGACTATACGGAGACTGGAAAGAAAAATGAGAAGATTGCAAAAAGCTATGAAGTGATTCGCAGTGTTGAAAAAGATTTGAGCGATGAAGTTGAAAAAATAGATTCAAGCATTGAAAAAAATACTCAGAAAATGCAAGGAATAAATTCTTGTATAACAGAGATTGGAAATATTGTTGACAGAAATACAAAAGAAGCTCTTTCTTTAAGCCGCTCTCAAGACCCTATTTACATTAACGCTGTGACTAATGGAAAGAAGCTAGAACTTATTCGACGTAAAATAGATGTGTTCAGATTAAGCTCTGTTCCAATGAGCATTTGGACTGCTGATAAAAATCAACTTTGGATTGTTATTCAGGCATTGTTCGATCATTTGGACTGGACTATTGACCTTCTAAAATTTCTTCATGAAAAAAGCAATTCTATTGAATGTCAAATTACAAAAGGTTCCACTAAATTTGACAAGTGGCTGTATGGAGAAGGAAAGCAAAAATACGGCAGCCATAGTTGTTTGCAAAACATGCTGCAGTTTGATGAAGATATACATGAAAAAGCTGCTGTTTTAGTAAAACTAAGAAACGCAGGCAAAGAGCATGAAGCTACAATTGAATTCTCTGAAATACTTGAACTGTCACGTAAACTTGTTATAGAACTTGGAACTTTAAAAACATATATCGTAAAGAATTTAACTAAGCATGACTCTGGTGATTATGAAGTTGAAAAAACTTTTAGCAACTCACAAAACAGTGATCTGATTGAAGCAAATGAATCTTTTATTCAAGCAGAAAAATCAATTCAAAATATAAATAATAATTCTGATGTAGAAGAAGCTGAGCCTGTTGAAGCACTGGAAGAAGTTGAGGATTTGCAAGACGTGGAGCCTGATAAAGAACAAAAGGCTTCTATTAATAACGATGATGTTACTTCTGAGTTTATGTAATTATTGATTCTATTTAAGAGAACCTCTAAAGTTTTATTTTAGAGGTTTATCCAATTTATTTCAAAACTAGTTCTTCTTTAAATGAACTGCGAATCCATTTATGTCCTTGTCAAGATAAACAAATTTCATTGGTGAATTTTCTTTTTCACCCATGTACTGCGCTGTTTCCATTACTGGCTTGTAGCCAAACTTTGAAAGATAATACAAAGTGCGGTCAACGTTGTTAACTGTAAAGCAAATGTGGCCGTGTGTGCCGCGACCGTTGCCTTTCATAATTTCAAATTCTGTGCCGCTAAAAATAGAAGGTGCACCTTCGTTTGCACTGTAGCCAAAAAGCGCGAATTGTTCTGCAAAACTTCTTGCGTCATCTTGTCCCTTTGCGTTCATTCCAATGTGCCCTACTGCAAACCCTTGAAGATTCAGGACTGCCTCTTTGCAAATTGAAGTGATTTTTTGCCACTGCTTGCCGTTGATTAAATCTTCTTTTACCATCCATGTGCCGCCTACTGCTAGAACATTTTTTCTTTTTGCATATTCACTAAGATTTTCTGTGTTAACTCCACCTGTTGGCATGAACATACATTGACTGAACGGACCTGAAAGCGCGTCTATCATTTTTACGCCTCCAACAACTTCTGCTGGAAACAATTTTAAAACTGTGATGTTGCGGCTAAGTGCTTCTTCCACTTGGCTTGCTGAAGAAATGCCTGGAATAATTGGAACTTTATTTTGTAAGCAATAGTCAACAACTTCTGGATTGAATCCTGGGCTTACAATGAATTTTGCGCCTGCTGCAATTGCGCTTTTTGCAAGTGTTACATTTATGACAGTTCCTGCTCCAACTAACATTTCTGGAAATTCTTTTGTAATGCGTTTGATTGTTTCTTCCGCGGCGTATGTTCTGTATGTAACTTCGGCGGCTGGAAGTCCTCCTGCAATAAGCGCTTTTGCCAAAGGAGACGCAAGTTCTGCATCGTCAATTTTTACAACTGGAATAATTCCTATGTTGCGGATCTGCTCAAATATTTTTTCCATTTTATTTCTCCATATTTTACAGTGTTTTATATAGCTGTATTCGTAAATTAAAATGATTCCGTCATTCAGGACCGAAGTGGAGTAATCTCTGCTTCTCGTAATGACATTTTTACGCGTCTCTTGCTCACCCGAGATTGTAGAGGCGCACAATTTTTATTTTACCATAAACAAATTTTTTGTTCAGTAAGCAAAATTCCTTACTTCCAAGAGCCCAAAGATTTGCTTGCTTCAATTACATTTTCTTCTTTGTCTGGAAGCGCTGAATAAAAATCTATGTCTGTTCTTTTTTCAACTTCATCAATGCTCACCGCGTAGTCATAAATTGTACCTTCGCATTTTGTGTTTGGCAAGATAAATCCAATTCCAATAATTGTGTTCTGTGAATCGTTCAATTGCGCAAGAAGCACTTTGTAAAAATATTCAGGAACTGCGACTTTGTTTTGTCCAATCGTTTTATATTCTGATGCGGGCTTTTCTAAAACAGGCCCTGTTGCTACAAAGACTTCTCCAAAAGTTTTGGCCCATGTGCGCACTGCTTCTTCCAAAGTTTTCCATAATCCTCTGTTGAACTGCGGTTCTTGCGGTGTCATGTTGCTCATTAAAAAACTGTCGCTTACAGATTTTGCGCTCCACTCCATGTCTGCGGCTGGTGCCAAGTGTCCTCTGTCGTATCCGCTTTTTGTATAGTCTTGAGGTGTCGCAGAAAGAGTTGAGATTTTTGTGTCAGAGCGAAAGTTGTTTGTCCTTTCAAAAACAGCATTGCATTCTTCTTTTGTTAGCGTGTATGAAACCCATTCTGCAACTTCGTAGTCTTCCCTGTAGCAAAGTTCAAAGCCTGTGTACGCATGGACTTCATGGCCTTTGATTTGAGTGTTTGAATTTTTTGTGGCAGGGCAGAGCGGAACTTCTAGCGACTGTATGCTGCTTAGTATGACATTACTGTTGGCGGTGAGTGCGGCAGTTTCTGTAGCCGCGGTGTCTGATGTTTGAGAAGTGTTGCCTTCTGTAACTGTTGTGTCTGTCGCTTGAGTTGTGTTGGTGTCTGCAACAGTTGCGTTTGCAGTGTGAGAGTTGTTGCTGCCTGTAACTGTTGCGTCTGTTGTTTTAGTTGCGCTGTCGTCAGTGACAGTTGTGTTGTCTGTATTATTATTTTGTTTTGAAAGCTCTTCGCTAGTTGCAAAAGTTGAATCTTGACCAGTGTCTTTTTTAC
>JBAXYY010000100.1:0-9223 GCA_041670585.1 Treponema sp. | reverse complement strand
ATTGCAATATCAATTATCATTTTGATAAAAGATTTTATCTTCATTAAGTTTCCTTGTTTGATTTTATTTTGATTCGACAAGCTCCCAACAATTATTTTATACTATTAATCCATTCATCGATTTTTGACTGTGATGTTTTAAGTTTTCCGTTGTCAAAAATTATATTCATCTTTGACTTTATAGAAGCGCCCTTCATTTCTTTTTCAAAGTCATCAAATGTTTTTCCAATCCAACCAGCATTTGTTGCAAATGTGTAAACTGATTTTCCACTCCAGTCGTTTAAATGAAGAACTGTAAGAACAGGTGACGCTACGTGGTACCACCAAACAGGAGAGCCAATAACAATCACATCATAGTCAGAAATATTTACACCAAGAGGTTTTACTTCTGGCTTGTATTCCTTGTTTACATCAACATGAGCCTGGTCAACTACAGTGTCGTAGTCAGTGGAATATGGAACAACTGGAACAATTTCCGCAATGTTGCAATTCAATTTTTTCTGAACTTCTTGAGCAATGCTCTTTGTATTGCCAGTGTAAGAATAATACAAAACTAATGTCTTCATTTTTTTCTCCTGTAAATTTGATTTTGTCTGTGCGTTTACAATTCCTGTTAAAAGCAAGAATAAAAGTCCTAGAAAAAATAATTTTTTCTTCATAATGTTCTCCTATTAAGTTTAGTGTTCAAATGTTGAGCATACAGTTTCCAAAAGTTTTCTAATTGACAAATGCTGAGGGCAAGATTTTTCACACTTACCGCATTTTATACATTCAGAAGCTTTTCCTGCATTTGTTGTATGTACCCCATAATAAAAGTCGCTGTTCCAATCTTTAAATACAATTTTTGCATTGTAGTCAGCAAACAAATTTGGAATACAAATATGCTTTGGACAACCGTCTGTGCAATAGTGACAAGCCGTGCACGGAATTGAATGTTGATTTCTTAATATATCTGTAACTTTTACAACCGCATTCATTTCAACTTCATCAAGAGTTTTAAAATCCTTCATAAAACTAATATTATCTTTCATCATTTCCATGCTGCCCATGCCGGAAAGCACAACGCATATATTTGGAAAAGATGCCGCAAATCTAACAGCATAGCTTGCGTAACTTCCACCGTGCAAATCATCAAATATTTTTTTTGCATCAGAAGGAAGATTAACAAGTCCTCCACCTTTAACAGGCTCCATTACTAAAACAGGTTTATTAAATTTCTCACAAACCTTGTAACAGTTATGGCTTTGAAAAACTGCAATGCTTTATTCGTTGTAAAAACTAATTGATTATAAAGCTTTTTAACCTTTAACGTTTCAATCGCAGCTTCTTTAGAAAGAAGTCCTGTCATATATAAAGTAACGGTTCTGTAAACATCATCATTTGCAACAGCTCCTTTAATAACCTCATATTGAACACCTTCATAAGTTACGTTTCTATTTTCACACACGAAGTCAAGCCACTCTGAATCAGCATTTAGAAATTCTTTATACACACAATTTGATAAACAAGCAGTATCAAAAGTATACATATTTGCGATGGATTTGCCACCTCTTAATATAGCAATTTTTTTTGCAAAACTTTAAGATTGTTCTTTGTTTACAGTAGTATAAAAACCACTTCCAAAATCAAGTGTACTATTAGTAACAAGAAGTTTATGTGTTTTTACACTTTGATTGCTGCCATGATATAATATTATTTCTGACATCAGCGTTATTCCTTACTGTAATTTTACTAAAAAAAACAAAATCTTCGTATATCGCTTAAGTGTATCATGAAAACAAAAATACTAGAATGTTATATTCAGAAAAAAAAATTCCTTGCACAACCTTATGCCTGTGTGCGAGCTTGCAGCGGTAAGAATTGGAACGGCGAGCTTAAACTGAATTTCTGACGCTTCTTATTTTACTAACCATGCAAGAACATTCATTCGTAATATTCCTTTGTAGTCAGAGTCAGGATCATCATCTAAAGTTAATAATAATTTTGGATAAGAATTTCTTAGGACAATTTAATATTTATAAAATCTTTATACTCATACATTAAATATTTACATCGAACATATTACTCTATACATGATGGAAAATTAATTAAATAATTTCATTTTGAGATAATTATGTTTGATAATTTTTTTAGAAAGAAAAAAAACCTAGTAATAATAGCAGGCGCAAGCAGGTTTGGTTCAAGATTAGCAGGCCTCATGTGCGAGCAAGAATTTGATGTTGTTGTCATTGATAAAAATATAAATTCGTTTTGCAAACTGCCTGATTCGTTTTCAGGACTCACTTTTGATGGTGACGCTTCTGACAATTCTGTTCTAGAACTTAATAATATTAAGCAGTGTATAATTTGCATTGCGGCAACAGATTCAGATACTACAAATAGTCTGATTGCACAAATTGCAGCAAAAGTTTATAACGTTCCAAATGTATATGTTCGTCTGAATGATACATCAAATAATTCATTTCTTCAAAAAAGCAATATTCACATAATCTGCCCTTCCGATTTGTGCGTAAAAGAATTTGAAAAACAATACGCAGTAAAAGAAACAGAGGCAGCATTATGAAGATCGCAATCGTAGATGGAATTTCAGAAGCTGATTTTTTAATAAGTTCATTAAAAGACAATAATAAAATTTCAGTCATAAACAGAAACGAAGAATATGCCCAGTTTCTTGCTGATAAACATTCAATTCCCGTAACACATGGAGACCCATGCAAAGAATATATTTTAAGAGCCGCTGAGATTGTTAATTTTGATGTTCTAATTTCACTTTCAGAAAATGATGCAGACAACCTTGCAATATGTCAAATAGCAAAGGACAAGCTAAATATAAAAAAAACTGTCGCTGTTGTAGAAAATCCTCGCAATGTGGATTTATTCAAAACTTTTGGCGTAACAGAAGTTATCAGTTCTGCTTATCTTGCATCACGTCAAATTGCAAAGATTTCCACTTTGGAAAATCTAATAAATTCTTTTTCAATTGAAAAAAGCAATATTGAAATTACAGAGATTGATGTTGCTTCAGACTGCAAAATTTCAAACATTCCTTTAAGCGAAATGAAACTTCCATCGCAAGTTATAATTGCATGCATCATTAGAAACGGAAGCATGATAGTGCCTAATGGACGTTCATTTGTTAACGGCAACGACAGATTGATAATTGTTTCTCCATCAGAAACGCAGAATTTACTTATTAATTTATTCACAAAAGGTTCGGTAGCATGATTACGTATTACATTGGTTGTCTTTTTATTTGTTCTGGTGCTGTTGTCTTGCTTCCACTTTTCTCTCTTATGATATGGCCACAAGAAAGTGAACTGTTCTCTAGCTACGTTATTCCTGGTGTTGCGTCAATTCTTTTAGGCTACGTGCTTACTATAATTACAAAGAATAAAAGAAGATCCACTGCACTCAAAGAACTTTCACGCCATCAAGATTCGCAGTTGTTATTGCAGGTTGGATTATTGCAATTTCAGTAAATGCACTGCCATTTATTTTATCTGGAACTTACACTATAAGTCAGTCCTTTTTTGAGTCAGTAAGTGGATGGACAACTACAGGACTTTCCATTGTCAATGTTGATATTGCTCCACACGTTGTTTTAATTCACAGAAGTATTATTTTATTTTTTGGAGGAATAGGCATTGTTCTTTCTGTATTGTTTTTTATGAATGGAAGAGGTGCATTAAGTCTTTACAATGCAGAAGGCCATTCTGATATGCTTGCACCAAATGTTAGAAAATCAGCTCGTTATATTATCTACATCTACACAGGATATATTGCAACAGGAATTTTATTATACTGTCTGTGCGGTATGAATTTTTTTGATGCCTTCAATCATTCAATCGCCGCAATTTCAACAGGAGGATTTTCAACACACTCGGCGAGCATTGGATATTACAACAGCGTTTCCATAGAAGTTGTTACTGAAATCTTAATGATTTTAGGAAATACGAATTTTTTTATTCACTTACTTTTTTTAACAGGTAAATGGAAAAATGTTTTTCTCTACTGCGAAACTAAAACAATCAGTGTAATTCTTGCAATTGCAATTCCAATCAGCGCTTTCATATTTTACAAATGCATCTTTCCTTTTGCAGGGGACATTCCGTTAAGCATAAGAGCTTCTACCTTTCAAACTGTAAGTGCACTTACAACAACAGGATTTCAAACAGTTGAATCTTTTTCAACTCTTCCTTCTTCACTTATTTTTCTATTAACAATTCTAATGCTAATTGGAGGCGGAACAGGATCAACAGCAGGCGGAATAAAGCAATTCAGAATTTACACTTTATTTCACAGTTTAATTTGGACAATTCAAGATTTATTTTCAAATCAAAATGTTGTACGCATCCACAAGCTGCGCTATCAAAACAGATTTATCCCCGCTGATAAAGATGAACGATTAAACACTCTTTCTTTCATATTGCTTTACATGGTATTCTTTTTTACACGAACAGCAATTCTAACTTTTTACGACTATAATCTTGGTGACAGCATGTTCGAAATTGCTTCCGCGCTGGGAACAGTAGGACTTTCTACTAATATAATGACAGCTAATTCTCCCAACTTGATATTATGGACTGGAAGCGTCTGCATGTTTTTAGGAAGAGTTGAAATCTATCTTTTTATTTATGCAACTATGAGATTCTTAAAAGACACAAAGGCGTTATGTACAAAAAACAAGACACACAATTGTCAGCAAAACTTAAAAGGAAGTAAGCATGAAATTTTATAAGAAAAATATTCTACATTATATAATTGCAATTTGCGTATTCATCTTAATAATTCTTCTTTCGTTTGCATTTGAAAGATTAAATATTAAAAACGAAAACTCACTTATGATATTTCTAACAGGCGTATTAATAATCGTTGTTGAAACAGGAAGCTATCTTGCAGGATTTATAACATCCGTTGTTTGCATTGCAATATATAATTATTTTTTTACTGCGCCTTATCATTCTTTTTTAATTTACGATGTTAACAATGTTATTTCTCTTTATTTTTCATTGTTTCACTTATTGCTGGTTTTTTAGCATCAAAGATGAAGCAACAAATTATTCTTACTTCAAAACTTGAAAAAGTTCAGGCAGAAGTGGAACGTGAAAAAGAAAGAAGCATATTGCTACGTTCAATTTCACACGACTTACGCTCACCTCTTACAGGAATAGCAGGCTCAAGCAATTTTCTAGCAGATAATTATGACACAATTTCAAAAGAAGATGCTGTTGCACTTCTACATGATATGGAAAACGATGCACAATCTTTAACACGTATGGTTGAAAATCTTTTAAACATGACACGCATCCAAGATGGCAGACTGATTATACAAAAGAAAAATGAAGTGTTGGATGATTTAATTTCAGAATCAGTTTCACGTGTAGTAAAAAAAGACAGTACGCAAAAAGTAACAATTGATTCAACTTCTGAAATACTAATAGTTCCAGTTGACAGCCGTTTAATAATTCAAGTTTTTTCAAATTTAATAGATAATGCAATAAAATACACTCCTGAAAATTCAACTATAAAAATAAAGACTGTGCTTTCATCAAATAAAAAAGATGCAATAATAACAGTAAGCGACAATGGAAATGGAATTCCTCAAGGCATGGAAGAAAAAATATTTGACACATTCACAACAGGAATATCAAAAGGAGACAGAGGAAGAGGACTTGGGCTTGGACTTTCAATCTGTAGAACAATCATAAAAGCACACGGCGGAACAATATCAGAAACAAACTCAAAAGAAGGCGGAGCTGTTTTTACAATTATATTGCCGTTATAATATAAGCATTAAGGAAAAACAATGTTAGAAAATAAAAAAGAAATATTATTAATTGAAGACGACAAATCAATTGCTCGCTTTATCTCAGTTTCTCTTAAAACTGAAAACTACAAATGCACACATGCATTAAACGGAAGTTCTGGGATTTCTCTTTTTTGTTCAAATAAACCAGATATAGTCCTCTTGGATTTAGGATTGCCAGACATAGACGGTATGGAAATACTTTCACAAATAAGAGACATTTCAACTATTCCTGTAATTATTGTTTCGGCACGAGATCAGGAAAAAGATATTGTAAGCGCATTAGACATGGGCGCAGATGACTACATAACAAAACCATTTCGACCTGGTGAACTACTTGCTCGTATTAGAGCTGCGCTTAGAAAACAAAAAAAAGAATTAGAGCCAGAACAAGAAAAAATATTTTTATATAATGGTCTCTCTATAGATTTTGATAAACATTTTGTAACCGTAAATAATGAAGAAATACATCTTACACCAACAGAATACAACCTGCTCTGCACTCTTGTTTCTGACAAAGGCAAAGTCTTAACACACCGTTACTTAAGTGAAAAAGTTTGGGGACATACGGCAGTATATGATTTTCAATTTGTTCGCGTAACAATGGCAAACTTACGCCGTAAAATAGAAAAAGATTCCGCAAATCCCCGTTATATTCTTACAGAAACAGGTGTTGGGTATAGGTTTAAAGAAGATTAAAATTTCTTCGAATTATTTTTGAAGTTCTTTTACTTCAGTTTCAATCCGTCTTTAAAAGCCGTCCCCACTACTTCACCAACAACACGGTATGAGCTTGTTGAAGAATCGTACATAATTGGCTTCATCTTGTCTAAATCAATTTTGCCGTTAGTAATGATTGAATCATCTGCAACTTCGCCAACTATTTTTCCAATAAGAAAACCTGTTGATTCATTAAAACTTTTTACTTCACATTCAAGAGTGAGCGGATATTCTTCAATGATTGGTGCATTCACTTTAGAGCTTTTATGAACATGAACGCCAGCCTTTTCTATTTTATTAATATTCTTTCCACTTTCAACACCAAAGTAATCTGATATTGCAACAGTGTTTTTTGTTCCGAATGAAACTGTAAAAGCATTTGTCCTTTTTAAGTTATCTGTTGTCTTATGTTTTCCAAGACAAAGGACAATTTCGTCCATTTCGTTTTGAGTTCCCCAGGCAGCGTTCATCGCGTTAGGCACTCCGTTCTCATCATACGTTCCAATTATAAAAACACCAAGCGGTGTAATAACAGATCTGTTTGTTTCAATTTGCATAAGTTACCTCTAACTCAAAATAATAAATTTTCTAATTATTTTCAACCATAATTGTTTTCTCTTTTTTTAATGGACACAATTAAAATACTACGTTATTGTCAAAGAATATGAACACAGTAATTATTCAGCCGCCACTAGTACAGTTAAACACACCCTACCCGTCTGGAGCGTACCTTCTTTCTTTTTTTAGAAAACTTTACAAAGAAAGAAACATATCTGGAAAAACAGAATGGCTGGACTTGAGCATTGCTTTGTTTCATGAAATATTTTCTGAAGAAGGGCTCAGTAAACTTTTTTCATTAACAGAAAACACTGCTCTTGACATGGCGCAAAAAGCAGAGGACAGAAATGATGATGACACAGCTTTTCAAATAAGACGATATATTTCTGAACAAGACTTATGGTGTTCGTGGATAGAAATCATTAGCGAAATTTCATGCAGCAGAGGTAAGTTTTCAGGAAAAGAATACAAGCATGAATTTGTACGGTCGGCGCATGTCCCTAGAGGAATGAGAATGGAGCGTTACCTTTCTGAAATTGGCAAGGAACCTTCCGCTGACGACACTGAAGTGCTTGCAAGCCTTGCTTTAGCTGATATTGCAGATTATATAACCGCTGTCTTTGACGAAAACTTTTCTCTAATAAGATATGCTGAATCGGCAGCTTCAAGCGATATGCCTTTTTCTAAAATTGAAGAAGCATCACATTCTCCTGTAATGAAATATTTTTACGAACCTCTTCTTGAGCGTTCACTTTCAAAATACAGCAGAGATGAAGAAACTCTTTTTTGCATTTCACTTCCTTTTCCAGGAACTGTGGCGGCAGCATTATGCACTGCTAATTTTATAAAAAAAGAATTTGGAAGCAATGCTATTGTCTCTTTTGGCGGAGGTTTCATAAACACGGAGTTACGAAACACAGAAGAGAAAAATCTTTTTGAATACATTGATTTTATAAGTTATGACAGAGGCTATGGAAGTTATCTTTCTTTATTTGATAAATCAAAACATAATCATTTAAAGAAAGTATTTAACGGTGAACAATTTTACAAAATAAAATACTTGCACAACGGTAGAATTATAAATCCATTGTGGATAGAAAGCGATTATGGAAAAAGAGAAGACTCTTTTACAAAAGAAATAATTCCAGATTTTTCAGAGATTGACTTTTCACAATATCCACGCCTTGCAGACACAGACAATCCAATGCAAAGAATTTGGAGTGACGGTGCATGGATGAAAGTTTTTCTTGCTTATGGCTGCTACTGGCATAGATGTGCATTTTGCGACACTTCGCTTGAATATGTAAATCATTATTGCATGAATGAAATAGAAAAATTATTTTTTGGATTAAAAAAGCAGGCAAAAAAAACAGGAGTATATGGACTTCACTTTGTAGATGAAGCATGTCCTCCTGTCTCTTTAGAAAAGTTTGCACTTCTTAATTGCATGCATGAAGAAAAACCTCGCTTTACATTTTGGGGCAACATCCGTTTTGAAAAAACATTTACAAAAGATCTTGTTGATTTATTATCATACGGCGGGCTTACAGGAGTTTCAGCTGGAATAGAAATAGCAACAGGCAGAGGTCTTTGTTCAGTTAACAAAGGCACAAACATGCAAAATATAGTTAACGCTTGCTGTGCATTTAAAGAAGCTGGAATTCTAATTCACAGCTATATGATTTTTGGATTTTGGAATCAAAGCGAGCAAGACTTAATTGATTCAATGGAAACACTTCGTCAGTTTTTTGAAGAAGGACTTTTAGATTCTGCATTCTGGCACAAGTTCACGCTCACTCTTCATTCAACAGTTTATAGAGAATGGAAAGCAGGAAAACATTCTGACCTAAAACCTTTACCGCAGAAAAAAAACTCATTCTCTGAAAACACAGTTCACTATGAAGGTGAAAGCAAAAGTGAAAAATATTCCAATGCGCTCAACACGTCTCTTTCTAACTGGATGAAAGGAAATAGTATTTCAAAAGATGTACGCACTTGGTTTGAATTTAAAATGCCTTTACCAACTGTGAAAAAAAATTACATACATAGCTTAGTCAATAATTACGAAAAAGAAAGAAACAAACAATTTGCAAGCACAGATGAAGGTTCGTTTATTTGGCTTGGTGGAAAAATCATTATT
>JBAXYY010000099.1:0-9234 GCA_041670585.1 Treponema sp. | reverse complement strand
TATTTTAGGTCCTGATGAAGATTACAATATGACACTTATAAAAAAAGGAGTTGGAAATGTGATTGGCAAAACTCCAGTAAAAATTACAGGCACATTTTACACTGACGGTTGGAACTACGATTTATCTAATCAGAAGGCGGTTGACTTAATTACAAGTGGAAATATTCCAGATGCAATAGTTTGTGGAAACGATGCAGTTGCAGGAAGTGTAATACAGGCTTTTTCAATGTACCTTCCAGAGCGTCATGTTCCAATTTGCGGACAAGATGCTGATACTGCGGCATGCAAGAATATTGTTTTAGGTCTTCAAGACTTTACAATTTACAAACCTATAACCGAGCTTGCAAAAAAAGCGGCTGCGTGCGCGGTCATGCTGGCTAAAGGTTCAAGCGTGGAAGAAGTTGTTGGAGGAAGCGCAACTATAAACAACGGCTTTGGAGATATTCCAGTTGTGTGGCTTCAGCCGACTGTTGTTACAAAAGAAAATATTGACGATGTAATAATAAAATCAGGCTTCCACACTTACGGTGAAGTGTATGGCTCTAAGTAGAACTTAGTTCAAGACAGGTCTTAGATAAAGTAAATTCCGTCATTCCGACCGAAGCGAAGGAATCTTGTTATTAAAAAGTGCATATTTATTTGTATACGAGATTGCCACGTCTCTCCGTTCCTCGCAATGACATTGCTCAATCTAGATTTTTTTTAGTGCAATAAAATCTAGATGAAATAAAAAAAATGTTAAAAATATTTTGTCTTATGAAATAAAATGACAATAAAATCAAGAATTTCATAAATTTCAATGTCCTTTTTCAGGGTAAACTTCTCATATCAATTTTAGATAGTGCATAAAAAATTGTATGCACTTAAAAGTAAGTTTACCATTAAGGAGGATAACTTATGAAAAAGATTTTAGTTTTGATGTTAGCAGGACTTATGATAATGCCTTGCGCATTCGCTAAAAAAATCTCAAAGAAGACACCAATTGGTGTTTCAATGCCAACAAAAGATTTGCAGAGATGGAATCAGGATGGAGCAAACATGAAGGCTCAGCTAGAAAAGGCTGGCTACAAAGTTGACTTGCAGTTCGCAAACAATGACATTGCAACACAGACATCTCAGATTGAGAACATGATTACTAAAGGCGACAAGATTCTTGTTATTGCTTCAATCGATGGTTCAGCCCTTAAGAACGTGCTTGATGGAGCAAAAAGAAAAGGCGTAAAGGTAATTGCTTACGACCGCCTTATTATGAACTCATCAGCAGTTTCTTATTATGCAACATTTGATAACTACAAAGTTGGAACAATTCAAGGCGACTTCCTTGTAGAAAAATTGAATCTTAAAAACAGAACAAAAGCTGACCCTGCGACAATAGAACTCTTCACAGGTTCACCAGATGATAACAACATTAACTTCTTCTTTGGCGGCGCAATGGATGTATTAAAACCATACATTGACTCAGGTGTTCTTGTAGTTCCGTCAGGACAGACTTCTAAAGCACAGTGTGCAACTCTTAACTGGTCAACAGAAGAGGCTCAGAAACGTATGGAAAATCTTATTGCTTCACAGGGCTATGGTCCAAAAGGCAAAAAGCTTGACGCAGTTTATTCTTCAAACGATTCAGTAGCAATGGGAATTACAAATGCACTTTCTGCCGCAGGATATAATGCAGAGAATTTCCCTTTTGTAACAGGACAGGATTGCGACAAACCAAACGTTAAGAACATGATTAAAGGCACTCAGTCAATGTCAATCTTCAAGGACACACGTACACTTGCAGAAAAAGTTGTAGGCATGGTAGACGCTCTTATGAACGGAAACAAACCTGAAATCAACGATGCAAAAACTTACAACAATGGAACAGGAATTATTCCTTCATATCTTTGCGATCCAGTATTTGCAACAAAAGACAATTACAAAGCTCTTCTAGTTGATTCTGGATATTACAAAGCAGCAGACCTTCAATAGTAAATCTAGGTAAGGCTAAAGGCAGAATAGTGAAATCTAAAACAACACTTTCTGCCTTTTTTTAAGAATTTGTTTTAGTAGAAAACAGGAGTTCCAATGGCTAAGAATTTATTGGAAATGAAACATATAACAAAGACATTCCCTGGAGTAAAGGCACTTGATGATGTAAGCCTTGAAGTTCAGGCGGGCGAAATACATGCGCTTGTTGGAGAAAACGGCGCAGGCAAATCAACTTTGATGAATGTTCTAAGTGGAATTTACCCGTATGGCAGCTACAGTGGTGATATTGTTTATGACGGTAACGTGTGCAAGTTTCAAAAAATAAAAGACAGCGAAAAATTAGGAATTGTAATTATTCATCAGGAACTTGCTCTTGTGCCTCTTTTAACAATTGGCGAAAACATGTTCCTTGGAAATGAACGCGGTTCAAAAGCAAAAATTAATTGGGCAGAGACGTTCAATAAAGCAGATGAACTTTTAAAGATGGTCGGACTTAACGAGTCATCTCACACTCTTATAAAAGATATTGGTGTTGGCAAGCAGCAGCTTGTAGAAATTGCAAAAGCGCTTGGTAAAAATGTAAGGCTCCTTATTCTTGATGAGCCAACTGCATCTTTAAATGATACAGAAGCAAAGCATTTACTCGATCTTCTTCTTGAATTTAAAAAGAAAGGAATGACTTCCATTCTTATTTCACATAAATTAAACGAAGTTTCATACGTAGCAGATAAAATTACAGTAATAAGAGACGGCTCTGTAATTCAGACTTTAGATAAAGCAAAAGACTCTTTTACAGAAGACACAATTATTTCTGCAATGGTAGGAAGAAATCTTACTGACAGATTCCCAAAAAGGGAACCTCATATAGGTAACGTTGCGTTTGAAGTAAAAGACTGGTGCGTTGACCATCCAATATTTGAAGGCATAAAAGTTTGCGACCATGTTAATTTCAATGTTAGAAAAGGTGAAGTCATAGGCATAAGCGGACTAATGGGTGCGGGCCGAACTGAGCTTGCAATGAGCATCTTTGGGCATTCGTATGGTTCAAACATTAAGGGTAAAATTTACTTGAACGGAAAAGAAGTTACATTCCCAAATGTAAAGTCCGCAATTAATCATGGTCTTGCTTATGTTACAGAAGACAGAAAAGGCAACGGTTTGATTTTGTCAGAGTCAATTTGCAGAAATACATCTGCGACTAAACCTGAAAAAATTTCTAACCACGGAGTAATCAATTTTGAAAAAGAGCGTAAAGTAGCCGAAGACTATGTAAAAGAAATGCACACAAAATGCTCTTCAATTGAAGAAGATGTTGTGAACCTTTCTGGCGGAAATATGCAGAAAGTTTTGCTTGGAAAATGGCTTTTTGCAGATCCACAAATTCTTATACTTGATGAGCCAACTCGTGGAATTGATGTTGGTGCAAAGTACGAGATTTACTGCATCATAAATAAAATGGTCGAGCAAGGAAAATCAGTTATTTTTATTTCTTCAGAGATGCCTGAGATTCTTGGAATGAGCGACAGAATTTATGTTATGAATGAAGGAAAGATGATTGCGGAAATGAAAGGCAAAGATGCGACACAGGAAAAAATCATGTCTTGCATTATCAATTCAGGAAAAGATGTTACTAATAAATAGGAGGAAATCATGTCGGGAACAAAATCAATAAATATTAAACGTATTGTAAAAAACAATACAATGTTCATTGCTCTCATAGTTGTAATGGTGTTGTTTCAAGTCTTAATTGTAGCAACAGGTAACGGCTCGTTGTTTGCGCCGTCAAACATTACAAATATTATAAATCAAAATGCTTACGTTGTAATTCTTGCAACAGGTATGCTTTTGTGTATTTTAACAGGTGGAAACATTGATCTTTCTGTAGGTTCAATTGTTGCATTTGTTGGAGCAATAGCGGGCACGCTTATTGTAAATCTCCATGTGAATATTTACGTTGCAATTCTTTTGTGCTTGATTGTTGGTATTCTCATAGGTGCATGGCATGGTATATGGATAGCGTTTGTTCATATTCCGCCGTTCATTGTAACTTTGGCAGGTATGCTTTTGTGGAGAGGAGCCGCTCTTATTGTTTTGAACGGACTTACAATTTCTCCAATGCCAGACAACTACCTAAGATTATTCTCAAGCTATATTCCTTCAATCTCTGATGCAAAATTTGATGCTGACCCTGAAGCGGCAATGGCTTTGACTTTTGCGGTGACAATGATTATAGCAGCAATCTGTTGTGCAATTTTAATCATTACACAAATATTAAAACGTGGCTCTAAAAAGAAAAAGGGATATGATGTTGAGCCTGTAGGACTTTTTGTTTCTAGACTTGCTTTGTTTACAGTTGTAATTCTTGCAGTTGCGGCAATGCTTGGTCAGGACAAAGGACTTCCTGTAATTTTAATAATTGTTGCTGTCATAGTTGCAATTTATGCTTACTACACAAAGAATACAGTTTCTGGACGTTACTTATATGCTCTTGGCGGAAATGCTAAAGCGGCACAGCTTTCTGGTGTTAACACAGACAAAGTTATGTTCTTTGCTTACACAAACATGGGATTCCTTTCTGCAGTAGCGGCTCTAGTTTGTGTTGCACGATTTAATTCAGCAGCTCCAACAGCGGGCAATAGCTACGAAATGGATGCAATCGGCTCCTGCTTCATAGGCGGCGCTTCTGCTTACGGCGGAACAGGAACTGTAGGTGGCGCTGTAATAGGTGCAATTTTCATGGGTGTTCTAAACAATGGTATGTCAATTTTAGGAATTGATTCAAACTGGCAAAAAGCGGTGAAGGGGCTTGTGTTGCTTCTAGCAGTTTTGTTCGACGTAGTTTCTAAGAAAAGAAAATCATCTAAGTAGTTTTTTTTCATACACAGTTGCTTTTAAAAGTAAGTTTTATTGTTCAAAGCAACATTCATTATTTACCTCCAGCCGGTATGCTTGTTAAGTATACTGGCATTTTTTTTGTAATAAAAGTATTTAAATATTTTTTAAGCAATCGATTTCCTTGAAGTGAATAAAATTCCATTTATTTTTAAAAAATAGCAAGAAATTAAAAATACAACAAAAGTAAGAAAAAATAGTCTAATAGTTGCAACTAAACCGATTTAGTTAGAATTTTAGTACTTCAAAAGTTGACAAATCAAACTGACAGAAACAATAATAATATTATCTAAAGTTTGGATTATAAAAAATCCAAAGAATTCAAAATCAAATTTGGAGGATAGGATGAAAAAAATTATTGCTTTCATCTCTGCTTTATTGGTACTAACAGCAGCTGCATTCGCAGATGTATCAGTAAAGAAACTAGCAGACGGAAAAATAGAAGTAACATTCTTCTATGGAAATCCGCGTGCACAAGAAGTAGTTATTGCCGGTGATTTTACTGACTGGCAGAACGGTGCATTGCCAATGACAAAAGGCGACAAGGGATGGTCTTTTGTAAAAGTTGTTGATAAAGGAACAACAATGAAGTACAAATTCATTTCTGACGGAAACTGGACACCTGACCTTAAAGCTCCAGACACTGTAGATGATGGATTTGGTGGAAAGAACGGTCTTGTTGATGTAGACACACTCGTAGCTGCTCTTGGCGGCGGAGATGCTGCACCTGCAAAGAAAGGTTCTAACCTTAAATTTAACACATGGAGCATGCTTGGCTACCAGACAAAATGGGGCGACGGAACTAAAGACAATAAAACTGAAGTTCAAAGCTCTGGTGTAAACTTGAAGTCATATCTTAAAGTTAGCGGAGACGCTCTTCCTGGTGTGCCAATTTACATTGAAGTAGCTCTTGCTGAACAGGACGGATTCAATAACATTTACAACAAGGGTTCACTTGAGGCATCTGATGGTCTTAAAAATCTTTTAGTAGATACAATTTTTGATCCAATGTATTTCTATGGCGGACAGTCAGCAGAAAAAACATATCTTGGACACTTGAAGCTTGGTTTAGATACACCTTATGTAAACTATGTAACAGGCTACAAATATGCAAAACTTCCACCACACACAAATGTTAACTGGAACACAATCGACAAAGAATGGGAAGCAGGTTATAGCTCAGTTGGTGGATACAACCAGTTTGAGTTTGCTCCACTTTTCAACAAATTGCTTGCAGATACAGGAGTTACAGCTAATGTAGTTCTTGGACCAAACAGAACTGCTGATCGTGCAGGAAACCGCTACGGCTTCTACGGATATGCAAATGCTAAGTTTAACACAGGTGACTTTGGCCACTATGTAGACTTCCAGTACAACGGTGCTTATGGAACAACATACGACAAACTCTTTGATACAATTTTGGAAGGCGATTACATTCTTGGTTATCAAGGAAACTTTGGCCCTGTAACATTTAAGGCTAACGGTTTGTACAATAAGTATGGTTCTTTTGATAACGGTGATGGAACAAAGACGACTTATGCTCCTGCTACATCTGATGTAGGAATGGTTGACGATGCTGATAATAATTTTGCTAACAATTCTGCAGCAAATGTAAACGTTGCTTATGGTTCAGACTTTATCAATGCAAAACTTGGATACTATATGCGTGGTATTCAGGCAAACATGATGTATGTTGAACAGGGTGCTGATAATCATACAGACATTAGCGACCAGTTGGGATACCGCAATAACCAGACAATTTTTGGTGATGTTAGCGCAACATTCCTTGAAGGAATTAACGTTGGTGTAAAACCTTCTTTAACAATGAACTTGAACAAAGACAAAGCATATTACTATGATGGTTCTGCAAAGTATAATTCAACCGATACTATGCTTTTAAAAGTTCGCCCATATTTCAGCGTTGACTTAAAACCACTTGCTGATATGTCTGCAAAAGTTGAAGGCTATGCAAGATTAGACTACTTTACAAAAGACACAGATAAATTTGTTCGTGGAACAGATGAAAATCAGATGCTCTTTGGAGAAGCTGGTCTTAGATACTCTCAGAAATTTGACAGTGAAATTGTAAAAGATATTACAGCAACATACGCTTTTGATAACAAGCAGTCTGAATACGTATTCAATACACTTGTTTGTGATGTTTCTTTACCTCTTGATATTACAGCTCAAGTTGGTGCAGGTGTACGTACAGCAGAACCAGGAAAAGAACAGAGCGATATAGTTTCTCCGTTCGGATTCTTCGTTGGAGCAAAGAAAAAGCTTTCTGTACTTTATAAACCAACAGCATACATTCAGTTCATGTCTGGAATGGATCCATACAACGCATTTGGTGATGGACCAACAGCATACAAGAACAATTCAGACAGTTACACACTTTATCGTGACTGCTCTGGAAATGGTGATTACAGTGGCTTAATGGCTATCCGCTGCGGTTTCCAGTGGGATCTCTAGGACTTGGAGGAAAGAATAATGAAAAAAATAACAAAGATTTTAGCGGCTGTAACAACAGCACTTTTGCTTTCCTTTACAGGATGCACAACAGGTAATCCAGATTTGGAAGTTGCACTTACACCAGCATATATTATTGGTGGTGCAACAGCAGGTGATTCTACAGGCACTTCTATGTGGGGTGCAATGAGAGTTCCTCTAACATTTACAAATGGTGTAGCTACATATTCATTTACATATTCAGATGCTAATGCAAATGCTTGGAGCGATGGAAGTGGCAAAACTTCATTTAAATTGCTTCTTGATGAATCTGGTGCTACAGTTTGGGGAACTTCAACATCTGCTTTGGCTGCCAATACAGATTTAGTTCTTGCTGTTGGCGGTGGTAATGTTTGTTTGAATGGATTAACAACTGACAGTGTTTACACAATTACAATTACTGCATCTGGAGCAACTGTAAAAGCTAGCTGGACACAGACTTCTGCTGCTAAACTTAGCGATGCAAATGTTTCTGCATTGAATAGTACAACTGCTGTTCAGGCTGGAGCTTATGTAAAAATTGAAAGTTCTAACTGTGCAGAAGCAAGTTCATTGTACTTGCCATTCAATGGTTCTACATCAGTAACAAGATATTTCTATATATCTGCTGATGAAACCTTAAGTAATTGGGGTACAACTCCTGCTAATACATTTGCTTGCTGGTTTAAGTTCTATGCAGGCGATAATTCTACATTGAATGTTGCATCTGCTCAGTTCAAAGCAAGTGCAGCTACAACATTAGGTTCTGCTGCGACTCTTGGAACTTCTGGTGATAACTTTATTTGTACAGATATGATGGGTGGAGCAGGAACTTATTCTATTACAATTGCTACAACTACTGATGGTGCAACAATGACACTTGCTAAAATTAACTAATATCAATTAGTTTTCTTAATCTAAAAAAGTAAAAGTATTGCGGGCAACTAAAGTGAAGCTAAAACACCTCACCAAAGTTGCCCGTCTTTTAAAAAGCATTGTATTAAAAACAGTGCCTTGTAAAAGACAGAGTTTAAAGCATATTGCAAGTAAATTAAGCTTGGAGCATTTATGAAAACAATCAACAAAAAAACATTCAGAAACGCGGTTGCGTTGGTTTTGTCTGTAATAACATTGTCATTGTGTTTTACGTCATGTCCTTCTTCAACAGGTTCTAACAAATCAGACAGCACAAAAATCTGCTTGATTGGCGCGGACACATCTTTAACATGGAACGTGTGGGCATGGAAAGATAACGGTGACAATGATGTAAACTATTCTTCAAAATCATGGCCGGGCGGAGACATTCAGCTTACAGAAACTGATAGCGCAAACGGCTATGTTTACACTACAATGTCAGTTGACACAAGCTATGACATTGGAATACTTTTTGTTGCTTCGACTGGCACATCGCAGACAAAAAATATATTAGTTCCTGCGTCTGTTCTTTCGTCATACGACACTTTATATTTTATTTATGGAGATACAAATTACTACACAAATATGGAAGACATTAACGGTATAAAATCAGCTGAAATCACTTCTAGTGATGGCAACACAATAACTGCAACTATACGTGGAACGTCATCTGTTGCTGCTGCGGACTTCACTGTTACAGATTCAACAGGTGCGTCTTTGACTGTAAGTGCGGCAATCATTTCTGGCACAAACGCTACAATCACTTTGTCAAACGGCAACTTGACTAACATTCCATACAGTGTTGTTTATAAAAGCAAGGCTGTTTCTGCAACAATTTCTATCAGCCTGATTGACGGTTCATTTGTTCCATCTGATGATGTTGTAAAAGAATTAGGTGTGACAACTTCTAACTCAACTGCAACTTTTAAAACATGGGCGCCGCTTGCTTCAAAAGTTACGTTGCTCTTGTTT
>JBAXYY010000098.1:0-9254 GCA_041670585.1 Treponema sp. | reverse complement strand
GGAACTGAATGTACACTTCTGCGTCTTGGTTAAAGAACATGCAAATTTTTGTAGGCTTGCCGGTATCTTTGTTTCTATAAAGAACCCAGCTTCCAGGAGCGCCAGACGGGTAAACTTCCATCTGCACTTTTTGGGAAGAGTTGTCTTTGCCAATCAAGTCTACGTTTAGCAAAGACTGTGGTGCAATTATAACCGCAAAATCATCAACACCTTCTTCAAGGCGGATTTGAAATTTCACACCAGCTTCATTTACACGGGCTTCAATATTTCTGTTTCTAATTTCATCAAGTGAAGAAGCAAGCCAGCTGTCTTTTACAACACGGCGGATTTCAGTTGAGTCAGGCAAATTGAATTTATTGTAATCAGCAGCGGCAGGAAAAGCAAAGCAAAAAGCAGCAGTTGCGGCAAGAATTACTTTTTTAACAAATGCTGTTTTTTTGCACATTACTTTTGCCCTCCGTTTGAAGCAGGTATGTCGCTTTCTGCAACAGGCTCAGTGTCAGCAAAACCAGCGCCGCCTTCTGCAAGGACAACTTCAGGTTTTACAACAGAGCCGTCTGGGTTATGAACAAGCCCGTCTTTTTCTTCATCAGGGTGGCTTCCCGCAGGAGCGTTGCTTAACAAAAGCTTCAATCTGTTAAGCTGATTCACTTCGCTTGAACCTGGGTCGTAGTCAATTGCAGAAATGTTTGCACCAGGGAAGCGGCGGCGCAATTCCTTAATCATGCCTTTTCCTGTGACATGGTTTGGCAAGCAAGCAAACGGCTGAACACAAGCAATGCTTGGAACTCCGCTCTTAATAAGCTCGACCATTTCCGCTGTTAAGAACCAGCCTTCGCCAGTGATGTTTCCAATCTGAACAATGTCGTTAACACCTTTCATCAAAGTGTAAATTGAATTTGGCGCGTCAAAGCGGTGGCTTCTCTTTAAATATTTTTTCATATCAGAGCGGTACTTTTCCAGGAACCAAACAAACAGTTTTGCATTGCGCTCAGTTTTTTCTGGGAACGCAAGCTGCTCATGGCGGAAAATACCAGTGCTGAATGAATAGAAGAAGAAGTCTGCCAAGTCAGGCATTACACATTCAGCGCCTTCTCTTTCTATAGTTTCTACAATTTGATTGTTCGCTGTAGGATGGAACTTTACCAAGATTTCTCCAACAACACCAACACGTGGCTTTTTAATTGCAACAAGCGGCAGTGTGTCAAAGTCATGGATTATATCTTTTAAAAGCTTGTGGTAGCCGTGAAGAGAAAGTGACTTCAACTGAACTTCTGCCTTTCCATTCCATTTTTCATAAAGTGCATTTGCGCTTCCAGGAACAGCTTCGTATGGACGAACTCTGTACAAGCAACGCATTAAAACATCGCCCACCATAACGGCCATTAAAAGCCTGTGCAACAGTGGCAATGAAATTTTAAAGCCAGGATTTTTTTCAAAGCCCTGGGCGCTTAAAGAAAGAACTGGAATCTGATTTAAGCCAGCATCGTTCAACGCCCTTCTTATAAATCCAATGTAGTTTGTAGCACGGCAGCCGCCGCCTGTCTGAGTAATAATCAAGCTTGTGTGGTTCAAGTCGTACTTGCCGCTTTGAAGCGCCGCTATCATCTGCCCCGCAACTAGAATTGAAGGGTAGCAAGCGTCGTTGTTTACATATTTCAAGCCGGTCTCCACAGCCTTTGGATCAACTGCGTCTAGAATTACAAAATTGTAGCCTGTGTACTGGAACGCCTTTTGCAAAAGCCTAAAGTGAATTGGGCTCATCTGAGGTCCAATGATTGTGTGGGTGTACTTCATTTCTTTTGTGAACACTTGCCTTTGGTAAGCCGCAGTATGGACAATAACTTTTCTATGATGACGCTCACGCTCTTTTACAGCCGCAATCAAACTTCTTATTCTAATTCTTACAGCGCCCAAGTTGCTGCCTTCATCAATTTTTATAAGAGTGTACATTCGCGACTTTGCTTTCATTATTTCATCAACTTGGTCAGATGTAACCGCGTCAAGTCCGCAGCCAAATGAAGTAAGCTGAACTAGTTCCAAGTCAGGCATTCCGCTTACAAAACTTGCAGCCCTGTAAAGCCTGTTGTGGTAAGTCCACTGGTCAATTATTCTTAACGGCCGCTCAACTTTTCCTAAGTGAGCAACGCTGTCTTCTGTAAACACAGCAAGCCCCAAGCCGTGTATAAGTTCAGGAATACCGTGGTTAATCTCCGGGTCAAGATGATAAGGACGGCCGGCAAGCACAATTCCGTTTGCGCCAAGAGTTATCATTTTTTCAAGAGCCTCTTCGCCTGCGTCCTGCACTTCCTTTCTATATTTTTCCTGTTCGTCCCAAGCGGCTTTTGTTGCGTCCGCCACCTGCGCTTTTGTCACATTGAAGTTTTTGCTTAGCTCTTCATACAATCTTTGAGAAAGACGTTTTTCATCATAGATTGGAAGAAACGGGTCCATAAAAATTATAGACTTGTCCTGCCTTAAAGCGTCAATGTTGTTTCTTAAAACTTCAGGATAGCTTGTTACAATTGGGCAGTTGTAATGATTGCCCGCGCCGCTGTCTTCCTGCTGTTCGTAAGGAGCGCATGGATAGAAAATAAATTTCACACCTTGCTGCAAAAGGCTTTCTATATGCCCGTGGGAAATTTTTCCTGGGTAGCAAACTGACTCAGATGGAATTGACTCAAGCCCTTTTTCATAAACAATTCTGTTTGAACGAGGGGAAAGGTGAACTCTGAATCCTAGCTTTGTAAAGAATGTGAACCACAACGGGTAGTTTTCGTACATGTTTAAAACACGTGGAATGCCAACTTCACCCATTGGCGCGTCCTCTTTTTTTAGAGGCACATAGCTGAACAGCCTTTTGTATTTCCAGTCGAACAAGTTAGGCAAATCTTTATTTTCATCGCCCTGCACTTTTGTGTCGTTCTTGTTGCTTGCGTCTACAACTTTTGTTCCTTCGCCAAGTTCCGCTCCACGCTCGCACCTGTTGCCTGTTACAAATTTTCTTACTGTTTTTTCAGAAGCGTTTGTTGAAGAGTCTGTAGTGAATGTGTTTATTGTAAGAAGGCAGTTGTTTGAACAGCGCCCGCATCTTTTTAACTCAAGCTCCACTTTAAATGATTCAAGCTGCTCCAAAGTTGCAATCTTGCTCTTAACAAGTTTTGGCACGTTTGGATCTTCGCCAGGCTTTGGACGGGTCAAGTCTTCCCACTGGTCTTGTGCAATCAATGCTGAACCGTAGGCTCCCATAAGTCCCGCCACATCTGGACGGAATACAGTGACACCCGCTATTTTTTCAAAAGCCCTAAGGACAGCGTCGTTATTAAAAGTGCCGCCCTGGACCACAACCTTCTTTCCAATTTCACTTGCCTTTCTAAGTTTGATTACTTTGAACAAAGCGTTTTTGATTACAGAATAAGAAAGGCCTGCAGAAATATCAGCGACAGTCGCGCCTTCCTTCTGAGCCTGCTTTACACGGCTGTTCATAAATACTGTGCAACGGCTGCCCAAGTCAACTGGCTTTTTTGCAAGAAGCGCAATCTTAGAAAATTCCTGAACTGACATTCCCATTGTCCGCGCAAAGTTGTCAAGGAAGCTGCCGCAGCCAGAAGAGCAAGCCTCATTCAATTGAATGGAAGTGATTGCCCCATCTTTCATGCGTAAACACTTCATGTCCTGGCCACCAATGTCCAGCAGGAACTCAACGCCTGGAACAAAGAAGTCCGCCGCACGGTAATGTGTTATTGTCTCAACTTCGCCGCTGTCCACACCAAGAGCCGCCTGAAAAAGCGCCTCGCCGTATCCTGTTGAAACAGAACGCGCAATGTAAACTGTAGGTGGAAGAATCTTATACAAATCTTTTAAAACTTTTACAGCAAGCTCTACAGGGTTGCCAGCGTTAACATCATAGAAACGCCAAAGTATTCTGCCCTCTGTGTCTGTAAGAACTGCCTTTGTTGTAGTTGAGCCAGCGTCAAGCCCTAAGAAAACTGGGCCGGAAGCTGTAGCTAGATTTCCACTAAGAGCCTTCTCTTTTGAATGCCTAGCTGTGAATGCGTCAAGCTCCGCCTGGTCTTTGAACAACGGCTCAAGCCTTTGAACTTCACTCAACTCAGCGCCAACAAGATTTTTTAAACTTGCACGGAACTGAGCGATTGTTGGGAACACGGCAGGCTTAGATTCAGCGCCGCAGCATTTCATTGAACGTTCAGCAGAATACGCAGAACCTGTCGCAACAAAAAGCTGGCTGTTGTCTGGGACAATTGTTTCTTCTGGAGTTAGCTTCAATGTTTTTACAAACCTGTCGCGAAGCATGTCTAAGAAATGAAGAGGTCCGCCTAAGAACGCAACATGTCCTCTAATTGGCTTACCGCAAGCAAGCCCGCTTATTGTCTGGCTGACAACCGCCTGGAAAATAGAAGCCGCAATATCTTCACGACGAGCGCCTTCGTTAATTAAAGGCTGAACATCTGTTTTTGCAAATACACCGCAACGGGCAGCAATTGGGTAGATTGTAGTTGCACCGCGGGCAAGTTCATTTAAGCCAGAAGCGTCTGTTTCTAGAAGCGCCGCCATTTGGTCAATAAAAGCGCCAGTGCCGCCTGCGCAAGTGCCGTTCATTCTTTGTTCAACGCCGCCTGTGAAGTAAGTGATTTTTGCATCCTCACCGCCAAGCTCTATTACAACGTCTGTCTGTGGAATAAGTTTTCTAACTGCAGTTGTGGCCGCAACAACTTCCTGAATAAATGGAACGTTAAGCCACTGTGAAACTGAAAGTCCGCCGGAGCCTGTCACCTTTACGCTCAAAGTTTGATTTTCTTTTGCAGGAAGAAGTTTTTCTATGGAATCAAGAGCCTTGTTTACTTCTGTAATGATTGTGTTTCTAATGTCAGCACGGTGCCTTTCATATGCGCCGTACAGAATCTCGTCGTTGTCGCCAAGAATGACAACCTTTACAGTAGTAGAGCCTACATCAATTCCCATACGCAAAGGCTTTACAACCTGAGTATAAGTTGTTTTTTCTGAATTCTGATTTTCGCCGTTATTTATAGAAGAGTTTTCGTTTTTTGTTTCCATTTTGCACCCATTTAGTAAATTACTTTAAATATACACAACAAAGTGTAGCTTGAAAACTTCTTTTTTGCAATAAGCGACTCTTTCTTGAAAAATAATGAAAGCGCAGGAGGCGCGCACTAATAATTGTACAAATTGCCCTCGCAATTTGTACTACACATAAAAATACACGGACGTATTTTTATGTGTAAAGCGCACGAGGTGATTTTTTATTTGTCAGCCGCTGTTTCCAAGACAGGCTGTTCAACTTCAATCCAGTCGCCTACTCTTACGCGCGAAGACTTAGAGACATCTTTTGGAGTGCAGTAAAAAAAGCCATCTTTCACTTTAATTATTACAGCAGCAATAACAGAATTTTTTCTTTTAATATTTCCACTTATTGAAATATCTTTATAGGCAGGATCTGTAAAATAAATTCTGTTTTCTTTTGCAAGATAAATTGGCAAGTCAATTGTATAAGACAAGCCTATGAGCATTCCGCCCCAGTCATTTTCTTTGCACAATGACTCAAAATATTTTTGGTAAGATTCGCTCTGATTTTCAACAGACTGTTTTTCAAGCGCCGCTTTATTTAAAGCCGCCGCTTTTTCATTTTCAACCTGTGTTATTTTTTCTTTATATGAATCATTTAATGCTGCAAGTCTGTTTATTTCTATAACAGAAGCCTTTGTAATTTCACTTCCTGCCTGGTATGCAAAAGACTTCATTGCTTTTACAAAAGACGGTATAGAATTTTTTTGAGGTAAAGATGATACAACTTTCTCTGCATCGTTAAAGTTTGAAAAAACAGACTCAACATTCTTTATGGAATCTTTATATTCAACAGAAGCCTGTGAAGTTATATTCGCAAGCTGTTCCTGCGCATTAAAAACAACTATTGTATTTTGATTTGATTTTTCCACAAGTTTTTTTGTATCTTTCACAACAGGATCAAGAGTGTCAATTTCTGCCTGATATTTTTTTGTAACTTCACCAACTGCCTTCTTCTGATTTTCAAAAGCCTTTTGTTGAGAAGAAGTAAGCTCTGTTCTTATATCTTCTATTTGAGATTCGTATTTTTTTGTAAGTTTTTGTTTTTCCAATTCATTCAACTGGCGTTGGCTGTCTATTGCAGCCTCCTGTTCTTTTGCCTGTTCAACCTTGCTGCTGTCATAATTGGCAAGCTGTTTTTGATATTGTTCAATCAAGCCTTGCTTTGTTGAAATTTGTACATCATACTCTTCATGAAGTTTTTTAACAGTGTCTTCATATTCTATGTTGATTGAGCTCTTTCTTTTAGAATTCTCTTTTGTAGAAAGTTTTAAAGATTTTAGAGTGAACAAGTCAGCTTCTTTTTTTTGCTCAGCCTGCTTGATTGAAAAACTCAACTGCGCTTCAAGCTGGCTCTTTTCATTCACTGCTGAATCATACTGGGTCTTTGTTTGTGAAACTATATCAAGAAGATTCTTTAAATTTAGATCATCAAAGGAATCTATGTTTATGCTGATTGTGTTATTTTTATAGTCAACATATTTGCTTATTCCAAATGCAAAAAGTCCAACTAAAACAAGGCAAACAGCCATTAGAATAAAAATAAAAGGATTCTTATTTTTTTTTGTAGCGGCATATTCTGTTTCTAAATTATACGAGCGTGGTTTTTCTTGAGAAAGAGGCTGCATCTCATCCTGTAAGAACAATCGTACTCCGCTTTCTATAATATTCTCTGAATTATTTATTTTGTTGTCATTGTCCATATTCCACTCCATTCTTCTGGTGCTTTTTTTAAACCCATTCTTTCAAGGAAAACTTTTGCTACTTCAAGCCCGCAACTTTTAAATTCTGCGCGAGCATTACGCCAGTCGCCTTTGTAATAATTTAAAAGCGCCTCTTCATAAATATCACATTTTTTTTGTTCATCAGAATCAAACTGCTTTGTGTCAAAAGGATAATATATTTTCATTCCTTCTGTTTTACCTTTGACTTGAACAGTATCAATTTCATAGAACACATATTGATTTGTCTCTTTTAAAGTTTCATCTTTTATATACTCGCTTACAATTACAGGCAGCTTGTAAATTCTTGTAAGGCCTTCAAGCCGTGACGCTGAATTCACTCTGTCGCCAATTACCGTATTTGCCATGTGTTCATTAGAACCAATGTTGCCGTAGAAAACATTTCCGCCGTCAATGCCAACTCCAATGTCAAGAAGAACAGCTTGATAAACTCTGTCTTCCGCTTCTGTCAACGGACGCTTCTTTTCTATTTGAATTCTACGCTCAATCATTTTTTCACGAAGATTAGCTGTAACATTTGTAATGTCCCATGCGCTTTGAATTGCCATATAAGATTTTTTTGGGCCTACATTATCAGTGCCGTAAATTGCTAAAATTGCATCTCCAATTATTGAACCGACAACACCGTCTTTTTCATGAATCTGATGAATTACAGAATTATAATGTACGTTAAGCAAATCTATTATGTCGTTGCCTAAAGTTTCTGTTCTATATGTAAAAGATTTTATGTCACTAAATAAAATTGTAAGCTCTCTCTGTTTTCCTTCAAGCTTAATTTGATGCTCACTGTAAGCTGTATGCACAACATCTTTTGAAACAAACTTCTGGAATATTCCAAGCAAGTTGTTTATGCTAGAAGAAAGAGAATTAAAACTTGCCGCAAGATATGTTATATCATCGTTAGGAGCGTTTGAAATATCAATAAGATCAAGCTTTTGTTTTTGCTGCATCTGGTAAAGGCTTTTTGTTATGCTGTTAACATTTTCAAAAATCTTTTTAAACATCACAATTCCTACGTACAAGAATGCAATCACAAGCACAACAATAATCAAGGTTATTATTCCCATGACCCTGTACATATCATTTGATGTGTCAGAACGGAGCTCGGCACGAATTAAGTAACACTTCCAGTCTGATTGATATTTATAAACTCCAAAGTAAGTCCCCTTTTCAGAAGAAAAAGTAAGAGAACCTTCCTTAATTGATTCTTCACTTGAAAATTTATTATTCATGTTTGAAAGAGCTTCTTCGTCAAAAGAATTCCATTCTAATTTTTTGTCAGCACATGAATAAAAAAGAATGCTGCCGTCTTGAGTAACACCAAGAGCCAAACTATGAGCCTGAGAAAAACCTTTTTTTGCAGATTCAGAAATTGCATTTAGAGAGTCATTATGGTTTTGAGAATACATGCTTATTTGATATTGATTACATGCAGTTGAATATAAATCTTTTAATTGATTTACCATAATTGTATTATTTAAATTTATAACTTGCCTTTGTGAAAGTTTTAAATTGATAAAATTAGTAGCAAAGTTGGACATTAGCAAAAGGCAAATAAAAATAATAAGTATTTTTACAGAAATTGGAATAATTGGAGTTTTACCAACATGTTGGAAAACAGTTTTCTTATATTTGTTGTTACTCATGATGAGTATAATATCACGCATTGCTTATTTTTGCCAACATTGTTATTCTCTTTTTACTTATGGAAGAAAAAAATAACAAGACTAAACAACATTCAATTGTAGCTAAAGGACTTTCACTTTCTATTTTAACATTGTTTTCACGTATTTTAGGACTAGTTCGTGAAATGACAAAAGCAAAGTTCATGGGAACTTCTGCGCTGTCTGATGCGTTCGGCATTGCTTTTCAAATTCCAAACTTTTGCAGAAGGCTTTTCGCAGAGAATTCTGTTTCTGTAGCGTTCATTCCAACTTTCAAAGGCTACCTAGAAGACTGCAAAACTATAGATGATAAAAAGAAAGCTCAAGACTTTGTAAGCGCAACTTTTACACTTGTAACATTTCTTACAACTGTTTTTGTTATTTTAGGAATGATTTTCACACCGCAAATTTTACGTCTCTTCTACAGCAAAGAAAAAATAGAAGCAATGAGCGAGTGCATTGTTCTTACAAGAATAATGTTCCCTTACCTTGTTGTAATTTCCATGTCTGCTTTTTTCCAAGGCATATTGAATGGACTAAAAATATTTTCCCCCTCAGGCTTTACTCCTATTTTATTCAACGGAATAGTCATTTTGTTTACATATATTTTTGCGCCCCGTATGGAAAACCCAGCACGTGCTATGGCTGTTGGTGTAATTACAGGTGGCGTTGTCCAGGCTCTTTTTCAACTGCCTTTTGTTCTTAAAAACAATTGGAAGATTACATTCACTTCTTTAAAAAATGC
>JBAXYY010000097.1:0-9329 GCA_041670585.1 Treponema sp. | reverse complement strand
TTTTATTAAGTTCATGCTCTTTGAATTACGATCAAGGAACAAATACAGAATCTTCTGTGCCTGAATTCACTTTTACAAATGCAACATTCAACCGCTATGAAAATGACAAGCTTACAATGGAATTAAACGCACTAAAACTTGAGCAGTATAAAGATGACGGCGCAACTTACGGGCAAAATGTAAACTTTACAACATGGAACAAAAATCAAGAGTTAGAAACAGAAGGAAAGTGCGGACTTTTAAACGCAAATACAAAAGATGACATTTACACTTTGTTCAACGATATTGTAATAAAAAGTTATGAACAGAACATGGAAATATATGCGCAAAATTTAAAATTCAATGCAAAAACTGAACAGCTCACTTCCGGTGCTTCTGACAAAATTCAAATAAAACGCGATGATATAAATATTGAGGGCAGAGGATTTTCTGCAAGCGGTGTAAGCAGAAGCTTTGCTTTTACAGAATCAGTGAATGGCTCTATAGAAACAAAATCAGAATCATCACAAACAGAAGCTCAAGTTCAGCCAGAAAATAATTCAGGTGAAATACAATGAAAAAGTTTTTTCTTATTGCAATATCTATTTTCTTTTCAACACTTTGTTTTTCAGAAACAATAACATTTAGTTCTGACAACATGAAAGGAACAGCTGCAGACAAAAGCAACTACACACTTTTGGAAGGCAACGCAAAAGTCACAACAGAATCTATGAATATTTCCGCTGATAAAATTGAGCTTACTGGCGATGACTTTCGTTACATAAAGGCCTCTGGAAATATTTCAGGCTCAATTATAGAAAGCGGCATGGATTTTACATGCGGTACACTTTCTTATGACAGGGAAATTAAAATTGCAACTTTGGAAAACGCAGTTCATCTTGTTGATAAAGAAAATGATGTTACAGCAGATGCTCAGCTTATAGAATATAATCAAAACACCTCAATTGCTGTAATGCAAATTTCCGTTACTTTAAAACAAAAAGACAACACATGCACTTCAGCGTATGCAATCTACAGAAAAGACGCGCAGCTTCTGGACATGAGCGGCAATCCTAAGATTGTGCAAGGGCAAGATACATTCCGTGCGCAGACAATCACACTTGATTTAAACACGCAGGAAATTACACTTGACGGTAGAGTTCAAGGTTCTGTTACTACAGGGGGCAGCCCTTCAAAGCCAGCAGACTCTGACAAAAAAAAGGAAGCTGATAAAAAATCAGCAACAGAGTCCGGAAAGAACACAACTGTTGATGATAAAACAAATAACAATGCAAATACAGATGATAAAAATACTTCAACAACAGTTACATCATACGTAGAAAATTCGACAACTTCGGGCAAAGACAAAAATGCTGGCAGTACAGAAAGCACAGCGGCAACTTCATATGATAACAATGCAACTACAATTGATAAATCAAATTCAAACTCCAATTCTGATAACTAATATAGAGCACAGGTGGCAAAAAAAATGAGTGATGTATTTAATAATGAAACAAATGACATCTCTTCACAAATAAATGACGACTCTGAAAATTCAAATCTTCATACATTAAAAGTTGCATCCCTTTACAAATCTTTTGGCAAAAAAAAAGTTGTGCAAGGAATTGATTTCTCAATGCACACAGGAGAAGTCTTGGGGCTTTTGGGGCCAAACGGCTCTGGAAAAACAACAACATTCTATATGATAGTTGGATTCTACAAGCCTACAAGCGGTGAAGTTTTTCTTGATGATGAGCGCATTACTTCATTGCCTATGTTTAAAAGAGCGCAGCTTGGCATTTCTTATTTACCACAGGAACCTTCTGTATTTAGAAAACTTACTGTTGAAGAAAACATTTGGTCCATTCTAGAAACACGCAAAGATTTAAATATGTCAGAAAAGAAGCAGCACTTGGAAGAGCTTATAGAAGAATTTGCCATTGGAAGAATTAGAAAGCAACAGGCATACACATTGTCTGGAGGTGAGCGCCGCCGTACAGAAATTGCCCGCTCACTTGCAATAGAGCCAAAGTTTTTGTTGCTTGACGAGCCATTCGCTGGCATTGACCCAATTGCAGTTGCAGATATAAAAGGGATAATAAAGCTTCTTGCAAAAAGAGGCATTGGCGTTTTAATTACAGACCACAACGTACGCGACACACTTGAAATTACAGACAGGGCAATTATAATTTCTACAGGGCAGATTATTATTCAAGGCAACAAGGAAGACATTCTTGCATCCCCGCAAGCAAGGGAAATTTATTTAGGAAAAGACTTCTCCATGTAATGTGAAGAAAATGACATCCTTGTCATTTCCTTCACGGAAGTTTTCTTGTGCAAGCTGTCATTCCGACCGAAGTGGAGGAATCTCTATAATTAAAAGTGTCTATACTTATATAAAAGATTGCCACGTCACTTCGTTCCTCGCAATGACACACTCTTACTCATTAAATAAAAAAGGCGCGCCTTGAAATATTATCAAAGTGCGCCTTTTGCAATTAGAAAAACTTAAACTATTTTAAAATAGAAAAACCTAAGTCTTTAATGTCTTTTGCAAATGTTAAAACAGTGTCTTTAGAACCTTCCATTGGAGATTTTCCAAGAGTAGGAAGTTTTGCAAGAACAGAATTTGGAACTGTAATAATATCGCACTTGCATTCGTCTGCTTCTACAATATTGTAAACTTCACGTGTTGAAGCCCAAAGTGACATTGTGCCAGGCTTTGAACGGCAAATCTTTGCAGTCTTTGTCATTACAGGAATTGGGTCAATGCCAGAATCTGCAAGGCGGCCTGCAAACACAGAAATGATATTCTTTGTGTTAGGAGCAAATGCCGCAACAGCGCCACGAACCTGTCCTACTGTGAATATAGCTGTTACGTTCATTTGAATTCCCTGCTCAGAAAGTTTTTTAATAAGAGGAACTGTGGAAGTTTCATTTGTAAGCATTACAGGAATTTTTACAAATACATTTTTTCCAAGAGCGCTAATAACCTTTGCTTCTTTTTCCATTGTGTCAAAGTCATCGCCAAAAACCTCAAAGCTAAGTGGCAAATCTGGAATTGCCTCTACAACTGCTTTTGCAAAAGTAACATAATCTGTAACTCCTGCTTTTTTCATAAGGCTTGGATTTGTTGTGAATCCTTTAACATAGCCTTTTTTGTATTCTGCAATCATGGCATCTTTATCTGCGCCATCTGCATACAAAGCAA
This sequence comes from Treponema sp., assembly GCA_041670585.1. Classification (GTDB taxonomy): domain Bacteria; phylum Spirochaetota; class Spirochaetia; order Treponematales; family Treponemataceae; genus Treponema_D. The sequence continues at coordinate 6,139 of JBAXYY010000097.1, read as the reverse complement.
CTTTAAGCTGTTTGAAAGTCATTTTTTCTACCTCTTCAATAAATGAATTTATTATATTTTAGCTAAAATACCCACTGTGTCAACAGTAACAATTTTACATGTTATGTATTAAATTTTATTGATATTATAATTCTGTCGATAAAATGCAGTGTTTTCAACGCTAAAATTTATTAGTTTGATTATATATATTTTTTTAAATTACAAACATCAGATTATTTACTGATTTAAACTCACTTTATTTTATTAACAAGAGCAAGGCTTTTTTCTGCGTATTGATCAAAACCGCCAGCTTTATAAATTTGCGCTGAATAATTTGCATATTTAATTGCAAGCAATTTTTCCTCATCAGTAGGATTGCTGTTTGACAGCACAACTGCAAGTCCGTAATAGTCAGAAGCAATGCCTGTTGTGTTTTCATCCAGCCTGTCGTACTTTAGCGCGTTCTGCAAACTGTCCAATGCATTTTGTTTTTGATTTGAATAAGAATAAGCACGTGAGGCAAAGTACCAGTCAAGCCCAATCTCAGAAAGATAGCGCTCCTTTGTATGAAGCTCCGCCGCCGCTAGAAACTGTTCAACTGCCAAATCATTTTTTTTCTGAGCTAAATAAATTTCACCACGTGTTCTGTACATGTAAGCTAAATATTGTTTTTCTTTTGAAATGATTTTTTCTATTCCGTTGCATAGAGAAAGAGCTTTTTCCAAATCTGTAGAATCATTTATAAGAATTCTTGACTCATAAAGATCACAAATTGAATTGAAAAGTTCAACATCAGAAGAACGGGAGGCATAGCTTTTTGCTTCTTTCAAATAAGACAAGCAATTTTTATTTAATTCATTTTTATTTTCTGATGATAACGCAGTTTCCAATGTTATTTTTGTTAAGCAAACTTTTGTAAGCAAGTCAGCATTGTCTACAGAAAGAGCCGAATTATACGCAAAGTCCAAATCATTTTTTGCAGGAACAAAATCACCTTTTGAAAGCTCTGTGTTTGCAAGAGCAAGCCTTGAGTAAGCACTGTCTGTTATGTCTGTTCTTTCCATTGTTCTTTTTGGAGCAGAAGAGCAGCCTAGTAAATTAAAAGTAAAAATTAAAGCTGCTAATTTAATTGCAAAAGAATTTCTTTTCATAAATTAAAACTCTCCTCTTGAAGACGGAAGCGCTGTTCCTGTATTTGACTTGTCAGAAATACCATTCTTAATTAAAGGATTGTTTTTTAAGCCTTCCATTACATCTTGAATTTGCAAAAGAAGAGTGTTCACTTCGCTTAAAGCATTTCCAACTTGCGGTGAAACATTTCCAACCATTGTGTCTGCATTTCCAACAAGAGATTCTGCGCTGTCAACTGCGGAATTAATTCCTGTTGTAATTGAATTTATTTGCGCAATTATTCCATCAATCTGCGGATACAAATCTTTGTTCACCCCACTAAGCAAAGTTTCTATTTGAGAAGTCACGCTTGCAACATTCTGCAAAATTTGAGCTGTAGGGACATTGCTTCTTCCGCTTAGAATTACATTTATCTGTGCAATTAACGTATTCACATTATCCATAATTGAGCCTGCCTGCTGGAGCAAAGCTGTTATGGAATCTTTCTGATGAACATAATCTACAAGTCCTTTTTCAATATATTGTTTTCCTATTTCACTGTCAGTTCTAAAAACTTCACAATTTTCTTCAAGGCTCATATTAGTATTGCCAGGATGAAAAATAAATTGAGTGCCTAAGCCTATAGGGCTTACTGAAAGTTCAACAAGAGAACCGTATTTTAAATAGCTAGAATATTTATCTAAAATGTACCAGTCGGCCCAAACTTCATCATTAACAAGTTCAACTTTACTTACTTTGCCAATTGTAAAACCCTTGTATTGCAAAGACATTTCTGCTGAAATATTTGAAGCTGTGTCAAACTGAGTTTTAAAATGATATTTTTTTTCAAACCAGTTCTGCTTAGAGCCAATTGAGAAAATGAGAACTATTAAAGCAGCCAATGCCGCAATAGAAAAAAAACCTACAATTTTATCTGCATGTCTAATTTTAAATTTCATTTTTTCCTCCAACGTCCTACCGTAAATCATCAATATCAATTGACTGCAACTCAACATTTCCATTTTTCACTTCATACAGATTGCCTGAAAATTCCCATCTAAATTTTTCACTGTGTGATATATAAATAATAGTATTTCCTTCTTTCATAAATTCATGCAATATTCTAATAAAATTATTGCTTGCATTATCATCAAGAGAAGCTGTACATTCGTCCAAAAATAAAACAGACGGCTCACAAACAAGCGCCCGTGCAAATGCAATTTTTTTTTGTTCGCCTGCGCTCAAATCCGCAGGTCGTAAGTTCATGTCTTTATTATAGCAAACTATATCACAGATTTTTTTTACTTTTTCTATTTGCTTCTCTTTTGTAATTTTAGGATAATGAATTTGCACTGGCAGCAATATATTTTGTATTATTGTTTGATTTGCCCAAAGTGCGCTGTCCTGAAATACAAAAGCACATTCTTTACGGAAAACTAAATCTTCTTGTCGTGACATTAAATTTATATCTTTACTTTTATAAAAAACATTTCCTTCAACTGGAATAATAATTCCCGCAAGCATTTTTAACAATGTTGATTTTCCACCGCCAGAAGGTCCATGAAATTCTGTAACAGAGCCTTTCGCTATCATTAAAGAGACATGATCAACAACTTCAAATTTTCTAGAGGTAAATGTAACATTTTTCATTTCAAACAATGACATCTTCTTACCTCAAATATAAGAGACGGCTGTTATAATAACATCAGAAATAATAATAAAAAGCATTGACTTGCCAACTGCTTTTATACCAACAACTGGAACTTCTGTAGAAGCCCTCTCAACACTAAAACCATAGTAAGTGGCGCATATAGAAATAACATTTCCAAACACAAGGCTTTTTAAACAACTTACAAGAATAGTACGAATTGTAAGATTTTGAAACAGTCCCAAGAAATAATCATTAAAAGCAATAGGATTTATAAGTTGAACAATTAGAGATGGAGCTAAAAGTCCAGCAAAAGAAAAATATAGATTCAATAAAAACACACTTGCAGTAACACCTAAAAATCTTGGAGCAACAAGATGCTCAACAGGGTCAACGCCAACAGAAATGTAACTTTCAATTTCATGGTCTGAAACCATTCCGCCAATTTCAGTGGATATTGCATTTGCTGAACGCGCTGTTACAATAAATGCGACAAGCACAGGTCCAAGCTCGCGTGATATAATAAGAACCATAAGCGAATATATTACGGAAGACTGCCCAAGACTTTGTAAGAACGGATAGCCAATAACATAAATTACAGAGCCAAGAGCAAGACCAACAACAATAACAAGAGGCATTGCTTCTACAAATGTAAACAACAGCTGCATAATAAATATTTTTCGGCTAGGTTTTCCTTTAGAGAAAAAAGAAAGTGAACTTGTAAGAATTCTTCCTATATAGCCAAATGCGTATAAAATATTTTTAATTTTGTTTTTAACAAACTCGCCTATTGCTTCAAACATTTATGCGCCACTATTTTTTAAAATCAAATATATATTTGCAATTAGCCAATGTTTTATTTTTTTCTGTATTGAGCTTAACTTTTTTCCATTGTTCTTCCGAACCTGAATAACAGCACACAGAAAGTTTTTCACAACCTAAAAAAGCATTATCTCCTATGGAATTTACATTATCGGAAAGAACGATGATTTTTAATTCCGAGCAATCTTTAAAAGCGTAATCTTCGATTTTCTCTAGTTTAGAAGACAAAATTAAAGATGTAATTTTATTACAGCCACAGAATGAATAGGGCATAATATTGGCAACATTCAAAACACTAAAATCAATTTCTCCACTTACTGAATGAAGAACAAGAACTATATCTTTGGCAAATTTATTTTTTTTGTATAAAATTGAACCGTCCGCATTTAAGCAGAAGTTTGTGTTGCCAGAATCTATAACAATAGAATTAAGACATTTGCTTTGTGACAATGACTTTGACTCAATAAGCTCTATTGATTTTGGAATAAAAATAGAAGATATGAAATGATAATTTTCAAAAGCGTCTTCTGAGATCTTTGTAACATAGACATCGTTAATTGTCTCTGGAATAATTATGTCTACTTTTTCAACAGAATCATCGGGATTTTCATAGCCGCAAATTTCATAGCTTATTCCACTCAAGTAATCATTTGACGATATAAGTTTATAAATTAAACCGCTCTTTGTTTTACCCTCTGTTTTTATTTCCTCCGCAATTGCTTCTACAGAAATTCCCTCTGAAACATTTCCATAAACATCTTGGGTTTTTATTACAAAGTTATATTTTTGTTCATTTGTTAAGTCTATAGCGGCAAAATGCTCATTGTAAGACTTAACAATTTTTGCTTCTGGCACAGAGGTTATTTGCACTGAATAAAAATCACTGTCAGAAGGCTCTGAAAAAACTAAACCTATTTTTGTATCACCTTTAAGAACTGTAATGTTTGTTACTTCTTTTGGTGGTGTAGTATCATTTTCATCATAAGAAAAATTATAATGTACATTTTGGGAAATAGAAGTTGCATTTTTTATTAAAATCCAGTTTTCCAAATCATCTTCGTAGTAAATATCTTCAAGTGCACTGCAATCTTTAATTACATTTTCATCTATTTGACAAATTGTTTTTGGAAGAATTAAAATTTTCATTGATTCATTTTTAGAAAATGTATCATCTGAAATTCTTACCACATCAAGATTTTCTATTTTTTCTGGCACTATTACAGTTGAAGAATCAAGCGCATAATCAGACAGGACACAGGAATTTCCATCTTCTGAAATGTAATAACTAAAACCTGTTGACTCATCAAATTTTTCTACACAGTTAGGAACTATTCCTTTTAATATAACTTCTTCTGAATAATTTTTTAAATTATCAAATGACTTAACAGTGAAAGTGTAATTTAAATTATTTGTCAACTTTGTAATCAAGTAGCTGTCAACATCTTTAGAGTTGATTGTATATGTTTTTGTAAAAGAGTCGTCTTCTGCCTTTGCAAGAATTTCTACTCCTGCAAAATCTTTATCGTTTGGATTAATCCAAGACAACTTAACATGAGACATTCCTTGTTCCGCAGATAAATCTATTACTTTTTTTGGAGGAGTAAATTCTACGGGAAGAGAACCGTCATAGTTAAATCTTATTTCTGAAGATTTTGAAAGTAAATTTGCAGCTCTGCCTATGATAAATAAATTGCCACTTTTTTCAATTTTTGGTAAAAGTACATTCCATTCATCCTCACTACCTTTATATAAAATATGCAAAAGATTAACGTCGTTAAGAGTAGCGCCTAAGCCAATTGATGTAACACTTTTTGGAATAACAATATAAGAAAGGCTTACACAATCCCAAAACGCTCCGTCAGAAATTGTTGATAAATTTTCTGGCAAAACAATGCTTTTTAAAGCAGTGCATCCAAAGAAAGCGTTCACTCCAATTCGTGTAATAGTTGACGGCAAATTCACTTCTGTAATATTTCTACAATTTTTAAAAGCTTCAGAACCAATTGCAGTAACAGGTTTATTATTGTATGTTGAAAAAACAGTTACAGTAATTGGAGTTGAAGTTATTCCATTTTCCTGTTCTATAGTTATTGTTTGATTTGCTGAATCATCACCTGTAAAAGCGCTCACATAATAGGAAGCGCCATCTGAAGACAATTTGTACTTCAAACCTTTTGACTCTTCAGGCATTGTTCCTGTTTGTTCTATACCTTTTGAGTAAACGGAATCTGAGTCATAAGTGCGAACCAAGAAAGTATATGAAGCGCCATACACCAGATTTTTAACTGTATAAGATTCCAAACAAGCATCGTCAGTTACAATTGTTCTTTTTGCTAACAAAGATGAATCGGCAGCAGTTGTTGAAGAAGATGCGCTTGTTGTTGAAGAAGATGCGCTTGTTGTTGAACCAGCAGCAGTTGTTGAAGAAGATGCGCTTGTTGTTGAACCAGCAGCAGTTGTTGAAGAAGACGCGCTTGTTGTTGAACCAGCAGCAGTTGTTGAAGAAGACGCGCTTGTTGTTGAACCAGCAGCAGTTGTTGAAGAAGACGCGCTTGTTGTTGAACCAGCAGCAGTTGTTGA
>JBAXYY010000096.1:0-9368 GCA_041670585.1 Treponema sp. | reverse complement strand
GGCTTCTTCCAGCAAGAGACATTTCCATGAATGTTGCTTACAAAAATTGGCTCTCTAAAAACAGTGCCGTCCAGCTCGCTTCTTATAATTCCGTTAGGGCTTGGAGTAAGATGCTTTAAGACGTATTCCTTTACACGTGCCGCGTTGCTTGTAATTGTTGCGCACTTTACGCCAACACCAAGCCTCTTAATTGCCGCCGCCGCTTCGTATGTTATTTTATCTTCAGTGTCATCTCTGCTTTTTAAGCCCAAGTCGTAGTACTCTGTTTTTAAATCGACAAAAGGTGTAAGAAGTTTTTCTTTTATTACAGCCCAAAGAACGCGTGTCATTTCATCGCCGTCTAATTCCGCAATTGCATTTTTCATCTGAATCTTTGACATAAGAATCTCCATGTTTTTAGAAAGTTGATTGAATTATATAGAAAAAAGTTTTTGTATTCAATAAAAATCACTTCGATTAAAATTACCAATTATTTCCTGCATTGAATTTTAACACATAAAGCAGTATATTTATTCCAACTAATATTTTATCCGCCGTAAGCCATGAGCCCGGCTGATTTAAGGAGATTCCCAATATGATTAAAACAGTAAAAGATGTTGATCTTAAAGGCAAACGCATTATTATGCGCGTTGATTTTAACGTTCCTATGAAAGATGGAGTTGTTCAGGACGACACACGCATTATGGCCGCCATTCCAACAATCAAATACATTATTGAGCAGAAGCCAAGAAGCCTTGTTTTAATGAGCCATCTTGGAGATCCAGACAAAGATGTTAAAAAAGCAGCAGAAAAAGCAGCCAAAGCAGGCAAGTCTTTTACAGATGCAGATAAAGAAAAATTCATCAACGGCAAAAACCGCATGAAGCCAGTTGTGGAATATTTTGCAAAAAAATTAGGCACACCTGTTACATTCCTTCCAGACGCGCTTGGACAGAAGGCTGCAATTGACGCTCTTCCAAACGGAGCAGTTGCAATGCTGGAGAATGTACGCTTCCACAAAGCAGAGACTTCAAAAGACACAGCTGAACGAGAGACAATGGCAAAAGAGCTTGCAACATACGGTGATATTTTTGTAAACGACGCATTCGGCACCGCTCACCGCGACCAGGCTTCTACAGCAACAATCGCTAAGTTTATGAAGACACAGCCAGTTGGCGGCTTCTTAATGGAAAAAGAAGTTAAGTACATTGAGCCAATGGTAAAGAATCCACCAAAACCAATGGTGGCAATTATTGGAGGAGCAAAAGTTTCTTCAAAAATCGCAGTTCTAGAAAGCCTTCTTAAAAATGCTTCAGCCTTGGTAATTGGCGGCGGCATGGCATATACATTCCTTAAGGCACAGGGACATTCAGTTGGAAAGTCTTTAGTTGAGGATGATTTTATTGACACAGCTAAAAAACTTCTTGCCGATGCAAAAGCAAAGAACGTAAAGATTCTTCTTCCTGTAGACCATATTGGAGCCGAAGAATTCTCTGCTGATGCAAAACCTGTTGCAATTGACAATGTTGAAATTCCAGAAAATCTTATGGCAATGGACGTTGGACCAAAGACACTTGCAGAATACAAGACAGTTATTTCAACAGCAAAATCAATTGTATGGAACGGACCAGTTGGAGTATTTGAATTTGACGCATTTGCAAAGGGAACAGAAACTGTAGCAAAAATGGTGGCAGACGCAACAAGCCACGGAGCAATGACAGTTGTAGGCGGCGGCGATTCAGTTGCAGCTGTAAACAAATTCCACTTGGCAGACAAGATGAGCCACGTTTCAACAGGCGGCGGAGCATCACTCGAATTCTTGGAAGGAAAGACACTTCCTGGAATTGCAATCTTAGCAACAAAATAAGGAAAGTGCCAGAAATGGCACGTTTAATAACTTAAAAAGGTCAAAGAAGGCTTTGTGTCTTTTCTGACCTTTTTTTTATGAACAAAATTAGGAATAGAAATAAAGAACTATAATTGTTATACTTAATGCCGAAGGAAAAATGAAACCTCTGATTAAATACCGTGGTGGAAAATCGAAAGAAATTCCATACATTCAAAAACATATTCCTAAATTCTCTGGTAGATACATTGAACCATTTTTTGGTGGTGGAGCTTTGTATTTTTACCTTGAGCCAGAAAAAGCAATTGTCAATGACATAAACACAAAACTAATTTCATTTTATGAGGGTGTTAAGTCCAATTATCCAAAACTTCGTATAGAGTTAGATAAAATTGAAAAACAATATGAATCAAATAGAAAAAAATTTGATGAATTAAAAAAACAAAATCCTTCTGAACGTGTGGAAGATAAAAACGAAAAGCTGTATTATGAAATACGCGATATGTTCAATGGCTTAAAAAAGAAAACATATTCTGACGCATTGTTGTATTATTTTATTAACAAAACTTCATATTCCGGCATGATTAGATATAATTCAAAAGGAGAGTTTAATGTTCCTTTTGGAAGATATGAGCATTTGAATACAACTCTAGTTACTGAAAATCATTCAAACTTGTTAAAGAAAGCAGAAATATATAATTGCGATTATGAAGAAATTTTTAATCATACAAAGAAAGATGATTTTGTTTTTTTAGATCCGCCGTATGATTGTATTTTTTCTGATTACGGAAATGAAGAATATAAAGACGGATTCAATGATGAATGTCATAGAAAGCTGGCAAAAGACTTTAAGGAATTGCCGTGCAAATCATTGTTGGTAATTGGAAGAACTCCTTTAACAGAAGAATTGTATGGAGATATGATTGTTGATGAATATGCAAAAACTTATGCAGTGAATATTAGAAATCGTTTTAAATCTTCAGCAACACATATTTTAGTTTCAAATTACGGAGAATGAATTGTCAAAATCAATTGACAGCAGAGTCCTTTTTATTACAACATCCCCAAGAACTCCTGAAAAAATGATTCCAGAAATTGATTTATTATGTAAGAATTTTGAAGGACAAGAGTGGAATTCAGAAACACAAACAAAGTTCATGCTATTGTTAAAGGAAGAAAATTTCTTTCACGGCTCTGGAAATAATGATCCTGCTTTTAGCGCAAGAGACAGAATCAATAGAGCTCCAAAAGCATTAGGCTTTGTTTTTCTAGAGCCAAAAATAAAACTGTCAGATGCTGGACAATTACTTATCAATTCAAAACGCAAAGAAGATGTTTTTCTTAGACAGCTGTTAAAATTTCAAATTCCTTCTCCTTATCATAAACCAAGTGAAACGGCGGCAAAATTTTATATAAAGCCATACCTTGAAATATTGCGTCTTGTTTACACTCTAGGAACTCTAAAATTTGATGAGCTGATGATATTTGGTCTTCAATTAACTGATTATAAGAATTTTGACAAGATAGTAAAAAAAATTGAAAAATTTAGAGTTGATAAAACTACAACAACAAAAACTTATAAAGAATTTAAACATCTTTGCATAAACAACGAGCTGCAAAAAATATATAAAGATCAAATCTTACAAGGCAAAACAAAAACTCGTGAAAGTCAAATCAAAACAATAAAAAAATTCCTGCAAACAAAGTCAAATAATCTTCATGATTATGCGGATGCCTGTGTGCGTTATTTAAGTGCAACTGGATTAATTTCTATTTCGTATATTGGAAAATCAATGTCAATTCTTCCTGAAAAAAGAAAAGATGTAGAATTTATTCTTAACAATATAAATAGAGAGCCAGTTTTTATTGATGATATGAAGGAATATCTTTCTTATCTTGGAAATTCAGAATTGCCAAAACTTTATACTGATGATAAAAATGTTCTTTTGAACAAAATTAAAACAGAATTTAAAGATGAAGAAATTTCACAATCTCTAACTGTTCTTGAATTAAAAGACAAATTAGATGATTTAATTTTATCTCAGAAACAAAGAATTATAAATCAGAAAATTATTTCAATAAAAGATTATAAAGAATATGATGATATTCAAAATATATTTGAGCAACTAGAAAAGAATGAATTATATGATCCTTCATTGATGCTTGAATGGAATGTGTGGCGTGGAATGACAATGATTGATGGTGGAAAAATAAAAGCAAATTTAAAATTCGATGATTTTGGAAACCCCATGTCAACAGCGCAAGGCAATATGGCGGATATTGTCTGTGATTATAAAAACTTTGGACTTACTGTAGAAGTTACAATGGCTTCTGGGCAAAAGCAATATGAAATGGAAGGGGAGCCTGTTTCAAGACATTTGGCAAAATATAAAAAAGGGACTTCCAAGGAAACATATTGTCTTTTTGTTGCTCCAAAAATCAATGAAGCGTGCATTGCTTATTTTTACGGTCTTCACAAGCTGTCTATTTCATATTATGGTGGAAAATCAGTTATTGTGCCTGTTTCATTAAGTGTGTTTAGAAAAATGCTTGAGGATTCCTTTAAAGTAGCATATACACCAAATGAAAAACAGGTGCAATCATTCTTTGAGTATTCAAAGAAAATTGTTGATGAATGTAAAAATGAGCAGGACTGGTATAACAAAATAACAGACAAAGCGCTTCATTGGTTGGAATAGATTGTTTTTGATTGAATATTACATTTATTTTCATTATTATAGTATCAACTTAATTTTTTAGGAGATTTAAAATGAGAACTCACTATATCGCAGGAAACTGGAAAATGAACACAAGCAAGGCTGATGCAGTAAAACTCGCACAGGACCTTGTGGCTCAGTTAAAGGGCAAAAAAAATAAGTACATGATCGCTCCACCTTTTGTATATCTTGATGCAGTTGCACAAGTTGTAAAAGGCAGCAACGTAATCTTAGGCGCGCAGGACATTGCGGCAACAGACAACGGCGCACACACAGGCGAAGTTTCTGCCGACATGCTTAAGGACATTGGCGTACAGACAGTGATTATTGGACACAGCGAACGCCGCCACGAAATAGGCGAAAGCGACGAGCTGATTAACAAAAAGGTAAGAAAGGCGCTTTCTAAAGGGCTTGACGTTGTTCTTTGCATAGGCGAACTTCTTTCAGAACGTGAATCTGGCAATGCAGAAAAAGTATGCGGCTTCCAGCTTACATCTGACTTGTTCGGCGTAAGTGAAGAAGAAATGGCACACGTAACAATCGCCTACGAGCCAGTATGGGCAATTGGAACAGGCAAAACCGCAACTCCAGAAGACGCAGAAGAAATTCATTCATTCTGCCGCCACCAGATTGAAGCTTTGTACAACAAGAAGGTTGCAGAAAAAACAATCATCCAGTACGGCGGCTCTATGAAAGCTGCAAACGCACCAGAACTTTTGGCCCAGCCAGACATTGACGGCGGCTTGATTGGCGGCGCATCTTTAAAAGCAGAGACATTCGTGCCAATCTGCGAGTGCTAAATAAAATTATTTAATAGAATGATTTTGATAAAAAGCTGTTGCATTCAGAAATGTCTGTAGCAGCTTTTTTTTTATTATTACTAAATCAAGTATTATTTCTTTGATTGTATGTTAATTATAAATGAAAAGTTGTAAAAGTGGGACGCAGGCATAAAATGAGAGGTGCGCGCCTACTGCCGTGGGAAGTTTAGTTGTTTCAATAAAAGCGACATGGATGTCGCGGCTTATAGTTGCACGAATTGAGACAATTCGTGCTGCATATAAAAAATACATGAGGTATTTTTTATATGCCAGGGCCCCGCTTTTACAACGTGTTATTTTTATTATCTTTTAATGTTTGAAAAAAAATTAACTTACTTGATTTAAGTAATGTATTTCGTTATCATTACTATAATATATAATTCCGTAAACGGATTTTTGGAGTATAAAAATGAATGTCGTAAAAACAATTCTACTTGTAGCTTTTGTAATAGTTTGTATTTTACTTGTAATTTTAGTCCTTATTCAAAATGAAGATGACAATGGTATGGGCAGTGCATTTGGCGGCGGACAGTCTGCGGCTTTTGGTGCACATTCAGCAACAGTTCTTACAAAGACAACAGGTGTTTTAGTTGCATTATTCTTTATAATGGCGTTTTTCCTTGCTTTCCTAAACAAGACACCTTCTGCGCAAAAAGATTTGGGAACAACAGCTGCTCAAGTTCAAGGAACAGATGTTACAACAACAGATTCAACAGGAACAACTAATGAAAATTGGTGGGAAGATTCAAAAGAAGAGCCTGACCAGACAGTAACAGAATCTGCGCCTGCTGAAGAAGCACCAAAAGATTCAACTACTACTGACACAACAACAGCAGAGTAAAAGGAGCAACGAATGCTTGAGCAGGTATTTTCTTCTAAAAGTGTAATTCTAAATCTTGAAAGCACAGAGAAAGATGAACTTTTTGAAGAAATGGTGGAAGCCATTGTATCTGTTCAACCAGGTGTTGACCGTGCGCAGGCAGTTGACGCTCTTAATGAAAGAGAGTCCAAAATGAGCACTGGAATTATGCATGATATTGCAGTTCCACACGGAAGCTGCATGACAGTAAAAGGAATTGTCGGCGCAATTGGAATCAGCAGAAAAGGCATTGATTATGATTCACTTGACAAAGCCCCTGTGCATTTAGTTTTTATGCTTCTTTCTGGAATGGAAGAAACAGAAAAGCATCTTGCTGTATTAAAAGAGCTTGCCTCTGTTTTACAGAATCCAAATTTTGTAAAAGAAGTGCAGGAACAAAAATCAGCACAAGCCGTTTATGACCTCTTGTGCAAATACGAAATTTCACTAGCGGGTTAATGGAAAAGACAGCTTACTGACTATTCCATAAGTGAATGTTCTTAGTAGAAAATTATTTTTATTAGAACAAAATGGAGGTGTTATATGGCAGAAGAAGTTGATGTAATTAGACATCTTCTAGACGTAGAGCACGACGCATCAAGTATGTTGCTTGATTCACAAAAAGAGGCTGACAAAAGGACATCTGATGCCCGTTCAAAAGCCGACGCTCAATTCAAATCAGAATATTCTAAAATAGTTCAAAATATAGAATCAGAAGAATCGTCTTCAAAAGAAAAAATCAATTCTAAACGAAAAGAAGTTATTTCTCAATTTCAGCAAAGTCTTGACTCCAGCAAAAAAGACACTGGGTCATTCAACTCATTGTTAGAAAAAATTTTGTTTGCCTAAGGACTTGAGCAATGTCAATGGATAAATCTGCGGCTGATGCTTACGTTTATGCAAAGGCTAGCGGCATTCTTGCAAGGTCTTTTATTGGTGAGCGTGCTGTAAAATTATTTAATGTCACATCGTTAAAGGAACTCTGGTCTCTTTTGTTTAAAGAAGATGTTCCGGCAGTTCCAGAAAAACTTCTTGCAAAAGCACTTGAGTCACAGGCGCAAAAAGAATTCATTGATGGTTTTTTAAAGCTTATAAATAATTATTCAAAGCCAGAGCCTATTTTGCTTTCAATGCTGCACTGCTACGACTACAACAACATTAAGCAGATTGGAGCGGCACTTTGCTTTGATGAAAAACAGGTGCCTTCTGTTGTAGATGTAACTCCATACAATCTTATTAAATATGAAAAATGGCCTGACTTAAAAGCTATGACTGAAGAGTCTGCTTTATCTTGGTACAATAAAGCGCCGTCTCTTGAAGAGCAGCAGGAAGTTGACCACAAGCTTGACTCACAGTACATGAATGAAGTTTGGGCTTCTATAAAAAAAGTGGAGCCTTCTTGCAGGCCGCAGATTGAAGATTTAGTTTGCTACAATTTTAGAATGCAGAATATTCTTTGGGCGCTTCGTCTTAAAACTTATTACGAAATGTCAAACGAGGATATTTTAAATCATCTTATTTTTGTAAGAAAAGCTCATGATGAAAATGACCCTATAGCAGGTGACGCTGTAAAAATTTTAGACTACCAGACTGACTCTTACGACGACTGGAAGAGTTGGAAATACAAAGAGCTTTTGAATCCGCATGAAGAGGGCGTTGTTTGGAACATAGACACTAAGTGGATTTTTAACTCGTTCCAAAAAACTTATGTAAGGAAGGCAGAAAAAATGTTCCACCTTTATCCATTTACAGTTTGCCCTTTGTTCTGCCTTTTTATAATTAAGCGAAATGAAGTTGATACAATAAGAACTGCTTCTGAAAGCATACGAATGAACGTTAAGGCTTCTGAAGCGGAAAAAATTGCAGGAATTATAACGGGGGAAAATAATGGCTAAGACAACATCAATGAGATTGATTGAGCTTATGGTTCTTAAGGATGACATTCAAAAAGTTCTGACTTACCTTGGAAAGCTTGGCGAATTTCAGTTACAGAGCGACTTAGCAAAAGACGACACTTCTGCTGGCGACAAGCATTTGAATCCTGACTCTGAAATGTTTGCACGTCTTGAAGATGCACGCGCCGCTTTAAATATTCAGGATTTGGAAAATTATACAGAAGCTCTTTCTCTTCCAACAGATGAAGACTATGAAAACGCAACTAAGATAATTGCTTCTGTTGAAGATTTGCATAAACGTGAAGTTGAAAAAAATCAAAATGAGAAAAAAGTTGAAGACGCTTACAACGAGGCGCTTGCTTTTGCAAATTTAAAAGTTTCTTATTCAGAGCTGGAAAATCTTTCTTTTTTAACAATGAGAATTGGTAAAATAGATCCAGCTTCTTTTGAGGCTTTAAAAGATTCTGTTGGCGGCCGTGCTATTTTAATTCAGCTTGGTGAAGACAAGAGCCGTGTAATGGCTGTTTGCCAGAAGAAGGCGCGTTTTGCGCTGGACACAGAGCTAAAGCAGTTTGGCTTTGTTCCGCTAGAAATACCAAAGGACTTTAAAGGCGTTCCAGACGACATGCTTATTTCTTTGAACGGCGATGTCCTTGAAAATAAAAAGGAATTGGACGACATAGAAAAAGAGCGTAAGAATTATGCAGAAACTCATAAGAATATGATTCTTCATTTGCTGCAAGTTTACTCTGTTGGAAGCCAAGTTCAGCAGGTTGAAAACAAACTCGAGTCAACTCAGCTTGTATATAGAATTACAGGCTGGCTGCCTGCTTACCGCGTTCATGATTTGACTAAGGAAATAGAAAAAATCACTGGAGACAAAACTGGCGTAAGGGAATATTTTCCAGAAGAAGTGCCTTCTGTAATTGATGGAAAAGAAAAAGTTCCTGTTCAGCTTAAGCATGGAAAAGTTGTTGGCTCTTTTGAAAGAATGATTTTTAGCTACGGCTCTCCGCTTTACGGCACAGTTGACCCAACCCCGTTTGTTGCTATTTTCTTTACAGTGCTTTTTGGAATAATGTTTGGCGACGCAGGACAGGGGCTTGTGTTCTTCTTGATTGGAATACTAATGGCTTGCAAAGTTGTAAAGGTTGGCGGCTGGAACAAGTTCGCTCCAATCTTTATGTGCATTGGTGTAAGCAGCATGGTCATGGGCTTGCTTACAGGCGAGTTCTTTGCTAACGAAGAAAT
>JBAXYY010000095.1:0-9369 GCA_041670585.1 Treponema sp. | reverse complement strand
AGAGAAAACCTTAGTGTATGTCTTATCGTCTTGAGTTGTAACAGTAATTCCATAAAATGGAGAACCTTCTTGTGTCTCATCATAGCTCATAGAGTATGCAATTTCTCCAGTGATTTTTAAAGCGACAGTCTCTTTTGTTGAAACATTCACCTGCACAAGCGCAGTTTTTGGCTCCACTGCTGAAGTCTTTGAAACATACAAATCGTTTTCATTGTAAAGAACAGCATCTTGTAAAGAAGTTCCAGTGTAAACAGTTTCATTTTGTTTAGTATTGATGTCATATATTCCAACAGAAGAATTGCCTTGTATATAAACAATTTTATCATTAAAGAGCCTTGCATTTTGAAGTGAGTTTTCTGGTGAAAAAAGTGTTGTTGCTTCATTTGTGCTTCCACTTGAAAGTTGAAGGTATTGTACGGTTGAGCGAGAGTCTTTTGTCCAAAGAACAGCGCCGTCTTTATATTTTATGAAATTTTTTTGAGAAGGATTTGAGCCGACCCTGTCAACAACACCTGTGTCGTATGAAGATTTATAAATAGAATTTCTTGTAAGGAAGTAGAAATCTTTTCCGTCGGAGCAGACATCATAAATTTTCTCATACATCTTTTCGCTTATTGGGAACAAAGTTATTTTTTCAGTTTCAGGCACTGCGTTCAAAGAGTAGATGTTGCCTGATTTTGAGCCAAGAAGAATTGTGTCTTTGTTTTTAGCAGATGATGTAAAATAGTCATTTCCTTTTGGACCAATAAAATTCTTTATAATAAGAGGAGCTGGCGCGCTTGTTGAATCAGATGATGATTCGTATAAGTTTTTTAACGTGTTGTTTTCAATCATATTCAGCTTATATTCTTTACCATCAAAAGTTATAAAATAAATTCCTGTCTCATTAGGTGAGTGCGACGTAAAAACAAGTGAATTTCTTGCCGGATATTGCGCAATTGTCTTACCTGTCAAAGCATAAATTATATATAAAGTGTTGTTCTTGATTCCAGCAAGAAAACAGTTTGAAGTGTCTCCTGAACCAAAAAGCGTAACTTGTTCCAAAGAACTTACAGTGGAAAATTTAGCCTTCTGCTTACCATTTTGAATATCGTAATAAACAATTGAGCCGTTTGGAGAATACATAAATGCGCTCTTTTCAGACTTGCCAGTGGAAATATAAGAAACTAAACTTGGTGTGCCTGAAGGTTTTTTAGCAATAGAGCCTGTGCTTGCATTTAAAAAATAAACACCGTTAATTGCAGAAGTTCCAACAATCAAGTAATTGCCTTTTTCAGAATAAGAAAGTGAAGTTACAGAATCAGAAAAACGTTTTGCATATTTTCGTGTAAACGTCTGCCAGTTCCAAACACTAACTCTGTTAATTGAAACGCCATCTGTCTCGTAAACCGCTACATCGTTGCCGTTAGGGCTTCTTGCAATAAGCCTTATTTGAAGTTCGCTAATCTGGTAGTGCTCGCCTAAATTGTCAGGTGTCCATTTAATTAAAAAGCCGTCTTCTCCAGCAGAAAAGAAAGCGTCGTCTGACGTTGATGAATTGCAAAGAGATGCTATTTGTGTAACAGAGTCGTCATGCGCCTGGGTTGAAACATGAGACTGGGCGTGCAAAAAATTATTTGTAAAAAAACAAACTGTAAAAAGAAAAAAGATAAATAAAATATTTTTGAATGATTTTGTATACATGTTCATAAAAGAAACTCCTGTAATTTTAGCTTATTAGTAATATATCAATTTCAAGCTATTGAATCTTAGGCTTAGTAATAAAGTACTGAATATCGCCAATTAACGCAAGAACAAGCAGTGCTCCTAAAAACGCAATGCCAATAAACTGAATATAATAAAGCACTTTTGGAGAAATCTGCCTGTGAAGAATTAGTTCTAAAAATGAAAAAAGAATTAGCCCTCCGTCAAGAATTGGAATAGGCAGCAAGTTCATTAAGAAAAGGGAAATGCTTATTAGCGCAAGAAATTCAAGTGTTGAAATAATGCCAGTGTGAAAACCAGCCTTGAATCCTTCCTTTACTGTGTCTCCAAGCATTGTTGTAATTCTAGCAGGCCCAGAAACTGTCTTTGTAATGTCAACGCCTTTAAACAGAACCCCTATGCTTTTTACACTAAGAGCCACCATATTGCCTGTCTGTTTGCCGCCTTCAACTAAAGCTGGAAAAAACGAACGGGCAGGGTATTGCTTTTCTGTAACAGAATTTGCATCAGAAACAATTCCAAGTTTTCCAGAGCCTGTCTCCTTGTCTAAAAGAGAGTGAACGTTAAAAGTCATGTCCTTGCCATCTCTTTCTGCAACAATAGAAATATCCTCATCTCCGTGGACAGAAATATATGTGATAATGTCGCTAAAATCGGACATCTGCTTCCCGTCAATAGAAACTATCTTGTCCCCGCTCATCATGCCTGCGTCATGCGCCGGAGAAGGTATGTCTTTATACTGTTCAACATCTGGTGTCATGCTAACTGTAGTTCCTGCGCTGTAATATGAGTAGCCCATCATTGCAATAATTGTAAAAGCTATGAACGCAAAAAGAAAATTAAAAAAAGGGCCGGCAAACGCAATCAACATACGCTTAACAGGTGTTACCCCGTAAAACGAATCAGGGTCACCTTCAATTTTTTTAGAGTTGTTGTCAAGCGCCTTTTGATAGTCTTTTTCTCCCTTCATTCCGCAATATCCGCCAAGTGGAATTAAAGAAAGCCTGTAGTCAGTTTTGCCCCATTTATGATGAAGAAGAACAGGCCCCATTCCTATAGAAAAGCTTTCAACTGTAACGCCAAAAATATGTGAAGCTGTAAAATGCCCAAGCTCATGAAAAAAAACAAGAAAGCCAAGGCATAAAATGCCGTAAACTATAGTCAATTTAGAATCCTCCAGAAGAAAGGAACTTTTTTGCAATAACGCGCGCCTTTTTGTCACTTTCAAGAATTGCCTCAAGAGACGAAGCCTTTTCATTCCAATCTGACTGTAAAACAAAATTAACGCACTTAGAGATACAGCTAAATGAAATAGTTTTTTCCAAGAAAGCATGGACCGCAACTTCATTAGCCGCATTGAACGCGATTGTGTAAGAGTTTCCTTTTTCCGCCGCAGTGTAGGCGTAAGAAAGAAGAGGAAAGTCGTTGAACCGTGGCGCAAAAAAAGTCATGCTGTTTCCAGCCAAGTCAAATGGCTCAAGATAGTTCTCTTTATATTCCGGCCAAACAAGCGCTCCAAAAATAGGATGCCTCATGTCTGGGTTGCTTATTTGCGCGTACAACATGCCGTCTTTTGTTCTTACAAGGCTGTGGACTAAGCTCTGCGGGTGGACAACAACTTTTATATTTTTAGCAGGTTGATTAAAAAGCCTGCAAGCCTCTATTACTTCAAGGCCTTTGTTTGCCAAAGTCGCGCTGTCAATTGTAATTTTTTTGCCCATGTTCCAAGTAGGGTGATGAAGCGCCTGCTCAACTGTGACATTTTCCAGCTGCTCTTTTGTAAAGTCTCTAAAAGGACCGCCGCTTGCTGTAATCACAATTTGGCTTATATTTTCTATTCCAATTTTTTGCGTAAGGTTGAATATAGCGCTATGTTCGCTATCTACAGGAATGATTTTTGCATTGTATTTTTCAGCAGTTGATTTTACCAAGTCCCATGCCATAACAACAGTCTCTTTGTTAGCAAGTGCCAAATCAATTCCATTTTCAAGCACAATAAGTGAAGGCTCAAGACCTGCGCTTCCTGCAATGCCATTTACCGCAATGTCAGCATCACATGATTCAACAAGACTTCTTATTCCTTCAATGCCGTCTTCTGCAAAAACAGCGCCCTTGCAATTGAATTCCTTGCACAAAGAGTTAAGCTTCTCTTTGTTATTTCCAACCGCAAGACCGCATATAGAAAACTGATCTTTCATATTTCTAACAATATCAACAGTCTGGCTTCCAATTGAGCCAGTGCATCCGAGAACAAGTATTTTTTTCATTAGATTTTCCTTACAAAAAGAAATTTCAAACTAGAGGGCCGTACATAAGCGAAACTAAAAGATAGTAAACTGGTGCCGCCATAAGAATTGAATCCACAGAATCAAGAAGCCCGCCGCGTCCTGGAATAATATGACCGCTGTCTTTGCAGTCAGATGAGCGTTTAAAAATAGACTCGACTAAATCGCCAATAATTGCCGCAAATGCAATAAGCAGACCAAGAACAATAACCTTAATTATAGAGCCGGAGAATACATCAGGCCAAATAAAATATCCTAAAATTCCAGAAAGAATGGAGCCAACAGTTCCACCAACAAACCCCGCAATGCTTTTGTTAGGGCTAGCTTTTATGTAACCTCTGTTGTTTTTACCGAACAGCATTCCAAAGAACCAAGCCAAACTGTCGCAAATAAAAACCATAAAAAGAAAAAGACAAATAAAAGGAATAGAAACGTCTTGCAAAACAAAAAAGCCGTCGTTAGAAACTATTTCCTTAGAAAACACTGTCATTCTAGAAATAAATGTGATTAAATATCCAGAATAGAGAACAATAAAAACAGAACCTGCTAAACGTGCATTTGAATCTTCAAAAGATTTTGCTGTTAAAACTTCATAAGCTAAAATTAGCAAAAAAGAGAAAATAAATGAAAAAGTAATAATCTCCTGATTGTTAAAGAAAGAAATATTTACAAATGCTGGAAGCACACAAGAAATAGCCGCAACTATAGGAATAAGAACGCTGCAGAAAATCACAAGAGGCTTTGGCGCAAGTTTAATTTTTTTTGCAAAAATATCATAAAGCTCATAAGATGCAAGAAAGCTCGCAATGCAAATAGCTATATGCAATGCCAAATGATTATAAGCCTTTAAGAAAACAAGTCCTAAAACGGCAGGTATACCTATAAAGAAAATAAGCAATCTAGAAACAACTTTGTTCATGCAAAAACCTCACTTTATTTAGTAAGTACAGCTCCGAAGCGCCTTGTTCTTTTTTGAAATTGAATTATATCATTATAAAATTCACCTTTATTATAGTCCGGCCATAGGGTGTCTGTAAAGAGTAATTCAGCGTAGGCCGAATGCCATAGCAAGAAATTACTTAAACGTTTTTCACCGCCTGTTCGAATAAGCAAGTCCATATCTGGCAATGAAGGTACATCAAAACTCTTAGCAACTAAGTCTTCTGTAATAGAATCTGCGGAATCATTTTCTGAAATAAGTTTTTTTATGCCACGCACAATCTCGTCTTTGCCGCCATAATTTATTGCAAGAACAAGAGTAAGCCCTGTAAAATGAGCTGTTTCTTTTTTTATTGTAACAATGTCATTTTGAATTATAGGGGGAAGCCCCTCGATATTACCGATATGTTCAATTTTAATATGATGTGATTTATAAAATTCAAACTGTTCGCAAAGATTTGTGTGAATTAGATTCATTAAAAAACCAACTTCCTGCTCAGTGCGTTTCCAGTTTTCTGTAGAAAAAACATATAATGTCAGATATTTTAGCCCAATGTCAGCAGCGGCGGCGGCAATTGCCTTAGCAGTGTTCATGCCCTCCCAATGTCCTTTTGAACGAGGAAGGTTTTTGTTTTGTGCCCATCTTCCATTGCCGTCCATGATAATTCCAACATGAACTGGCAAATTTTGAAGATTTGGCTCTGTTTCTACCGCTGATTCAGACATATAAATATTAGTCCATTATCTCTTTTTCTTTAGCGTCATAGACTTTGTTTATTTCAGCAATATATTTATCTGTGAGCTTCTGAAGATTGTCAGTTTCCTGTTTAAGCTGGTCTTCTGTTATCTCGCTAGCTTTCTGCTGTTTTTTAAGATCGTCGTTTCCATCGCGGCGAACATTTCTAATTGTTGTGCGATAGTTTTCCGCAATTGCTTTTGCCTGTTTTACAAGATCTTTTCTTCTGTCTGCTGTTAACGGTGGAATTGCAATTCTAATAACTTTGCCATCGTTGCTTGGGTTTAAGCCAAGCTCTGCCTTCTGAATGGCTTTTTCTATAGCGGCAATAATTGACTTGTCAAAAGGAGAAATAACAACAAGCCTTGCTTCTGGAATAGAAATTGTTCCAACTTGGTTAAGAGGAGTAGGTGTGCCGTAATAGTCAACACGTACTTTGTCAAATATAGATGCGCTTGCACGTCCTGTGCGGATAGTGTTGAATTCTTCATTCAATGAAGAAACTGTTTTTTCCATACGTGCTTCATATTTATCTGCCATAAAAATCTCCTTAAGATATATAATGATTTTAGAAATAACTACTCTATAAAAAAATAAAGACGGCCTATAAAAGTTACAGACCGTCATTTGTTTAGCAAAAATTATTTACCAAGAACAAACAAATCAACATCGCCAAATGAAAGTTTAGCGCCAACTTCTTTGCCAATTTCATCAAGTTTTGCTGCAACAGTTTTCTTTTCATCTTTTAAGAACATCTGGTCAACAAAGCATATTTCAGCAAGATGTTTTTTAATCTTTCCCTGAAGAATGCCTTCTTTAACATTCTCTGGTTTAGACTTCATCTTTTCGTCCATGTCCATCTGGCCTTTAAAGATTTCCTTCTGCTCGTCAATGTAGCTCTGTGGAACATCTTCCTGTTTAGTATAAGCAGGTGTGAATGCTACAAGGTGCATACTGCAGTCATGGGCAAATTCTTTTACTTTGTCATCTGTTGAACCTTTGACAATTGTAACAGCTGAAGTCTTGAAGTCAAAGTGTGTGTAAATGCCTGCAACAGCATTTTCTGGAACTTCAATAACTTTTACTGTTCTTAAAGACATATTTTCACGTGTTCTTGTAGCAAAATCAAGAAGCTCGTCAGAAAGTTCTTTTTCAATTTTTGTGTAGCCCTTAGCAAAAACAGTGTCAAGAATTCTTTCACCTGTTTTAATAAAGTCTGTATTTTTTGCAACAAAGTCTGTCTCGCAAACAAGCTCTACAACTGCAATTTTATTTCCCTGCTGGCGTACAAAAATATGACCTTCGCTTGTAGCGCGTTCTGAACGTTTTGCAACTGCAGCAAGTCCTCTTTCTTTTAAGAGTTTTTCAGCTTCAGCGTCATTTCCGTTTGCCTCAACAAGCGCTTTTTTGCATTCCATCATACCAGCACCTGTTTTGTCGCGAAGTGCCTTTACCATTGATGCAGTAATATCCATATTATAACTCCGTATCAATTCATGCCTGCCTGAGTTAACAAGCAGGCATTTGTTTTTTATTTATTTTGAATAGACTTTATCTTCGTCAATCAAATCCTGTGAATCTTTCTCGTCAGCTTTTACATCTTCTTCTTTAGTTTCTGTAGGCTGATAGTTTGAATAGTCAACAATTTCCTCGTCGTCTTTCTTTGTTGAAGCATCTGTAGCAACGTTTTCGTCATCGCTGTCAAGTGTTTCAATGATTTTAAGGCCCTGGTCGTTGTCAGCTTCAATTACAGCGTTAGCAATGATTGATGTGAAAAGACTGATAGCTCTAATAGCGTCGTCGTTGCCTGGAATAGGGAAGTCAATGCCTTCTGGATTGCAGTTTGTATCAACAACAGCAACAATCGGGATGTGCATACGGTGTGCTTCTGCAACGGCAATCTGTTCTTTGTGTGTATCAATGATAAAGATTGCTCCTGGGAGTTCCTTCATCTCTTTGATTCCACCATAGTTTTTCTGAAGCTTGTCTTTTTCTTTTTCAAGCTGAGATACTTCTTTTTTTGTAAGATTGTCAAAAGTTCCGTCTACTTCCATCTTCTCAATTTTCTTTAAGCGTAGAAGTGATTTTTTGATTGTAGAAAAGTTTGTGAGTGTGCCGCCAAGCCAGCGGTTGTTTACATAGTACTGACCGCAGCGTTCTGCTTCGCTCTGTACTGACTGCTGTGCCTGCTTCTTAGTTCCAACAAAAAGAACTGATTTGCCAGCAGATGCTACTTTGCGGATTTCATCATAGCTGTCTTTTATAGCTGTGATTGTCTTCTGCAAGTCAATGATATGAATGCCATTTCTCTGTGTGAAGATGTATTTCTTCATACGAGGATCCCAACGTTTTACCTGATGTCCAAAGTGAACTCCAGACTCAAGTAGACTCTTCATGGTTACAACTGCCATGATTAACTCCTTCACCGGAAAAACCGCCTTTTGTAACGAAACAAAACGCACGCATAAAGCGCCTGTGGATTCTTCCACCTAACCTTATTTCTCGTAGCTGAGTTATGAATATAAATATTCAATAAAATCAGTTCGGAAGATCGAAATATGAGCTAAGACTAACGGTCCGCAACATACTCGGCAAAAAAATTTTTTAAATAAAAATTACTTTCTAAAAGAATAATTTTGCTCCTTGAAAATATCACAAAGTTCAAAGATTGGCAAGCCCATTACAGAACTCTCTGTGCCTTCAAGCTTAGAAATGAAGCAGGAAGCAAGCCCTTGAATTCTATAAGCGCCCGCCGCCCCGTGCCATTCGCTAGTTTTTACATACCAATTTAACTCTTCGTCAGACATAGGCGCAAATGTAACTTTGTTAACACTTGTCCTTGTTGCAAGGTAATGCAGCTCTCCGTTAAAAAGAGCCAGTCCTGTAATGACTTTGTGAGTGTTGCCTTGGAGTGTTTTTAAGAAAGAAAAAGCTTCGTCCTCATCCTTTGGTTTACCATAAATTTTATTTTTATATAAAATAATTGTATCCGCTCCAAGTACCCAAGGTATTTCTTGGTCAACAGGAAGTGAATGTATAACAGCGTTCACTTTTTGAGAAGCAATAAATTCCGGAACTTCTGAAAGTGAAATGTTCTTAGGAAAAGTTTCTTCTATGTTAGCAGGGTGTACAATAAAGGGAATATCAAGCTCTTTTAAAATCTGCTGTCTTCTTGGTGATGAAGAAGCCAATACTATAGGTTCCATTAAAAACTCCAAAAATTGTTGACAATAAAATTGTTAATAGTTATTCTTACTAAACTAAAAAAGGGAGATTAGCTCATCTGGATAGAGCGTTGGCCTCCGGAGCCGAAGGTGGTGGGTTCGAATCCCATATCTCTCAAAGCAAAAAAAAAGCTGCACTGAAAAAACAGGCAGCTTTTTTTATATTAAGGGAGCCTCTAAAAACTTCAGCTTTTAGAGATGAACTTAAATGCTTATTTTTCAGCAGATGAAGATTTATTAGAACTTGAACCGCCTGACTGAAGCTGGTGCAGCAAGTCAAGAGCCTTAGTTCTAACAGGTGTTACAAAATGAGTGTCAGCTGCAATGCTTGCAACAGACTGAATCATTGCATTTTTATCTTCAACCGTGTCAGCTAACTTTTCGTAAGCAACAAGAACTTCAAAAGCCAAAGAGCTTGTAGGATTTAAAACAGCATTCCTTTTTTGCGCCCAAGCTATAGAATTAACAACTTCGTCTTTGT
>JBAXYY010000094.1:0-9385 GCA_041670585.1 Treponema sp. | reverse complement strand
TCCTCATCGTGCGCTACGACAGAAAGAACAACGGCATCGAGCATTGTGGTGCCCGAATTGAATGCCATAAGTGCCTCCTTATGTTTTTTAACAATATTGTCTTGTTAATAATACTATACTAAGTATAATATTATATAGTCAAGAGAATTCGAAAAATATTTTAGATTTTACAGTGAGAATGTAAAACTTATGAATTTGTAGATTTCAGTGCAAAATAGTCGTAAATCTGTAAAAAAAATGTTATTGTATTGATATGTACGAAATTGCAGAAAAAATAGAGACAGAAAGATTAGCTCATGCTGAAGAAACTAATGATTCTCATAAAAAAGAATTTGGGCAATATTTTACTCCGTTTTCTATTGCAAAATACATGGCTTCTTTGTTCCCTGCAACAAATAAATCTATAAACATACTTGATCCAGGAGCTGGAATAGGTGCACTTTCATGTGCTTTATTAAATAGAATTGCTACAGAAAAATGGAACAATCCAAAAATAGAATTATCTGCTTATGATTTAGATTCAAATGTTATATATGAATTGAAAAAAAATCTTTTGAATGAAAAAGAAAATCTTTTTAATTTTGATTTTAAAATATACAATTCTGATTTTTTGGAAAAGACTTCTTTTGAATATACTTTTGGAACTAATGAACAATTTTCTCATATAATAATGAATCCTCCATATAAAAAAATACAAGCAAAATCTTCAGCAAGAAAATTCTCTAGATGCTTTGGACTTGAAACTGTAAATCTTTATTCCGCTTTTATAGGTGCTGCTATTGCTTTATTAAAACAAGAAGGATATTTGGTTGCGATTGTACCAAGAAGTTTCTGCAATGGACTTTATTACAAGCCTTTTAGAAAGTTTATTTTAGATTTTTGTTCAATAAAAAAAATACATCTTTTTGAATCACGTCATGACGCATTTAAAGATGAGTCTGTTTTACAAGAGAACATAATCATTATGCTTCAAAGAGGAACAAAACAAAAAAATGTTGAAGTTTCATATTCTTCTGATGCTAATTTTTTAAATGTTCAAAAACAATTTTTTGAATTTAGTTCAATTGTAAATGAAAATGATAAGGAACTTTATATAAACATTCCTATTCCTGGTCAAAAAGAGAATGTTATTTCTTATACTAAGAACGCAAATTTTATTTCATTAAAGGAAACTGGTATATCTGTTTCAACAGGAACAATTGTTGATTTTAGGGTAAAGGATTTTATAAAGAAAAATCCAGAGAAAGGCACTGTTCCTTTACTTTATCCAATACATTTTAGAAATTATAGATTGGAGTGGCCTAAAGAATCTAAGAAACCAAATGCAATCTTGTGCACTAAAGAAACGGAAAACATGTTTGTTCCAGCTGGTTATTATGTTGTTGTAAAAAGATTTTCTACTAAAGAAGAGAAAAAAAGAATTGTAGCTTCTTTAATTTCAAGTGAAGATGTTAACGCAGAATCTTTTGCTTTTGAAAATCATTTAAATGTTTTTCATGTTGATAAGAAAGATCTTTCAAAAGAAATAGCGTATGGTTTAATTGTTTGGTTGAATACAAGTTATTTGGATTCGCAATTTAGACTTTTTAGTGGGCACACACAGGTGAATGCAACAGATTTAAGAAATCTTCCATATCCTTCAAATGTACAGTTGGAAGAAATGGGAGCTAAATTAGTAGAACATAATCATTGGTCTCAAGGAATTTTTGATTCTATATCTATGGAGTGTTTAAATGAAAAATCTACGGCAGCAAATTTCTGATAAAATAAAACAGTCAATTGATATTCTAAATAAGTTTGAAATGCCAAAGGCTCAATTAAATGAAAGGACAGCATATTGTTTGTTAGCAATTTTAAATATGACTCCAGAAAAAGAATGGGAACATGCAGAAAAACCTTTAATTGGAATTACTCCTATGATGGACTTTACTAGAACGAATTATCATAAAGAATATAAACCAAATACTCGTGAAACATTTAGAAGATTTAGTACACATCAATTAGTTCAAGCAGGAATTGTACTTTATAATCCAGATGATTCTTCACGACCTGTTAATAGTCCAAAAGCTGTTTATCAAATTTCACCTGCCGCATTTGAAGTAATTAAAAAATATGGAACTTCTGAATTTGATAAAGCGTTGGAAAACTTTAAAAAGAATCAGAGCACTCTTACAAAGAAATATGCACTTGAAAGAGAAATAAAAAGGATCTCTGTGAAAATAAGAGAGGAACATTCTATTCAACTTTCTCCAGGAAAACATAGTGAGCTTATTAAAGAGATTATAGAAAATATGGCTCCTAGATTTTTACCAAACAGCACTTTGGTCTACATTGGTGATACAGGAGAAAAATGGGGATATTACGATCAAGAAATTGCTGGAAGTTTACTTTTTAATGTACAGGAACATGGTAAAATGCCTGATGTAATTTTGTACGTTAAAGAGAAAGGTTGGCTTGTTCTAGTGGAATCTGTTACTTCTCATGGGCCTGTTGACAGCAAAAGATATATTGAATTAAAAGATTTGTTTTCTTCTGTAAATGTAGATTTAGTTTTTATTTCTGCTTTTCCTGACAAAAGCACTTTTATTAAGTTTGCCCATGATATTGCTTGGGAAACAGAAGCTTGGATTGCTGATAATCCTGACCATATGATTCACTTTGACGGTGAGAAATTTCTTGGCCCTTACAAAGACTAACTACCGTTAGTTAGTTAGTATATTTATTTATAATATAAGCAATTGCTAGAAAATAACAACCTAACGTTAGCCATTCGATTTAACAAACTAACTACCGTTCGTTGTAAAAAGGTTACTCCGGTATGGAGCAGCGCCGTAGGCGGTCTTGCAACTAACGGTCGTATGTTTGAAAAAAGAGAATGATATTAAGGCATACGAGTGGTAGTTTTATAAATAAAAGTAGACTAACGTTTGTTAGTTGCAAGACTGGAGCGAAAGCGGAACTGCGGGTTGTTCCATACAAGTTTAGTCCAAAAAAACAAATGACAGATTTTTTTTAATTATCCACAGGCTTTTCCACTTTACGAGAAGTTAAATATTGCGTAAAATGTCGCCCTATGGAATTTACACAAGAACAAATCGACGCACTTACAGTAAATGAAGTCGATATTATGAAAAAGGTTGCTGAGGAGCTTAATATAAAAGTTGCTCAAGTCAGCGCGGTTATTAGCTTGGTACAGGAAGGCTGCACCATTCCTTTTATTGCACGTTATAGAAAAGAAAAGCATGGCTCTCTTGATGAAGTTCAAGTTAGAGATTCTGACCATCTTTTTACAACATATAAAAATCTAGAAGAACGCCGTCTTGAAATTATAAAGGGCATTTTTGGTCAAGGCAAACTTACAGAGTCACTTTATAAAGCTGCTATGACTGCAACAACACTTACAGGTCTTGAAGACTTGTGGGCTCCATTCAAAAAGAAGAAGAAGACTCGCGGCATGGTCGCTATAGAAAAAGGTCTTGATCCTTTGGCGGACGCTATGCTTGAGCTTGATGATAAAGCATTTGAAGAAAAAGCAAAGGAATTTGTTAAAACTGATGCGGAACATCCAGAGCTTGATGTTGCAACTGTAGAAGATGCAATTAACGGGGCAAAGGATATTGTTGCAGAAAGAGTTTCACAGGACACAGAGAACCGCACTGCTTTGCATGACCATTATTTGGCAACTGGAACAATTACAACAAAAGGTGTTGTGCCGGACGGAACAGATGCTGAACAGGCAAAGAAAACTTCTGTATACCAAATGTACTGGGACTACAGCGAGCCTCTTAACCAAGTAAAGCCTCACCGTATTTTAGCAATCAACCGTGGCGAAAGAGAAAATGCTCTTGAAGTTACAATTGATGTTGACGTTGACAGCGCAGTTGCTTTGTTAAAGAAAAAGGCAAAAGTAAATAATAAGTATCATGCAGAAGCTATTGAAGACGGAGTTGTGCGTTTGCTTTCTCCAGCTGTTGTTCGTGAAATACGCAGCGATGAAGCAGATGACGCGGACTCTCATGGCATTAACATTTTTAGTGAAAACTTAAAGAATCTTCTT
Source organism: Treponema sp. (assembly GCA_041670585.1). Lineage (GTDB taxonomy): Bacteria > Spirochaetota > Spirochaetia > Treponematales > Treponemataceae > Treponema_D. The sequence goes on along the minus strand of JBAXYY010000094.1, from coordinate 5,328 downwards.
ATGACACAGCCAATTAAAGGCAGCCGTGTTTTAGGAATTGACCCTGGAATTAGAACTGGAACAAAATGCGCTGCTCTTGATGAAACTGGCAAATACTTGGGCTACTTCTTAATCAAGCAAGTTGCAGACCCGGACGAAGCTTACAATCTTTTAAAGGCCGCAATTAAAAAGTACGAAGTGCAAGTTGTTGCTGTAGGAAACGGAACCGGAAGTCCTGAAGTGCAGGCTATTGTTTCTAAAGTAATTACAGAAAACTTCCCTAACGTAACATACACAGTTGTGGATGAAAGCGGTGCTTCTGTTTACAGCGCAAGTGATATTGCACGTGAAGAGTTTCCTGAGCTTGATTTAACAATTCGTGGCGCAATTAGCATGGGCCGCCGTTTGCAGGACCCTCTTGCTGAATTAGTAAAGATTGACCCTAAGGCAATTGGTGTTGGTCTTTACCAGCATGATGTTAATCAGAAAAAACTTAGCGACACTCTTGATGAAGTTGTGGGCTCTGTTGTTAACCAAGTTGGTGTTAACTTGAACACTGCTTCTGCCAGCCTTTTAAAATATGTTTCTGGAATTAACTCAAGCCTTGCTAAAAAAATTATTGCTTACCGTGACGCAAATGGAAAAATCACAAGCCGTGAAGATTTAAAGAAGGTAAGCGGTTTGGGGCCAAAAGCATTTGAACAGTGCGCGGGCTTCTTAAAAATTCCAGAAAGCTCTAACCCATTAGACAACACTTGGGTTCACCCAGAAAACTATGAAGTTGCAAAAGAAGTGCTTCCTTTAGTTCAGAAGAATGAAAAAGTAAGCGCAGATTTGAAAAAACAGTTGGAAGCAAAATACAAGATTGGCGACACAACAATCACTGATATTGTGGACGAGCTTGCAAAACCTAACCGCGATCCACGTGACGGCTACCCGGCTCCAATTATGCAGAAGGGCGTTGTAAAGTTTGAAGATTTGACTGTTGGCATGAAGGTAACTGGAAAAATCAAGAACGTAGTTGACTTTGGAGCATTCGTAGATATTGGCTTGCATGAAACAGGTCTTATCCACGTAAGCGAACTAAGCGACAGTTTTGTAACAGACCCAATGGAAGTTATAAAAGTTGGCGATATAAAAGAGTTCACAATTATTGCACTAGATACAGACCGCAGAAGAATAAGCCTTTCTTTAAAATCAGACGCGGCAGACAGAATTCAGCATGAAGGCATGGGTTCTTCTACTCAAGCAGCACACAAGCCGGGAGCAAAGCGTGTTGTTGTGGTTAAAAAAGGAGCAGGCGCATCTTCTGCACCACACGGAAGCGGCAACGGTCCAAGTGGCGGTTACTCAAGAAGCGAACGTCCTCAAAGACGTGACGACCACCGTTACGGAAGCGACGACGGCATGATGTACAATCCATTTGCAGTTTTACTTAAGGATAAAAAGTAGAATCTAGCAAAATATAACCCATCAGGAATGCACTGTTTGTTAACTCAGACAGTGCACTTTTTTAAATAAATTTTAAGATAAAATGTAATTGTTACAAAATTCATGTTATAATGGATATAATGAAGAAAATAACGAAGGCAATAATATTTTTAATATTAACTCTTTTTATAATTCTTGTAACAGTTTTTGCTTGTAAATCTGATATTTGGCAGCAAGATTTAGTATTAGAAAATGCTAAAAGATGGCAAAAATTAGAAGAAGGCTGGAGTGTAACTGAAGACAAAGGGTCAAATGTAAATAGCTCAATTACTATTACTAAAACATTTTATCCAGATGAAGTATATTCAATCTTAAGCAAACAATTAATAAATACTTCTTTGAAACCTAATCCAAAAAAATCAGAATTTGCAGATGCTCCTGTTATTTTCTTTATTACTCACAATCAAAAAGTAAGAGTTTTTGCAGACTTTGGTGTTGGTGAAAAACAGTTATATTCTTTTGGAAATAATGGCAAGCAGTATGTGGGTTCAGAATGTGGTACAGTCATTCATTGCATACCTATACCAAAAGCAACTGAAAGAAATGTAATATTAACAATTAGATTTACTCCTTCTTATTTATCAGAAAGCTTAAGGATAAATAATTTTTTGTATACAGCTAAAAAAGCTAAAGTGCCAACTTTCTATTTTGGATGGCGGACAGTATGTTTAAATAGTTATTTTAGGTCGTGTGTTTTTCAAGCAATTCCAATATTTATAATTTTAGTTCTTGGTATAATTTCTTTGTGCATTTATTTATTTATTAGAATTATTAGAAAGAAGTCATTGATGCAATATTTATACTGGAGTTTTTTTGCGTTATTCTGCGAAATAGGTTTTTTTTGTGAATCAAGAATAGGTTATTATTTTGCAGAAAACAGCTTCTCATTATATTTTATTTCAACAATAATATTGTCAGCTTATCCGCTCTTGTTTTTGCAGTTTATGAAAGAAAGAACTACAATGCCAAATAAAGACATAATGTCAAGAATATTTACAGCTATTACTCCTATAAATATTTTCATTGTTTGTCTTACTGCTATTTTGCCTGAATTTCCTTTTTCATTGACAAGAGCATATATAATGATGATTTTAGGCTTATTTGTTTTATTTATGATTATTATAACAATAAGAGAAGCTATTACAGAAAATGGAACATTTAGCGCGTTTGATATGATTTTAATTATTTCTGGAACATTTATACTTATAGATTACTTATTATATTTTATAAAAGGCAATATAACTGATTTCTTTTTCTTTAGCCGGTTTGGAATGTTATTATTCTTTGTTGTTTGCGGGGCTTTAATAATAAATGAAACTCTGAATGATGAATTACTTAAGGAAAGATCAAAAGGCATAGAGCAGTCTGCATATAAAGATATATTGACTGGTTGTAAAAACACAGCTTCCTTGTGGCATGACACTAAAAGAAGTGAGTTGGCAAAAGAAGGTTTTTCTTTAGCACTTTTTTATATTCCAAATATTTCAGAAATAAATATTGTTGATGGTTATTCTGCAGGTGATTTAGCTGTAAAAACAGTTGCTCAGTATTTGCAGCAAGTATTTTCAGAAGAAAATGTTTATAGATTAAGTGGTACAAAGTTTTTTATAATGATGAATAATGAACAAACAAAAAAATACGAAAAAAATAAAGCACTAATTGAAAACTTGCTTGATTCATTTAATGAAAAAAATATAAATCATAAGATTGAAATAAAAAGTGTAATGAAGGAATTTGCACCAAATTCTGATTTTGACTTTGAAATGCTATATTTTAATGTAATAAAAGAGCTTCATTGCAATGAAAAAGGGTATGTAAGTAAAAATAGTGTTAATGAGCATGGGCAAGTGTAAGGCTACTTATCTACATAATGATATATTACTATATTTGTGTTATAATTCAAGGAGCCTCTAAGAGCTTAAGCTTTTAGAAATGGCGTTAAATAAGTCAGATTTTTTGAAGGAGATTTATGAAAAGACAAAATAATTTTTTAAAAATAACAATCTCGGTTTTTACAATACTTTTGCTTTTTAGTTGTGAGCAATTTACTAATTTGCAAAAACCAGAATCTGTTTCTGTTGCAACTGGCGCTGAATATAAAGTGTCATTAGGCACTATAAGTAAAAATACTTCTGATTTTTTTGATGTAAGCACGCTTAAAAATACAATTCAGGACTCTTTAGGAACAACTGCTTCACTTTATGATTATACTCCTGCCGGTGATGATACTCTTGCGTATTTGCTTCATTATCCTATTTATGAAGTGCCTATTGACATTGGAAGTTATTTTAAAGGGTTTAATTTAGACACGCTTTTTAATTCTTCAGACATGGGCTTTTCTTTTGACCAGCAAATTTCAATTCCAGATATTCCTGCAGATTCAAAGAATGTTACTCAGACGCAATCTCTTGATATTGATACAGCAGTTAAGAATTCAATGAATAGTACGTTAAGCATGGGCAATTGCAATTATGAAATACCAGAGTTAGTTTCTGATGCTGCTCCAGTTAGTGCTTCTGAGTGGTTAAAAGATGATGAAGGCAAAAATCACAATTCCATTACAGTGTCAGGTAGTGTTGCAGATTCAATTGTTTATAGAACAGGTTCGGCAATAAATATGGTCTTTACAAGAACTGATACAAAGGTTCTTGCAAGTAACTATGAAATTTCACTTAAGGCGGTAATAAAAAATTCAGCAGGTACCATAATAGTTCAAAGTTCAGAAGTTAACGTAGCTGACGGTGGAACAATAGTGCTTGATATAAGCAATAAAGAGTTACCAAAATATGTTACAATAGTTCTTGATGGAACAATAAGTGGTGGAAATTTTACATTACTTAATCCAATAACTCATAATTACACTGTTGAAATGAGCCTTAGTGAAGATACTTCAATTAAAAGCATAAGTGGTATTACAGCATCTCCTTCTGCGCTGGGACTTTCAGACATAACTGTAAATCAATCAATAGATATGTCTTCAATGAAAGGGTATTTTGAATATTTAATTATTGGAACAGGCGGTGTTTCTATAAAGGCAGCTCTTCCAAGTGAATGGACATGCTCAGGAATTTCTTTAACACCAAATTTAAAGTTCAATGGAATAGGGATTTCTGATTTGTCACCTTCAAATGTAGCAGGCAGCACTGAATTAATGAATCAGTACTTGGACTTGGCGGATAAAAAACTTACCGTTGACGACACCTCAAGCAACCTTGCGGTTACTGGCACAATTGCAATGAAATTTGAAAATGCTTCAATTGATTTTGGAGAAACAGCTGCGGCTGATCCAAAAATGACAGTAACAGTTGGGACTTCAATTACAGACATAAAAGAAGCAAAAATTAATTTTACAAGCGATAAATATTCAAGCATGAAGACTTCTTTCTCATTACCAACAGACGGCTCTTCTGGCTCAGTTGCAGTGCCAACAGAACTTCTACAATATGTAAAATCAATTGATTTTTGCGGCACTACAGATCACTTCAAACATGACGCAAGTGGTGTTGCTACAACGACACAATGCAATGGCTTTGGTTTAAAGTGCAATGTTATAAACTCATTCCCAGAAGGTAACAATATTGGAATAAAACTAAATTCTACTTTCTTTGATTTTAATCAAAATGTTTCATTGAGCGGTAACGGCAGCACAACATTAGAAGAAAAGACTTGGAATGACTATCCAAAAATTGATTTAACAAAATATGATAAGACAAGTAATAATTACATAGACTTTTCATTTAGCATGGGCGACTCTCTTACGCTTACAAACTTAACAATGGGCAGCAGCTATGAAATTGCGGTAAAAGATATTTCACTTGTATTTGACTGGGATTCAATAGTCTTTGACGCAAGCAGCGC
>JBAXYY010000093.1:0-9630 GCA_041670585.1 Treponema sp. | reverse complement strand
TAAGATTGTAGTATTTTTGTACATAAGTTATTTCCTTGTTTTATTTGTGTTTATGGTGAACTTAATATAACAAGGAAATTAACTTTTTAAAAGTACCTGTTAGTTTATTGGACAGCAGTGATTTTATTAATCACAATCTTGCGTTAGGGATTTAAGCACGACGGCAGTTTACTACCGGAACGCCCGTATTTTTTATTTTAAACTTCCTATTTTTACATTGCACTCACTTTTAATTTATTGTATTATTGACAATTAGTTAATTTAATTAGTGGAGGTTAACTTATGAAAAAGACTCTTGCGGTTTTATTTGCTGTAGTTTCTGCGTTGTGCGTAATGGGATGCAGCAAAGGTAACAAAGAAAATGTTGTAAAGATTGGTGTTTACGAACCTGCTTCTGGAGATAACGGTGCTGGCGGTAAACAGGAAACTCTTGGCGTTCAGTATGCTAACTCTTTGACACCAACTGTAACTATTGGCGACAAAGAATATAAAGTTCAGCTTGAAATTGTTGATAATGAATCTTCTAACGACAAGGCTGTTACTGCGGCTTCTGAGCTTGTTAGCAAAGGCGTTTCTGTAGTTCTTGGCTCATACGGCTCAGGCGTTTCTATTGCAGCAAGCGACACTTTTGCAAATGCAGAAATTCCTGCAATTGGAATTACTTGCACTAACCCACAGGTTACTCAGGGCAACAAACATTATTTTAGAATTTGCTTCCTTGATCCTTTCCAGGGAACAGTTCTTGCTAACTTTGCCAATGACAACTTTGGTGCTAAGAAAGCATATTGTCTTGCAAAACTTGGTGATGATTATTCAGTTGGTCTTTGCAACTATTTTATAGAAGCTTTTAAGAAGTTGGGCGGAGATGTTGTATTTGAAACATTCCCAGATGGAACAAGCGACTTTGCGGCTTATGTAGCAAACGCAAAAAATCAGAATGCTGATGTTTTCTTCTCTCCAGTTTCTATTGAAGCGGCGGCTCTTATTATTGAGCAGGCTAACACTCAGGGACTTTCTATTCCAATTCTTGCCGGCGACACTTGGGACTCTAACGTAATTCTTGGAGCTGCTAAAGGTTCAAATGTAAAAGTTTATGTAACAACATTCTTCGTAGAAGGAAGCACAGACAAACAGGTAACTGACTTTGTTACAGGATTCAAAAACTATGTGAATACAAATTCAACTGCTATGACAAACAACGGCGGCAACGATGAAATTTCTGCTGTATCTGCAATGGGCTTTGATGCTTATTACACAGCACTTGAGGCTCTTAAAGCTGCTGCTTCTACAAAGGGCGCTGACGTTATGGAGGCTCTTCCTTCTGTAAAATACAACGGCGTTTCTGGCGCAATTGAATTTAATGAAACAGGCGACGCTAAACGTGATGTTGCTTATGTTAAACAAGTAAACAATGAAACTGGCAAGTGGCAGTTCATTGCTGTTCAGAAAGTACAATAAATTCTGTCATTGCGAGGAACAAAGTAACGTGGCAATTTCTTATGCAAATGTACTTTTGAATAAGAGATTCCTCCACGTTGGTCGGAATGACATTAATACTTAGGAGTAAACGGGATGGAATTTTTAAAAACAAATCTTCCATATATTCTAGCAGGCATTTCTACAGGCGGACAGTATGCGCTTATAGCAATTGGCTACACTATGGTATATGGAATTCTTAGATTGATTAACTTTGCACATGGTGATGTTTTTATGGCGGCGGGTCTTATAATGATTTATCTTTATACGGTCTTCCCGCTTTATGTTTCCATTCCGCTTACAATCATTCTTACTTGTCTTTTGGGATTTGGAGTTGAAAGGTTTGCTTATAAGCCTTTACGAAATGCTCCACGTATGTCTGTAATGATTTCTGCAATCGGCATGTCTTATCTTTTGGAAAATCTTGCGCTGTACATTACGGGCGGCCTTACAAAATATTATCCTACAATTCCGTGGATAAGTGATTCAATTGAAATTGCTGGAGCTATGACAAAACGTGTCACACTTATTACTCCGTTTCTTACAATTTTTCTTGTTATAGGTCTAGTGCTTTTAATTCGCCATACAAAAATTGGAATGGCAATGAGGGCGGTTTCTAAGGATTTTGAAACAGCTCAGCTTATGGGAATAAAGCTTAACTTTGTTATTAGCATGACATTTGTTATTGGCTCGTTTCTTGCGGCTATTGGTTCAATTTTGTTTTTTTCAAATTACACAGGGGTTACTCCTACTGTTGGCGCAATGCCGGGACTTAAAGCTTTTGTTGCGGCGGTCTTTGGTGGCATTGGTTCAATTCCAGGCGCGGTGATTGGCGCATTCATAATCGGTATATGTGAAAATATTATCAAAGGTTTGGGCTGGACTACATTCAGCGACGCCTTTACTTTTGTTTTGCTTATAGTAGTTCTTATGTTCATGCCAACCGGAATCTTTGGCGAAAAAGCAACGGACAAGGTTTAAAAAATTACGTCCATGCAATTTTTTAACTGCAGTTTTAACTATGCAAAACTGCTTACTTCTAAGAACGCCATCCGTGGCTTACTTTTTTTTAAGGAGATATAATTGTGGAACAAATATTAACAAAGCACACTCTTATTGATGCAAATAAAAAACGCGACATGATTGTAGGATTTTCTTTACTTGCACTTTTATTTGTTGTGCTTTCTATTCTTGAACATGTGCTTCCTAGAACTTCAATGCTGTTCACTGTTTTAAAGAAGGGCGCAATTTACGCGCTTGTTGCAGTTTCTATGAATCTTCTAAACGGATTCACTGGTCTGTTTTCTTTAGGGCAGGCGGGCTTTATGATGATTGGAGCTTACGTCTACGCAATCTTTACAATTCCTGTTGAACAAAGAAAAGCTGTGTACCAGTATTTTAACGGCGGCATTATTCAGTTTTCAATTCCTGTAATTCCAGCAATGATTCTTGGTGGAATAGTGGCGGCAATTTTTGCATTCTTAATTGGGCTTCCTGTTCTTCATTTAAAGTCAGACTACCTTGCAATTGCTACTTTAGGTTTTGCGGAAATTCTTCGTGCGGTTTTCCAGTGGGACAAGCTTGGTGTAGTTACAAACGGCTCTAACCTTCTTAGAAAATATCCTGTGTTTAAAAGTGTGCTGTTCCCGTTCGCAGTTTCTGGTGTGTGCATTGCAATAATTGTTCTGCTAATTAATTCAACTTACGGGCGCGCGTTCAAGGCAATCCGTGATGATGAAGTTGCGGCAGAGGCAATGGGAATAAACCTCGCTCACCACAAGCGTCTTGCTTTTACAATCAGCTCTTTCTTTGCGGGCATTTCTGGAGCGCTTCTTGCAATGTTCCAAACTACAATCCAGGCAAGCCAGTTCAAGTCTGCAATGACATACGAAATTCTTTTGATTGTAGTAATTGGTGGAATTGGCAGTGTAACAGGCAGCTGCATTTCTTCATTCTTATTTATTGCATGTTCAGAATGGTGGCTTCGTTTCCTAGACAACGCCAGCACTTACATAGGGACGTTCCATGTCCCGCTTCTGCGCCCAGGCTTTAGAAAAGTTGTTTTTTCTGTAGTAATTATGCTTATTGTTCTTTTCTATCAGAAAGGAATTATGGGCGAACATGAATTCTCTGTTTCGCGAATGCTGCAGTTCTTTAAGTCTTTGCCGACTCGAATAAAAAACCGCAAGCAAAAAAAAGTTTCTACAGAAGAAAATGTAGACTCTCCTGATGAATATGAAGAAACAAAGGATGTTACAAAATGAGCGAAAATGTTTTAACAATGAAAGATATAACCATGCAGTTTGGCGGTGTTGTCGCAGTGAACTCGCTTTCTCTTGAAGTAAACAAAGACGAAATAGTTTCACTTATTGGGCCAAACGGCGCTGGCAAAACAACAGCATTCAATGTAATCACAGGAGTGTACGCGCCAACAAACGGTTCTGTTTTATTCAACGGTAAAGAAATTATAGAAAACTATCCGCGTGGGAAAATGAAAAAGCTATATGCCGGCGGTGAACGTGGTGCTTACAAAAATCACCTTGAGCCTACTCCAGACAAAATAACAAAACTTGGAATTGCAAGAACTTTTCAGAACATTAGGTTGTGGAAGTCACAGACTGTTTTTGACAACGTACTTATTGCAAAACATCTAAGGCGCACAAGCAATGTTTTTTCTGCAACATTCAGACTTAATTGGAAAGAAGAAAAAAGACAGCGTGAAGAAGTGTCTGAGCTTTTGAACATTCTAGATTTGTATGATGTAAAAGACGAGCTTTGCACATCATTGCCTTATGGCCGTCAGCGCCGTTTGGAAATTGCACGCGCACTAGCAACAGAACCAAGCCTTCTTTTGCTAGACGAACCTGCGGCTGGTATGAATCCGCAAGAGACAGAAGAGCTTACTTCTTTTATAAACAAAATCAGAAATGATTTTAAATTAACAGTGTTTATGATTGAGCATCACATGGACTTGGTTATGGACATCTCAGACAGAATTTACGTTTTAAACTTTGGCGCGCTTATTGCAAGCGGCACACCTGCTGAAGTCCAAAGCAATCCTGATGTAATTACAGCATATCTTGGGGAGGACAAAGATGCTTAACATAAAAAACCTTCAAGTTTCTTACGGCGGAATAAAGGCCCTCAACGGAATAGATCTAGAAGTGCCTGATGGAAAAATTGTAACGCTAATTGGAGCAAACGGCGCTGGAAAATCTACACTTCTTAGAACAATTAGCGGACTTGTAAAATCAAGCACTGGCTCAATTAAGTTTGAAGATAAAGAATTATGCGGCATGGCAATAAATAAAATTTGCGCAGAAGGTATTTCTTTAGTTCCAGAAGGCAGGCGTGTTTTTACAGATTTGACTGTTCAAGAAAACTTGCGTGTTGGCGCATATCTTAGAAAAGATAAAAAACAAATTGAAGATGATTTGGAATGGGTGTACAGTTTGTTCCCTCGTTTAAAGGAACGCTCTTGGCAATTTGCAGGAACACTTTCTGGCGGAGAGCAGCAAATGTTAGCAGTAGGCCGTTCACTTATGAGCCGCCCAAAGCTGATGATGATGGACGAACCTTCACTTGGACTTGCCCCACTTATTGTGCAGCTGATTTTTGGAATCATCCGTGAGATAAATAAAAAAGGAGTTACAATTCTTCTTGTTGAGCAGAACGCAAACATGGCGTTAAAAACAGCGGACATTGCTTACGTTCTAGAGACAGGCAACATTGTAATTAAAGGAACAGGTGCTGAACTTCTTGCAAATGAAAGAGTGAAAGAAGCGTACTTGGGAAAGCAGAAGAAATAATTATTTTCTGATCTTTTGATTTATTTTTTTTATTGCAATTATTTGGGGAACAGTCATTGCAACCCAAATGATTGCATATACAAATACAAAATAGCTTATGAAAAATAACACTCCTTTAACACTGTGAGGAAACCATCTACAAAACCAAGCAGCAGGTGTAACCGCAATAATAATCAACAAGAAATGAATAACTGTTTTCAAAAACAGATTCCATGAATCATTTTCCCAAACAAGCGTTGCAATTCCAATAATAAATCCTATTCCAAAACTCAAAATTGTTTGAAATATAATAGCATTTTGTTCAGTTCCACAAACATTTATTAATTCAGGAACAACAGGATGGAAATAACCATCATTTACAAAAGATGAAATTATCACTGTAATTATATATGAAATTGCAATTTCAATTATTCCTCCAAGTAGTCCTCTCTTTAAAATATTCTTTATGGTCTTTAATATCTTATTCATAAGTGCTCCTAAAATATTTCTTGCATTTCTATCTAATTTGTAACTTCTCACGAATTTTTTTCATATAACGTCGTGAAACAAAAGTGCGTGTTTTATTTATGAAGTTAACACAAATATTTCCAGATAAGCTCATATCAAGATTCTTTACAAAATCAAAGTTCACAATGTCTGTGTTTGAAATTCTTATAAATTGATTTAGTGAATGTTCTGAGATTAAATTTTCAATTTCATATAAACGATATTTTAATTCATAAGTTTCATTTTCTGTTTCTGCAAATATTTTTTTTACGCAAGAATATATTCGCATAATATTTGCTGGCTTTAAGAGTGTAACAGTTTCATCTTTCCAAGCTGAAATCATAAAGAGATTTTTATCTTTATCAGTAGAAAATGTTACACACTCAGAATTTACTGCATCAACAAATTTTTGAATTTCTTCAGAAACATTTGCTGTGTGAATTTCACAAACAGGCTCATTACATTTACTATCAATTATAATTGTAACTTTCATCTTATAAGTATTGTCTATATCCTATTGTCAAGAACGAAGTGCCTGTGGCTTTTGGAATAAGACCTCTTCCTCCATATTCTATAAAGAATGAGGATGTTGGATGAAACTGAAATTCAAATCCTCCACCACCGCCAATCCAAAAACCGAATTCTTTTTCTGCTGATAAAAGAATGCTTGCATTTACTTGAACAAATCCATAAGGAATTACAATAAAATTTTCAGAGTTTATTCTATTACCCAACTGCAATTTGTTACCAACAGAAATCTCACTTAATCCAGCATACCATCCATATCCGCTTGCTGTAAAGTAATCTCTACAAACAAAATTTCTTTTTTCTTTTGATAAAGGAATTCCTAATTCAAAACCACCTCCAGCTTTAAGTGAATCAGATTCCCAAAGACCAGAAATTGACAAGCCTCTATGAACATCTTCTGTAGCAAAATATGATTTTTCTTCATTAGCTTTTTCTGCAAATAAATTAAAGCCTTCACTTACTAAAAACAAACCACAAAACATCATTGCGAATTTATTTATTTTTCTTTTCATTTTTTCCTCCTAGAAAAGTTGATAATTGAACTTTAATAGAGAAATGATTTTAAATCATTATTTTTTTGATAAGTGGTTTATTTTAGAGGATAAGTGGTGTTAATTTCAAAATACATTGTTAATAGTTACGCACTTTTAGCAAGTCAATAATTGCAGGGGCAGTTGGTTCTTCCATACTAAAAATATGCAGCATTTCCATTGCCCTTGTCATTGCAACATAAATCAAGTTGTGCTGCTGTGTATCTTTAGTTTCTTCGTCATAAGAAGAATCGAATCTAACACGATGATCTGCAATCAACAAGACCACTGGGAAATCAAGACCTTTACACGACTGCAATGTTGTAAGACGAACACCTTTTGAAGTTTCAAAGGAAAAATCAGCTGCTCCAATTTTTTGTGACTCTTGATTCAATTCATCAGTAAGCATGTTGTTTATTTTATCTAAGTTATCATTACGTGGCGCAATTATACAAATATTTTCTGGCTCGTAAGATAAAATGTTAATGCAAAATTTTACTTGTTCAATTACTTCTTTATATAAAGCTTGTGAACTTTCTCTTAAAGTAAATTCTACAGGCGGGCCTGGTCTAAAAGCTTTTGGCAGAGTTTCTGAATCTTTGTCTTTAAAATTATTTCTATATTTTTCTGCAAAGTCATGTATTTGAATTGTATTTCTAAAATTTGTATGTAGTATTTTTGTTCTTCCAGACACATCAATTCCTGATCTTTTCCAAGTAAAGCCTTTTCTATAAATTGACTGGTCTGAATCACCTGCTAAGAATACAGCATTTGAAGTTGTCTCTTTTATTATTGCAAGAATTACTGGCGATAAATCCTGAGCTTCATCAATAAAGGAATACTCTGTTTTAAAAGTTTTATCTTTATCATTTTCTATTGCTCTTTTTATCATCACTGCAGCAAACATATTTGGCCAAACATTTGATTCTTGCAAAACAGTTTCTGCCTTTTCAATTACATTCCAAACTTCTGTCCGTTGACTGTTGTTTAATGGAACATTCATACCTGTGCGCTGAATATTTTCTTCAAGATATTCTTTCTTAGAAATAAAATTCGCTCAAATAAAATCTTCGGCTTCTTTGTACATGTCTTCTGCAGATAAAGAACTTCCTTCAAAAATTGTCTTATCAAAATTGCGAAAAGAATATTCTATTTGTTTTTCTGGATAATAATGTTTTAGCAACATAAATAAATAACTATCAGCGGTAATAACAGAATTGTCCGGCACTTTTGTTTTTAAAAGTGAAGTTACATATTTGTTATATTGAACAAGACTTCTTGTATATGTTAAAAGCCTAAACTGAATTTGATTTTCTTGATTAAAGAGCTGTCCATTAGAATCTTCAACAGCTTTTTCCAATGCCTTAATTAAAACTAGAGACTTACCAGTTCCTGCGGCACCTTTTATTAAATAGTCTTTGTTTAGATTAATTGAATCAATTATAGATTCCTGTTCATTTGTAAGTCTAATTATTGACTGCTCATAGTCCATGCGTGTTCTTGTGTATGAAGAAAGTCTTTTGACATCAGAAATATATTGTTCCGTTTCTTTAAACTTTTCTATTTGTTCTTGCAACTGCTTTTTTTGATTTTGTAAATCTGATTGAGTTTGAAAATTCTTTTGACGTAGATCATTTACTTTTGCATCTTTTTGTGCAAGTTTGTCTGAAGTAGATTCTAATTGTTTTTGTACAAAATTTTCTTGTGCCGTTAGAAGCTCATATTGTTTTTGCAATTGTTCATATTCATTTGCTTTTGAAGACAAGTCTTTATTTTTATTTGAAAGATCTTCAATGCGCTTCATTGCGGCTTGCAATTCTTCACCTTTACCAAAGAAAGGCTCTTTATTATTCCAGCTTTCAAGATTCTTTTCTAATTTTTTTACAGACGGATAACTTTCACAATGTTCTGCTTTTGTAAATTGAACAAACGAAGCAATTGTTGCGGCAGCCTCATCTTTAGAAAGATTTGCAAACATGTGCCTGACTTCATTTGAAAAATTATGGCTTCTAAACATTTCTCTAAGTGAATTTTTCATCTTAAAGTCATTAGGATTATGCAAAATAAAATCATCAATGTAATTACCAAATAATATACTAAAATTTTCTTCAGCACCTTTTACTTTATTATATTTTTCACGAAGAGTTTTTTCCACCAAAGAATTAACAGCAAGTACAAACATACCTAAATCATTTGGTAAAATTTTTAAAAGCCTTTCTACATCATTTTCTGTCATAATAAAACTTTCTCCTAGTATAATGAATAAAGAGATTCCTCTGCTTCGGTCGTAATGACGTGATTCACATTATTTACGTATACAGCAATTATATATGCACTTTTAAAAAAAACAAGCTCTGCAAACAAAGTTCACTGAGCTTGTCGAAGTGGACAGTTCACTTTATTCAAGAACTTCTTCTGAAAGCTTTTTTATTTGCCCGCTAACTTTTGCTTTTTGTCTTTCCATTGCAAGCTTTCTTCCTGGAATTGCCAATGACATTATAATCATACCAAGCAAGCCAATGATAATTCCAAAAACCATTCTGTTCCAAATTATTACACAGCACATTCCTGTTCCAAAAATAAGCGCACCTATTATTCCGTACACTAAAGCCCAAACAGTACCCGCAGAAGTTACACTTTGGTCAAGGTTTTCTATTTCTTCAACTTTTTCCTGACGTGTTGATTTCTTGTCGTATTTGCTTCTTATTGAATTTACAACTTCATTCATTTCTTCTTCTGACATATTCATTTTATTTTCTCCTATATTTTTTTAGAGAAAGCAAAACAAAGATAATGTTTAC